>NZ_QICX01000004.1:0-101031 GCF_003201365.1 Chryseobacterium sp. CBTAP 102
CTCAACGGAAAAATCAGAAAATACACCAAAAACAAAATGTCTTTTCCTACAGATGATGCCGTCATGAAATCAGTGTATCTCGCTTTAAAAGAAGCTACTAAAAAATGGACAATGCCAATTCAAAATTGGGGTATTGTTCTTAACCAGTTTATGCTTATTTTTGAAGAAAGGCTCAGATTATAAAATCCAAGCCCTGACTTTTTAACTTACACACTTTGTGGGATAGTGTCTTCTAAGTTTTGCATTTTTCAATTTTTAGGAATCGCTACAATTTCTATGTAATATTTAATCATTAATCTTATTAAGTTTTAAAAAAGGAATGTTTGAAGTCAAACATATTACCTGTAAATTTAATGTCTGTAAATAAGAGTACTAAAGCTATTAATTTTTTCCATGCCGTGGAAATTAATAATAAATATTGCTGGAGATACTGTTTAAAACTTAGATAAAAACAAGGTAAATCTACCTAATATAATTCGTTTAAAATATACGCTTCCACTTTGCAATGGTATTTCTGCTTAATTTAAAATGTCTGGCTAACTGACTATTACTTAATTTATACCTCTTTTGATAATCAAGAATTTCAAAAATAGTTTGTTTATCATAGGATTTGAATTTTTGATTTTCAGATAATCTATCATAAAATATAATATTATTAACTTTCAAAATATCAGATAAAGACATTATTTCTTTTGATAGATATCGCTTTACATATTTCAATTTATCCGGGCATTTAGACTCTATAAAATCGTGATAAATCCTTTTATAATCAGGTCCTGTATTTATTATCTGTTCTTGCTTTTCCATTTATTCAATGTTGATTTGGGAATCCTGTAATGATCCATGATTTCTACAGGAGTCTTCTTTTTATCTTTCAAGATCTTCAGTATATAGTCTATCATTTCCTTTGTTTATAAACTTTTCCGGAACTGAGGTAGTTTTGACCTCCCTTCATTTTTATTGTGTCTGGCGACCGGAGGGTACAGGATAAAATGGGTGGGATAGAGAAAAAAAATCATATCTCAATAGTTTTGATCATTTTAGAAGTATATCCACATCCAATGATATCATAGAATACATTTCCAGCATCTCATTTTCTGTTGAATGTAATAATCTACAAATTCTGCTCATATCAATATCTTGTTCATTTACATGCTCATATACCAAAGCACCAATATGAATATCTTTGAAATTTTCCGTTTTCAAAATTTATCTGTATTCAAAAAGCAAAATCTTTTACTTTTATAAGAAATAAGTTCCTGATTTTTCTTTTACTAAATTGTTGGATATATCTCCTAAAAGCTGCTGAGTTTCATTCTCACTACAAAAAGTAATATCAATATTTCTTCTTAATATCCTGCCTGAAGAATTTGAAAAAAGAATTATTAAATATTTACGAAAAGTCCTTTCCTTTATTTCTATCCTTACAATTTTTTTTTGTGGCATTTCAAAGACCTGATATTTTTTCCCACCTGAAAACCATTGATAACTTTTAATGGAAATCACATGTCCTGAATTCTCATATTCGAATATAAACTGGTTTTTTAACCGTCCATATACAAGTAATGCTATTACGAATAAAATTACTAAAACTGAATTGTACCCCAAATACATGTGAATAGTAATAGTCAATAAAAGCAACGCCAATATAATTAACTGAGAAATCATATATTGACTTACTCTTTTTTTATTATTTATTTTCATTAACATTCAATTATTAAAATTTTCTATTCTTATTTATATCCTATCTGTATATTTTTAAAACCAAATGGCGGAAAGTGTCATGCTACGAATTCGAAACTGTAATTAAAAATCTTAATTCATCTAATAACTATATCCTTTGGACTGTACCCTTCAATTTTGTATAAAAACCGGGTTGGTAAGATTTTGTCCTGATGTACATTTTCTAGTCCATATAACAATTCTACACTATCAAACTTGCGTACAATAAAATCGTTTGGATCAAAGGGTTTAAATTTTTCTGCATTTATGGCAGCAACTCTAGAAGTTTAGCAGCAATAATCGGCAGATCTCTAACAGGTGACTGTCTGTTTATACGGAATGTTTTTAGAAATAATATTATATTGATCCCTATACTTCCGGTTTGTGCAAAAAATACAGTCTGGTATATGTAGTGTGCTTTTTGCGATCTTAATCATACCCATTCTTCTTCATACTTATATACTTACTGTTCATCTTTTCTTTATTTAGGATCAATTTATTCTAACCCAAAATTTAATCATATAAACTTGCTGTTTTAATTAAACAAGCGAATTAAAATCACAAATAAGTGAAATAAAATTAAAATTTTACTTTAAATTACATGAATAAATGATAAACTTAAATCACTAAAAGAAAGTAATAATTTCATACTGCAAATATCTGATAACATTGACAAAACATAAAATAATTACTGTAAAGATACATTACTAACGTTGTCATTTTTAATCTAACCGCATGTAGTTTATAAATGTCATTTAATTCTTTAAACAATGAATAATTTTTACTACATTTATATTAATTGAACGGAGTAAACACAAATGCATCAACTACTTTAATTTATACCAATGTCTTTTAAAGCATTCATATTGCTATTCCTATTATGGATACAACTTTGCTATAGCCAAGAAGCAGCTTCTGTATGGTATGACACAGATAATGGACTTCCCAAGAATAGTGTAAAAGATATCATTAAAGATAAATACGGATTTATATGGCTGAGTACGGAAAGCGGCTTAGTACGCCATGATGGAAATAATTTTGTAACCTATAATCATTTTAAGCTTAAAAATAAGAGGTTTTCTGCATTTTTTGGAAATATTGAAAAAGATTCTATTTATGATTTTACGGCTTATACAGAAACCATTGTTTTACTTAGCAAAAGAAATGTAAGCACTGTAAATCATCAGAACAATTGCACAAAAACAGCATTACATGAAATCAAGTTGTATGGATTATTTGTAGAAAATGGAACTCAGGAAAAAACAGATCATAAAGACGTCTTCATTTATTTTGATAAAAAAATAGTCCACATAAAGGAACTTGAAGAAATTATTGCAATAAGAAGCCGGAAAATATCAAAAACATTTTCAAAACATGAATATACCAAGGAACAGTTCCGAAAAGAGAGTTTGCGGCAGAAAAAAATATTGGAGACAATATGTCATGATATTATTACTATTACTCCCATAAAATTATCCATTACAGCACAAAAGCTCTATGAAACTGACGAACATGATCATTGCATACAAAAGAAATATTTCGAAAGTTTCTACACATCTTCTGTAGATTTTTACAATTTTATGAAACCACTAAAGGAATACGCTGAAATTTATAACATTTATGAGGTAATAGAAGCTAAAAAAGCTTTTTCTAAGGTTACAGCTAAAGAGCAAAATCCTCTTATTATCAACAATATTAAAGATCCAACTCGCACAAAAAACAATCAAAAAATGTTTGCTGTTACTATCCATAATCTCATAGACAATGTGGTTAAAAACACCACTAATGGAATCATAGAACTTTCTACTATTGAAGATAGCAGGAATTTTTTCTGAAGCTAAAAGATACACGGAAATGAATAAACAAAGAACAAATGACCTATTATGAAAAACTTATTTTACAAAAACACAGTTTAGGACTGCCTATTATTCTACAGCTTCTCATGAGGATCAATGGTAAAATTGAATTTAAAAATAATACACCCAACGGAACGATAATATGAATTAAATTAAAAAACAAAAAATGACTAGAAAAATTATTATTGCAGATGATCACTTCGTGGTAAGATTAGGTACTACCCTAATTCTTGAATCTCACTACAAAGATGTAACAATTTCCTGTGCAGAATCCTATACTGAACTCACAGAAAAACTATGCGCAGAGTTGTTTGACCTGCTCATCTTAGATATCAATATGCCGGAAAGCAAATATTTGAATATGATTGATGAAATAAAAATAATACAACCCAATCTCAAAATCCTTGTTTTTTCAGTATATGACGATGATATTGCTGTACAGTATATCATTGAGGGAGCTGATGGATATATTAATAAACTATCGGATGAAAACAATATCCTTGAGGCAGTTCAGCAAATATTTGAAACCGGAACGTATTACTCTCAGGATATTGTAAAAAAGCTGGTTTTATCAGCTAAAAAAGATACTCCCATTAATCCACTGGAAACTTTATCCGAAAGAGAAAAGGAAATATTTGATCTGCTGGCTAAAGGTTATGGAAATATTGAAATATCGAATGAGTTAAATCTTCATCTTTCTACTGTAAGTACTTACAAATCGAGAATTTATAAAAAACTGAATATTAAAAACACCGTTGATCTGGTAAGGTTAGGAGATAAAAACAAGATACATAAGCCTAGATAAGCGCCCAATATTAAGGTTTGTCAAAAAAGACCTGCTGAGGAATAACATTGAGGGTATAAAAAAAACGGAATAGGTATTCCGTTTTTTTTAATATCCTGTATTCTATCAGAATAGTAAAGTTATTATAGCAATTGTTACAAATGTTTTTTTCATTTAGTTTTCTTTTGTAATTGTTGGGTCAGGTTAATTAGTTCATTAATTTGTCCTCTTTGAGAGTCAATCTGTGCTTGCTGCTTTATAACATGCAAATAAAGTTCTTCTACCTTCTCCAGAGTCTGGGTTGAAAGCTCTGATAAATTAAATGAATAAAGGCCATTTTCCGTTTTTGCTAAATCATTAATAGAAGTTACACCAGGTAAATGATTGTTCTCTTTGATAAATTTTTCAGTATCATAAATATTCAAAAATTTATATTTAGAATTCAGTAAAGATTTCCCAGTATAATATTCTTCAAATACATAATCAGGATAAGTAGCTGTAGCAGTTTTAATACTTCCGTTTACATTTAATTTTTCTGAACCAAAAGCAGGTTCCGTACCATGCCCTACTGCCAGATTATTAATTGCTCTAATATTCCCTGCTGGCGAAATATGCATTCGTACCTGGCCTAAAGCATCTCCAGCCGATGTTGTTATAAAATCTATTCCGGTAGGAACATGTGTACTGCTGGTTCCTAAAGAAAGGGATGTACTTTTTCCGGTAGCTAGCATCTGTGCTGCCGAATTGGTATCACAATAGATAAATAAAGAATAATTTCCGTTATTGGAAAACCCCATTGAAGATCTTGTTCCTATACCAGAATCCTGCACTATACCAACGCCGGCACTATTATTAATGGTTGTAGTTTGTTGATTCACGAATATCAGATCCTTTCCATCCTGAGTAACCGTTCTGGTATTGGTAAGAGTACCATCTGCATTATAAATATTATTATAGATCAGTTTTTGCCATGCTGTACCATCAAAATAGTAATACCCAATACTGTCGATATTAAGCCTGGGTCCTGTATTATCACCAGCTGAAATATCTGTTATGTATATCAATGTTCCTTTTTGATTGGTTCCGTAAAGAGTATCTCCTTTAGCAGAAAGCTGTGCGCGGGTAAGTCTTGGTGCCTGAAGTCCGTCAATATCAGTATTTCCTAGTTTTCCATTGACATCCAATGTGGAATTAGGTGCTGTAGTGTTAATCCCTACCCCTGTTTTCTGTGCAAAAATGCCAGAAGAGGCTACCAATAGGGCTGCAGTTAATAAAGTTGTTAAATTTTTTTTCATTGCTTTAATTTTAGTGTTTAAACTTTTGAAGTGAAAAATATAGGACTGTTAAGTAAATCCAATTAAACCTGGCCAATACCAGCACAAAACTGATCAACACACCTTTATGTTGAAATGGAATAAGAAAAAACTAGATTCTTTGTTTAAGAATAAACAAAAAAGTGGAATTAAAATCTTTATAAAGGCCGTGTAATTTTAGATAGATGTAGTGTTCTACGGATGGCTTCTGTTACTATTTTTTAAGAGTTTAAATATATTTTACTTTTCTTCTATTTGCATTTTTATTACTGAATTAATGGTTCTCTTGTTTTCAAGAATTAAACTCATTCATTTTGATAGTGCAAATTTAAAACAGAGAAAACAAAAAAATAAGCTTACTGTGTAAAAATAAATTACCATATATGTAGTATTGCATCCTATCTATGTAGTTTTAAAACTACATAATTCTGTAAATAGTGAAATATAAATGAAAAGTTATGGATGATCTGCAGATGTATAGGCTACATAACATTATTTCGTTTCTGTATCAAAATTGGCATATCTGATATTCACAACTACCATAGCAGATAACGATCTTTCCTGGCGGAGTTGATGTGCCAGTTGTTCAGTCATTCCGGAAATCAATCTTTTAAACTCTTTAATATCCATTTTGTCACTGCTAAATATTCTCTTTTTGGAAATGGATTTTCTTTCTGAATAAGGAATCACTGTGACTCATCAATTCTGTTTGATTTTCTCAAAAAATCAGTTACATTCTTACCGATCATTTACTATAAAACTTCAACCGTATTTCCATGACACAACGCCCTTTTCTCCATCGCCTATTATCAGGTTCAATTCCGTTGAGTTCATAGTTCACAAACCTCTCGCAGTATACAAAAAAAGTTTCCAGAACCATATGTACAATTCACCGTTCCGTTTTACAAAATCAGATATATTTTTAATCAAATATGATAATAAATATTAATATATTTCATATAAATCTTTCTACAATAAACTAAAATCCTTTATAAGACAGAATTTGCCCCCCACAAAAAATCCCCAGATAATTCCGGGGATAAAAACTAATAACCATGAAAACTCAAAAAAATGAGCTGCATCTTGATATACGATAAATTTTAAAAATTGGTTTTTATAGGATACAAACAAAAACCTCCCGGCGAACCAGGAGGAGAAAGTAAAAAATGAATTATAAGTTAAATGATTCGGTGTTAAATAAAATTTACCTTAAAAACTTCTATTATCATTAACAACGCTTATGCCAATAATATCACTGTTTAAAGAAATCTGCCATTTTGTGGTATATTTTAAATAAAAACCTCCCATTACAGCAGGAGGTTGAATACATATAATCCGAAATTAAAAATAAATCGAACAATTTAAAGATACGTAAAAAAAATTTCACAAACCAGTGATGTGGTATGTAAAATCACTTATTGCTATCACTCTACGGGAAACCGTAAGATAGATCAGTTCAAACTGTCTGTATATTGGCTTCTTAACAATTAAAAACAATAACTCATGAGTTTGATATTTTATCACATATACATCAAGAGAAAGATTTAGCATTAATAATACAAAACGCAATTGAAGATGAATTTAGTGGTTTTGTAAAAGTATCTGTTTCATCAGACGAAAAGACTATTCTCGAGGTGATATAATAAAAAAGCTCCTAAAAAGGAGCTTTGTGACCGCAGAAGGATTCGAACCCTCACTGTCGGAGCCGAAATCCGAAGTTCTATCCATTAAACTATGCAGCCGTATTGATAAGTAATAAATGATAAGTAATGAGTAATACCTGATTACTTATCATCATTGCCTTTTATGTTTTAGAAAGTAATTTTCACGCCTCCCAGAATCTGTGCACCTAAGACTTTGTAGCCTTTGTACGTCTGGTATTTTGAACTCAGAAGATTATTTCCGAGTGCGAAAATACTGAAATTTTTGTGAATTTTATACTCTGCGGAAAGATTTAAATCAGCATACCCGCCAACTTTATCATTTGTATTCTCCGTAGACTGATAAATTACGTTCGGAGCGCCTAATGCTTCAATTGCATAAGAGTTTGTAGTTCTGTCACTTGCAAAGATCCCTTTGAATCCAAGCAATAATTTCTTGTCAAGCATCGTATATTTAGCTCCGATGCTCGCATTGAACAAAGGAACGTTATAAATATTGTCGTAAGTCTTCAGATCGTACTTTGTGAACCTTAATTCTCCATCGATAATAAGGTTGGCCAATGGGAAATACTGTACACTTCCTTTGATATCGCTTACATTACCGTCATCATAAACCGCAGAGAATGTATTGGCGAAATTGTACGCAGAACGATTAACAGAATTGTTATCGAAAAGACCGTTAGCCTTAAAGAACATAATATCTCTCATTTTTCCGTACCCTGCAGAGAAGTCATATTTCAGCGTTTCATCAATGTCCCCTCTCAATCCTACATAAAAATGATATTTCGTCTCTGTAGGCTTTAAAAACTGGTCAGAAAGAATAAATGGATTGGTCTGTAACATATCTCCATACGTATTCAGCTTCAGACCACCGTCTACCCCTCCATAGAATTTAAATTCATTAGCTGCAGCAAACTGAAATTCTGCCTGTGGAAACCAGTAGGTCTTATTGTTTTTCACTTGTTCCATCTGATCGTTGGAATTCTTAGCATTCAGGAAAGAGAATGAAGAACCCAGCATCAAATAAGAGTCTCCTTTTCTGAACGTCACTTTCGGAGTCAGATTAGTATTGAAGAAATTGGAAGAATTTTTATCTCTGATTGCAAAGTCTGTCTTCACAGCATCTAACCCTACTCCCAGATCAGCATTCAGATTGATTCCAGATTTTCCTAATTCAACAGCATGCTTGGAGAAGTTAGCAAGAATGGAAACCTGGTTTTCTGAAGCATCAAAATGATCTTTCAGGAATGATGATTTTACTCTTACATCATTTAAGATTTCATTGGAGTAAAAATCATAGTACCCGTTTACTTTAAACTGATTGACCTTTTGCTTCAGATCAAGCTCTCCGGTAGGCTGCATGGCATAAATTCCGTAGTAATTATAGCTGTCTAAGCCATATTCAGCGTTAAGGTTGAACTTCCCCTTTTCTCCGTAAGAGTTTAAGAAAGCACCAACATTGGCTGAAGTCTGTCCGGATTTCCAATCGTAATCTTTTTTAAGACCATTGGTGGAAAGAATGTGAACATCTGCTCCTACTTCAAGCTTATTTTCAAGGGTTTTTGAAACATTTCCGTCTACCAGAACTTTCCCGTAATTACCCATTCCGAACTGGAAATAGTTATTCTGAGCGGTTCCGTCAAATTTTGGAGCTACATCTTCTCCCTGAATGGTTGACGTTTTGAAGTCTGAAACAGCAGGAACATCCGTGATGGTATATTTCACAGGAGTCTGTGATTTCTCTTCCGGCGGATAATTTTTAATGGTTTCCACAGAAGTCTTCTTCTTCTCGATCTTCTTCACTTCCGGTTCCCTCTTTTTGTTAAGAACCAGTTTTTCCTCCTTGATCTGGGAAAACGCCACTGACGAAATTCCTAAAAATAATATGGATAATATTTGAATCTTCTTGTTCATATTTTCTTTATTTGAAAAAAATATATAACGGGTTTTTATTTACTGGAAGCCATATAACTGCCCAATAAAGCTTTGCCCGACTGTTTTGAAAAAGTTCTCCCCAGTCTGAATATATTAAACAGCCAAAGGCTTTGATAAACTTGTAATTTGTATTGATAATTTTTCGCTGTATTGTTCTCAGCAATATCATAACTGTAGGAAATAGTATACGGAAATCCGGAAGGCAGTAATCCGACGGTAAGCATACTTCCAATCATTGGGTTTCCACAATGAGGAGTATAGGTTTTCATCGGGTGCAGTGTTATTTTAGCCGCATAACTGCTGTCTTCTACAATTTCATAAATGTCGGAATGTTTTAAAATTTTAAATTCTTCCTCAAGATCCTTGTTCACTACAAAAGCTTTTTGCTTTTTGAAATCAGCTTTTGCATGGTTATACTCCCTTGGATATGCAATATACGACGGAATGCAGCTCCAGAGAGAAGTAGAAATCAAAAAAGAATATAGGGCAATTTTAAACACCTTCATGTATTATTTCTTAATCAGTTTTTTAACTTCTTTAGCTTCTGCTACGATCTCAGGGAAATCTTTGTAGTTCGCAATGATCTGATCGCAGGTATAACTTGCCTGATAGTTATCCTTCAGACCGATATAGTTTTTCGCCATCAATACAAGGGCTTTTGCTCCCCAGAATTCTTCCGAAGCATAGTTATTAGCCAGCTTGAAGATCGTTTCATTAGAAGACTTAAATGCCTTTCCTTTGTTCTGATAATAGGCTTTAGCATACAAAGCTTCCGCTGCTACCGAAGTATTGGATGATTTTTCAAGAGAAGCATAAGCTGCCTGTGCATCTTTATCTTTTCCTGAGTTCATCAGACTTCTTGCTTTGATTACTTTCGCAGTTTCAATAACGGCCGCTGAGTTTTTAGAATTCGCAATAACTGCGTTGGCTAATTTTTCAGCTTCAGAGAAATTATTTTCTTGTGCGTACAGTTTCATCAGCTCTACATTCGCATAGTTTTTAATGCTGATGTTGGAAGAGTTTTTAATGCCTTCAAGATACTTTTTCGCTTCCGCAGTATTGCCTTGTGCAATAAAGATCTGAGCTAAACGGGTTTGTGCGTCATCCTGGTAATCATTCTGAATTCCAGCCACTTCCTGAAGAACAAGTAAAGCTTTGGTTGAATTATTTGTCTGATAGTAACTTTCTCCCAATTCATATTTCGCCTGATACAATCCTTCACCTGTAGGGTTCTGTGTCAGATACTTTTCGTAGTAAGAAATGGCATTTTTATAATCTTTCTTAGCAAACAACTGCTTACCTGTAGATAAGTTGATCTCATCAATTTCAGCAGCATCTACATCTACCCCTATATTTCTTGCGAAAGTTTCATATCCTGAAACATCTCCGTTTTTCGTGAAGATCGGTTTTGCCGCCTGCACCACTTTCTGGGCATAAGCTGTATTTTTATACTGCTCGCCCAAAGATTTCAATTCGGAAAGTGCTTTTTCATTCTGATTCTGATCAATATAATTCTGCGCTCTGTAGATAGAAGCATTCGCGATCAGATCTTTGTCAGAAGAACCTTTAATTACTTTTCCGAAATAATCATTGGAATTGGCAAAATCATCCTGAGCAGCATATGCTGTTCCTATTTCATATTGAGCATCATCGTAATATTCAGAGTCCGGATATTTGGATAAAAGGTTTTTAAGGTTAGTAATCTTTGCCTGAGTATCTCCTTTGAATCCTAAAGCCATTGCTTTCTGATACAAAGTATAATCCGTAGCATCTTCATTTTTATCATAGATAGCGATTGCCTCGTTCAGATCATTGTTGGCATAATGGATATCTGCAAGACGAAGTTCTGCATCGTTTTTAAACTCCGGTTTCGGATTGGCAAGATATTGTTTGAAGTACGTTTCTGCCTGATCAAATTTCTTAGATTTGAAATAGGCATATCCCAAATCGTAAGGCAGCTGTTGTTTTTCAGGGAAGCTTTCAGTAAGAAGCTTTTCATATCGAACAATAGCAGACGGATAATTTCCTTTCTGGTAATATACCTGTGCCAGCCAGTATAAAGCTCTGCTGTTGAATTCTTTATTGATGTTAAAGCCAAGACTTCTTAAGAAATATTTCTCAGCTTCATCATAATTTCCTTTGTTGAACTCTTCAGTCCCTAATAAATAAGAAACCTCCTGATCTACTTTGTTGATCTCAGGAGTAGAACTCTGCAGCCTGTCAATAGCATTCAGCGTTTCTTTATAGTTTCCGGAATACAGATACGATTTCACCAATAATGATCTCATTTCTGTGGCATTGGCACCATTCTGATTTTCGTTGATATAACTTTGGATCACCGCCGAAGGACTTTCAAACGGGTTACCGATATCGTAACTTAATTTAGCGTACTGTTCATGAGCCAGCTTTTTCACTTTTACATCATAATCCATCTGGTAAGAAGAACGGAATGCAGAAAGCGCTTCCTGCTTTTTATCTACAGCCAGATAAGCATTTCCTAACTGGTAGTAAGCATTTTGTGCTAAAGCAGAATTACTGTTGAGAAGCTGGTTGTAATAAGAAACCGCTTCATCGTATTTTTTAAGCTGTGCTGCCACAAATCCCATCTCATACAAATCGTTTTCGGATGGATTCTGCTGTACACTCAGATAATCTTTCAAATGTGGGTAAGCAGAGCTGTAATCATTCTTCATGAAATAACTCTCCCCGATGATCTTATGTACTTCTGCTTTATAAGAATCTGAAATATTTTCGTTTAACAAAGCTGTTCCTTCTGTAATAGCCTGATTGTAATTCTTATCATTATAGTACATCTGTACATAATAAGGACGAACAAGCTTTGAGAATTTATCCTGATCTTTAATAGAATCAAAATACTGGAACGCTTTATCATTTTGCCTGTTGCTGTAATATAAATGCCCCAACATATAAGCAATATCTCCTTTTTGAGACTGGTCTGCTGTTTTATAAGCTTCTTCAAGGGCATCAGTAGCTCCTTTGGAATCACCCATCATGAATTTTGCATATCCAAGCTTCAGAATATACTGGGTATTTTCCTCTTTTGAAAGCTGATACTGATTCACTTTCTTAAGTGTTTCCAGTGCTTTGTCAAAGTCTTTTTTTGCTAAATAATAATCAGCCAGCGGAAGATTAGCCTGAGCAAAATAAGCAGAATCAGGATATTCTTTCATGAAAGCCGTTAATCCTTCTTCAGCATGATTTTTCTGAAGAATCACACCAATCACATTATCAAAAAACTGCGCAGCTTCCTTTTTTGAACGGGACAAATTCTGATTGTAGAAGTATTGTCTTGCATATTCGTATTGGGAAGCATTGTATATTTTGGTCTGATAAAGATTTTCGGCTAGATTGAACCTGTAATTTTCTTTCTGGGTAAAATATTGAGACTGTTGAGCATCGGAGATTCCGAAATAAATTACAGCAGCCGCTAAAAGTATTTTTTTTGATTTCATTCTTCTTAATATAAGAAAATTAGTCTAAATAAGGTAACGAAAATATTAAAAACTTATTGTTTAAGCAAGTTTTAACAGCGTTAATGGATGTTAATACTTATTTCATAACAATGAAAATTTTCTCACTGTACAATGATAAAATTTACTACTTTCGTTTGATAAAATGTAAACAATTTTAATAAACAGTTATCAAAAACATACGTTAATTTGATACTTTTTCAAAAGCAGCTAAAAACATACCATAAACACACCATCTTATGAAATTTAAGATTCTTTTAGCATTAATTTTTGTAAACCTTCTGCAGGCACAAAAATTTTACTTCCCAAAGAAAGCTGTAAATGACTCTCTTATATTGGAAGAGCAGATACCCGTACTTGCCCGGCAAGTGATTTCCCAACTTCAGTCCGCAAAGTATAAACCTGAAAACACGGTTGACCTTATGGATAATCTTTTCCGTTTGCAGATGGTCGCTCAGGATTATAAAAATTCACTGGTTTCTCTTGCTGAAAAAAAGATTTTGACACGGATACTTATCTGTACCAGATTTTGCCGGATGGGAAGTCCTCTCTTCTGTCAACTCATATTGTAAGAGCCAGCTATGCGAAGAATAATGAAAAACGACAGCTTTGTGGAAATCCCTGTTTATAGAGACTAAAACTTTTTGTTTGAGTATTTTTACCCAAATGTTCTTAACAACTGTTAACATCAAAATAAAAAATCATTACATTTGCTTTTTTTCAAATCAAATATAGTTATTGAATGAGTCAACTTTTTAGAAGAAAAATCTATTCAGATACAGATACTTCAACGGGGCTTTTAAGAGTCTTGGGTGTATGGGACATTGTATTCTTTGGTATCGCGGCTATTATAGGAGCTGGGAGTTTCAGCAGTTTGGGAGAAGCCGTTTTCAGAGGCGGTCCCGGTGTTATCCTACTATATTTGATTTGCGGTTTTGCCTGTGGCTTTACCGCTTTATGCTACGCTGAATTTGCCAGCAGAATTCCTACTGCAGGTTCTGCCTACACGTATGCTTATGCCAGTTTTGGGGAACTGATTGCCTGGGTAATCGGATGGGCTCTGATCATGGAATATTCTTTCGGGAATATTTACGTAGCCTTTTCGTGGTCGGATTATTTTACGAGTTTCTTAGGACGCCTCGGAATGCATATTCCTGATTATCTGACCTGCAGCTATACTGAAGCAAGGAAAGCCGTTCAATATGGTTCAGAAAACAAAGAACTGTTAAATGCATGGAAAACAGCACCATTGATTGGAAGTTTGAAATTCATTGTAGATATTCCGGCATTGGTTATTAACGGTTTAATCACATGGCTTTGTTATGTGGGAGTAAAAGAAAGTAAAAACTTCAACAACTCTCTGGTTATCTTAAAGCTTGGGGTCATTATATTGGTTATTCTTGTCGGTTTTGCTTATATTAATACTGACAACTGG
This sequence comes from Chryseobacterium sp. CBTAP 102, assembly GCF_003201365.1. Classification (NCBI taxonomy): domain Bacteria; kingdom Pseudomonadati; phylum Bacteroidota; class Flavobacteriia; order Flavobacteriales; family Weeksellaceae; genus Chryseobacterium; species Chryseobacterium sp. CBTAP 102. The sequence continues at coordinate 14,198 of NZ_QICX01000004.1, forward strand.
ACTCCTGTAAGTCCTGCAACCGGAACTCCATCCTTTATGCCGAATGGTTTTGCCGGGGTAATGAGCGCCGTATCCGGAGTATTCTTTGCCTATATCGGATTTGATGCCTTAAGTGTACTTTCTGAAGAGACCAAAGATCCGCAAAAGACCCTGCCAAAAGGAATGATTATTTCTCTTGTCCTGTGTACGGTAATCTATATCGCTTTGACACTGGTATTAACAGGGATGGTAGATTACAAGAAATTTGATGGTGTAGGAGATCCTCTTTCATTCATATTTGAAAAAACAAATGCCAATGTAGCCTGGATGGAACTTGTGGTTTCCTTCGTTGCCATTGTAGCTATTACAACCGTATTATTGGTTTTCCAGATGGGACAGCCGAGAATCTGGTACGCTATGAGCCGTGACGGACTGATGCCTGCAAGATTCCAAAAGGTACATCCAAAGTATAAAACACCTTCCTATGCAACTGTGGTTACCGGAATTGTAGTAGGTATTCCTATCCTGTTTACAGATAAAACTTTTATCCTTGATTTTACAAGTATCGGAACTATTTTCGCTTTTGTACTGGTATGCGCGGGAGTACTTCTACTTCCTGCCAAGGAAAAAATCAAAGGCAGATTTCACCTTCCTTATGTGAATGGTAAAATTATTTTCCCGGTTATTTTCATCGGTGGCTTACTGGCTTTCTACAAATGGCAGCCGGAGTTTTTTGACAATCTGATGAACTGGTCAGATCCTAATGAAGGAGAATTCAGAGCTTCTATTTTCTTCTTTATTATCATCAACCTGATTCTATGTGTTGTAGCTTTTATCAAGAATCTATCATTAATTCCATTGATTGGATTAAGTTCATGTCTGTATCTTCTTACGGGAATGAGCCATGAGAACTGGTTCTGGTTTGGAATGTGGTTCCTGATCGGTATGGTTATTTATTTCTGCTACGGATACAAAAACAGCAAGCTTGGAAAAGAACTAAAGAAGAGTTAAATAAGCAATAAACAAAATTGCGAAAAGGCAAAATGGCAGAAAGGTTACTCTGATGGAGAAACTGATTTGCAATTTTGCCTTTTTTATTTTTTACCCTCTGATAAAAATCGGCAGAATTATTGCTTTAGCTTCATTAAGAACCCATAAACTAACCGCCATGGCTGAAAGAATCAAAACATACAGAGAGTTTTATCAGTTTTATCTTACTGAACACAGTAAAACAGGTACCCGTATTTTTCATTTTATCGGAACGTTTCTCGTATTTTTCGTTATATGGTATGTCATCAGTTCCGGAAAAGAAAGATTTCTTTGGTATATCCCGATTGTAGGCTATGGATTTGCCTGGTTCAGTCATGCTGTGATTGAGAAAAACAAACCGGCTACTTTTAAATATCCTTTATGGTCTTTAATTTCGGACTTCAGACTGTTTTTTGAACTATTAATCGGGAAGCAGAAATTCTTTACCTCCAATAACCAGCCTCAAAATCAGGAATAACTTTAAAACTTTCTGATTCTTTTTTTAGTTTTGGAAAACGCAAAAGTATAAGAGTTTTTTACATTCCGTATATTTTTTAAAGAGAAAGAACATTTCTACTGCGCTTAATACGAGATTTTCAGCAGGTGATGATATTATTTTCCCTCTTAGATTATGCAGATTATGCGGATTTTTTTTAATAATATCTGCCTGGTTTCCAAGAGTTGTAAAGGATATTAAAGTTTAGATTCCTTGCTCTGCCCGGAATGACAAAAATGCTGGTGAAATCTCTGTGTCATTTTTAAAGAAGTACAATTTTATCGGAGATAAAATCTTTGTGTCTTAAAAACATATAGTTTGTAAAATTCCTGCATCATTGCGTTTTCCAACTAGCAGCTTTATGAATAATATTGAGATTGCTTCACCTTCGGTTCGCAATGATTATAATTCAGTGGGATTTTGATTATTTGTATACATCCTCTTCCCTATTAAATATCCCAATGAAGGCAAGATAAATGATAATACTACAGGTATTATTAATGACAAACCCGATCCCTCAAGAATAACCGTTAGAGGAAAAAGATAACCGTTATAAACAATAAGTGCCAATGTAAAAAGAAAACTGTCACTGTTACCTGTAGAAAGAATATTAAAATCGTTTCCAAACTGATCAAACAAACCGGAACAAACGAATAAGAAAACATTCACAAAAAACATCCACAGAACGGTTCTGTAGATCATCCTTTTCTTTGCATTCAGATATCCTGCGAAGATCAGAAAGAGAGATAAAGTTCCGGAAACAGCATAATCCATTCCTGATACCTCAACTTCACTACCTGCTCTTCCAAAGAAATACATGGCATACAATATCAGATTCACGAGATAGATAACCGTTACATAATTCATACATCAAAAATTTTACATTTATAATCAAAATTGTTTTTCAAGAATATCATAGTGAACCGTGTTGGCTATTTTTTCAGAGAAAGCATCTCCATTTAATTTTTTCTGTTCAGGAATATAGCTGGAAAAGGTTATTGTATGATCTTTATTTATCGTTACTTCCACTTCTTCAAGAATATTCTGGTCATCCACATAAAACTGAATTCTGTTGTCTACAATCCTCCAAAAAGAAAGCCTCGGTTCTGAAGGCCTGCAATCGCCAGATTTTCCTTCTATATAGTTATAAATAGCAAAACCATCTTCCCTGATCGCATAATTCCTCATTAAACGGCAGTTATCAAATTCTTTTACCACTTTCTTTTGATCTTCATAAAATCCGGCTTCCTTTAGTTTCCAGAATCCTGTAACGTTCTCTTGGGTTAAATTTTGAGCACTGACAAGAGAAACAGCTGTAAAAGGAGCAAGAAAAAATATCTTATGCATAATGAAATTTGTGTTTTTTGATTGTAAACGAATAATGAGGGTTTCGGGTTTTGGCGGGCGGCTTCGCCGCCCGCCAAAACCCGAAACCTTAAACTTTGAACTTAAGATATTCTATTTAAATTTCTTCTTAAAGCTGAATTTAAGCATATTCATAAGTCCCGGCTCAATAATATCAATTCCCAGTCCGAAATTACTGTCGGCAATGGTATGATGATCTGTTCTGAACTGTTCAAACTCACTTTGCGGAATTTCAATATTGATCAGAGGATTGTACTCAATAGACACACTTGCTCCATTTTTGTGTACTTTTTTCCGGCTTTTATAGTCAAAATAAGGATTGGATATAGTACTTTCCTGTACTGTATATTTTTCTTCAGTATCAATTTTCTGATCCGTCTGCAAATTGATTTCATATTTCTCACTGTCGAAATTATGCCAGAAAGGTAAATCTTTATGAATAAAATCTCTTGCTCCCGCCTTCACCACATTTCGGTCAAAATACATCAGAAAACGGTTTTTCTGTGGATCTGCAAAATAAGGATTCTCAATGGTTGCGGTATATTGGATCTTTACTTCATTCAGTCTTTTATCATCACTTACTACATCAATAGCGGCATCTTTGAATACGTTTCGGACATCTGTACCATTACGGTCACCCGAATAATTAAGCGCATAGAAAAGGAAGCTGTTCCAGCTGTCTATGATTTCTCTTTTATTGGTACTCTTAAAATACCTTCTCATAGCATTGGCTCTGTTTCCTTTGTAAGTAGTTGACAGAGTAAGTTTTCCGGTATTGCCCTGTGCATTTAAATCCACCTTTTCATTAATGCAGAAATAAGGAAATTTATAAGATTTTCTTACCTGAAGTACCTGATCTTTTTTCACTTCCAGATAATGCATAAAATAAATAAACCCTCTGTTTTCAATCAATCCGAATTCATCACGGATGGTAGCATCAATGAAATATTCTTCACCTTTATAATTCACTTTTAGGACAACATGATTGAAACTTAACAATGATGGCAGATAGTATTTAATATAATAATCCGTATTAAAATTTACCAGCACTACAGATGCATCTACTCCTATATAATCAAGGATCACTTTCAATAAAACCGACTTTGCCTTACAGTCTCCCTGTTTGTTTTCATAGGTTACTGATGGTTCCTGTGGCTTATGACCATTCATTTCATCGGCATTGAAGATGTAATAGATATGATTCTGTACATATTCTATGGCAAACTGCAGCTTTTCATCCTGATCAGCAATGGCATCCAGTTTTTCAACAAGGTTTGGAGCGAAATCCTGTAAAGAAGATTTGTTAAAAATCTCCTCATAGAACGGTACAATATAGTTGGAAAGATCTTTCCAGCTGTTTTCTGTAGCAAAGTCTATATAAGGAAAAATTTCACGTCCGGAATCCACAGGATTGATATAGTTTTCTTCTTCAATGACAAATCTTTCTCCTTTTTTCAGATGATTGATTTCCGGTTCCAGAACATTTCCCTGTTCATCTCTGAAAAATGTTTTTTTATAGGCAATAGTCTGTTCGCGATCGTTGATAAAAGTGAATTTAAAACTTCCATAAGCCCAATAATTATCAGGACTTACCCAGACATATTTTGAAAATTCCTTTCTCAGAAAATCACGGTCTGTAAATTCTTTAATCCTTGAATCTTCTAAGATCAGAACATCATACAGCCTCAGATCTTTGATGGTAATATTGATTTTTTTATTACTGCTCAGCACTCCTCCACTGCTTTGGTTTTCACTGTCAAGAACTTTAATTTTTGTGTCCGGAATCTTATCGATCAGTACACCATCTCTCAACACACTGATTCTGTGAATCTGATAGACTTCATTTTCCTCTACAATGACATCAGAAACAGAAGCTCTTTCAAGGTTTCCAGGCTCGTTCAGCGTATAGGCCATGCAGACATACTCACTGTTTTCCGTATTGCTTGTATAGTATTTTTTGTCTAAAAAATAGCAGTAATCACGTCCTTCATCAATTTGTCTTCTGGCAAATTCGGAATCTTTGATTCGGCTTTTTATTTCCTCATCCCCGATATTTCCTGCCCATATTTCAGGTTTTTGAATCCTGTAATTTTCAACTTGCATTTGATTATCCATATTTATTATAAGAATTATATTGTGGTTAGTGTTTAAGAAATTCAAATTAAATGATTAAAAAAGTAAAAAACAATAGCAGAAGTACTACAAATTCGGGATTTTTTTTCGGCATGGTAATTGCGAGGTATGGGGAAAAATCAAGTTTATGAAAAGTATAGCAACAATTCTAAAAGGAGCAGCACCCGCATTAGCGTTATTTGCCATGACACAATGTACAACCACAGCCAATGCATCCGCAGGTGATGAAAAAACATTCATCGTAGGACCACAGACAGCAGATTGTACAGGAGTAGCTCCTATGAAATGTCTGCAGGTAAAAGAAAATGTTTCCGGGAACTGGACGAATTTCTACAGCAATATCGAAGGATTTACTTATGAACCGGGGTATGAATATGTTTTAAAAGTAAAAACAGAAAAAATTGAAAATCCGCCCGCTGATGGATCTTCCATAAAATACACTTTGGTAAAACAGGTTTCCAAAACGAAAAAAACAGCAATGGCAGCCAATGCAAAAACACTTATTGTAGGACCACAAACCGTAGATTGTTCTGCCGGAGCAGGCCGTATGAAATGTATGCAGGTAAAAGAAAATGCGTCTGAAAGCTGGACGAATTTCTATAGCAATATTGAAGGTTTCACCTATGAGCCGGGATATGAATATGTTTTAAAAGTAAAAACAGAAAAAATTGAAAATCCGCCCGCTGATGCTTCTTCAATCAAATACACATTGATAGAACAGGTTTCTAAAACGAAGAAATAATAAATAAAACCGCTTCTGAAAATTCAGAAGCGGTTTTATTTTGCGGAAAGCTGGAAGAATGAAGCATGAAGTTATTTTTGACAATCATTTTTTTTCCATTGATTCATCTTTTTCTTTTTCCTTTTATCTTAAAATCCGGTTTCTTTCTGAGGAGGATCAGGATATTTTCCTTTGGTAGCTTCTCCAACTGTATTTGCCGTTGTCATGGCCACTACAAGGTCATTCAGCATTCCGCTTGCTGCAGTGGGTGAATTGGGAAGAAGCACAAGATTACTTCTGTTGCTTGCTCCTACAGAATGTAAGGTATCATAATGCTGTGTTACTACAATAAGCGCTGATGCTTCATGAGAATTGATATCCACATTATTCAGCATTCTTACAGACTCTTCAAGACCTTTTGCAATTTCTCTTCTTTGGTCTGCAATCCCCTGCCCTTGTAGTTTTTTAGATTCAGCTTCTGCTTTTGCAACCGCTACAATACGGATTCTTTGTGCTTCAGATTCATATTCTGCCGCTGTTTTTTCTCTTTCAGCAGCATTGATCCTGTTCATGGCATGTTTCACCTGCTCATCCGGATCAATATCTGTTACTAAAGCTTTGATAATATCATACCCGTAACTGTTCATGGCTTCCTGAAGCTCACTCTTTACCGCCACCGCAATATCATCTTTTCTTACAAAGACATCATCCAGCTTCAATTTAGGAACCTCAGCACGTACAACGTCGAATACAAAAGATGTAATTTGATTTTCAGGATTTTCCAGGCGGTAGTAAGCATCTCCTACCTGGTTTCTGATCACCTGATACTGAACGGAAATTTTCATTTTGATGAAAACATTGTCCAGGGTTTTGGTGTCAATCATCACATCCAGTTGTTGAATTCTAAGATTCAGTCTTTTAGCGATCTGATCTATAATTGGAAGTTTAAGATGAAGCCCTGAATGTTTTACTCCCTGGAATTTCCCGAAACGTTCGATAATAGCTGCTGTTTCCTGCTTAACTACAAAAAACGAAGCAAACAAAATGATAAGCCCGAAGAAAATAACGGGTGCTAGATATATACCCATAGTTGTTAATTTTTTTAATATGTCGCTAAAAATCCTGTTTTGTTAAAAACACTTCTATATGTGTTGTTTAAATATAAGAAAAATAAGTGAAAGCCTTATAATATAATCTCCTGGAAATCAAGCACAGGAATTATTGATTATTCTAGAATCGCTTACTTTTAAAGCATAAAAAAGCCTCTACTTTAATGCAGTCATTAATAGTAGAGGCTTCTCAATGATTATAACAAATAGAATCTAGACAGTCATCCCAATGTCTATTCCTTTAATTTTTCTATATAAATCGGTAGCGTAATTGTCCGTCATTCCTGAAACAAAATCAATAACCCCAAGAACTTTCTGATAATCGGTTCCGTCATTGTAAATAAATTGCTTTGGAATCAGTTTCAACGCTTTTTCATCATAAGATTTTCTGCTGTCTTTAGGTTTCAGAATGGAAGGAATAAAATGATCAAGCAGCTCATACATTACGTTATACCCGGCATTTTCAATTTCAACAACTGCTTTATGGTTGTAAATTTTTTCTACCGAGAAACTCTCAATATCCTGCAACGCTTTATTTTCTTTTTTATAAATATCAAGTAAGCCATTACTAAGATTTCCTTCAAGGATCGTCTCAAAGTTGGATTTATACATCTCAATCGATTTATTGATGAGTGCATTAATCACTTTTGCTCTTAAATAAGAAATCTGTTCGTTTTCATTGGAGATTGAACTAAGTTTTGTTTCAATTCTCTGAACATCATCTGTTTCAGATTTTACCAACTCAAAAAATAAGTTTTTACAGTCTGCTGTTGAAACAATTCCCAGCCTGTGGGCATCTTCCATATCAATGATGTTGTAGCAGATGTCGTCGGCTGCTTCTACAAGCCATACAAAAGGGTGTCTTTTGAAAATATACGGTTCTTCACTTTCAGAAATAAGCTGGGTTCCTTTGGCAATTTCCAGGAATATATCTTTTTCATTCTGGAAAAACCCGAATTTCTTTCTGTGAATGATCCCTTTTTTCTTTGCAACCGCTTCACACGGATATTTTGCAATACTTGCCAGTGTAGAGAACGTCAGCTGAATTCCTCCGGCATCTTTTCCCTGTTGCTGCTGTGCCAGCACTCTGATGGCGTTAGCATTTCCTTCAAAATTAACCAGATCCGCCCATTCTTTTTCATTGAACTTTGATTTCAGATCTTTTTCATTTCTTTCAAAATAACTCGCAATGGCATCTTCTCCGGAATGTCCGAAAGCGGGGTTTCCTACATCATGGCATAAACATGCAGCAGCAATTACATTTCCTAAATTATAGAGATAGAAATTCTTTGAATCTTCAGTCAGTTCATTTTTAAAATCTTCAGCAATAAATTCACCGATAATACTTCCCAAACTTCTTCCTACGGATGATACTTCCAAAGAATGCGTAAGTCTGTTATGTACAAAAACACTTCCCGGAAGAGGAAAAACCTGCGTTTTGTTCTGCAGTCTTCTGAAGGCAGAAGAGAAGATAATTCTGTCGAAATCTCTTTGAAAATCAGTTCGTGAAGCTTTGGTCTGTGGATTGTTTCCTGTACGTTGATTGGTGAAAATCTGGTTTAAATTCATCATTTTTCAAAATTACTCCAAATTTTAATTGTATGGAATAGTATTTAGATTTTTATTAAACAGATCTGTCATTCAAAAAATCTATGATAGTAAACTTTTTTTTGAGGTCAGAAAGCTTGAGGAAATATTCTACATTTGATGCAACTAATACAACGGAAGAATATGAATGATTTTTCTTTATGCCAATTTTAAATTCTTTTTACAATGACAGATAGCACATGGCTCAACAGATGGGATGAAAGGTACAGCAGCGAAGAGTTTGCCTACGGAACAGAACCCAACAATTACCTGAGAGAACAGCTCAGCAAATTAAAACCTGGAAAAATACTTTTTCCGGCAGAAGGTGAAGGCAGAAATGCCGTTTTTGCAGCGACACAAGGATGGCAGGTTTCTGCTTTCGATATCAGTGCCAATGGCAGAAATAAAGCATTACAGCTTGCAGAGAAACAACAAATTGCTATTGATTATCAGGTGGGAGAACTTTCTACTTTAAATTATCAGAAAGGACAGTTTGATGCCATTGCTCTTATTTACGCTCATTTCCCGGGAGATATTAAATCTTCTATCCACCAAATGCTGAATCAATACCTGCGTGAAGGTGGTTTTATTATTTTCGAAGCTTTCAGTAAAAATCATCTTGAATATATTGCAAAGAATGAAAAAGTGGGAGGTCCGAAAGATGTCGAATCCCTGTTCTCTATTGAAGAAATCAAGACAGATTTTCCAAATTATGATATTATTGAATTAGCAGAAACAGAAATTGAGCTTAGCGAAGGATTGTTTCACAACGGGACAGGTTCTGTGATTCGTTTTGTGGGACAAAAGCCGGCATAATTTTTAAGTTTGGGCTAAAGCTGTTGAAAGGGAATTTGTTTTCTCTGAACAGTTTTAGCCCGTAGTTATTTTGTTTTTATTTAACTACAGATTACACAGATTTTTTTTAAATGGTTTGAGCCTATTAATTATTACTCATTATTCATTGCTCATTACTTATTTTTTTAATCTGAGTTCAGAAGTCCTCCGGCAAATTTTGTGAAAAATTCGGCTCTGTATACTTCACCAAGAGGAATCTCGGAATCTTCGAGGTATATATTATGATTGTCAAACGAATCAATATAATTCATATTGACAACATAGGATTTACTTACTCTGATGAAGCTCTCACCGGAGATTTTCTGATGGATGGTTTTTAAATTCATTGCAGTGATCAGTTTCTGCTGCTTTGTATGAATGACTACATAGTCTTTCAGCCCTTCTATAAACTTAATATCTGAAAAACTGATTTTATAGAATCTTCGCTCTGCTTTAATGAAAAGGAAGTCAGCTGTATTGGATTCTACCGTATTCTTTACCGTATCTTTAGACAAAAGTCCAGTATAAAGTATGGCTTTTTCAATGGCTTTTTCCAGTCTTTGGGGATCAATAGGTTTCAAAAGATAATCAACAGCTTCCAGTTCGTAGCTTTTCAGTGCATATTGGGAATAAGCGGTTGTAAAAATAATCAGGGATTTTTTCGGAAGCATTTCTGCAAACTCAAGACCTGTTACCAAAGGCATTTCTATATCAAGGAAAATAAGATCTATATCATTGTCTTTAAGAAATTCGAGAGCAGACAGCGCATTGGAAAATTCCCCAAGGATTTCAATTTTGGAAATTTCAGTGATCAGGGATCTCATCTCGGATCTTGCCAGAGGTTCATCATCAACAATTATACAATTCATCAAACGGGAATTTTTAAATTTACACTATATTCTACCTCTCCTGATTCTATCTGAAGATCAAAAGTATCACCATAGAGAAGCTCAAGCCTTCTGGTAATATTGGCGAGCCCAAGTCCGCTGTTTTTTTTGTCTGAAACGATATAGCCAGTCCTTATGGAATTCACACACCTGAAATAAAGCTGTCTGCTATCGGTATTGATTTCTATTTTCACGTAGGATTCTGCTCCACTGATATCTACACTGTGTTTCACGGCATTTTCTACAAAAGTGGTAAACAGATTGGGAGGAACAAAAATGCTGTTCACAATTCTTTTATCAGTATTGATCCGAATATCAAAAGAGAAATTGTCACGCCTTATTTTTTCAAGGTTTAAAAAATTGGACAGGAAATCAATCTCTGAAGTGAGCAGCGTTTTCTCTTCACTGTTTTCATACAGCTGATATCTGAGAAACTCAGAAAGTTTTACAATCACCACAGAGGCTTTGGCAGGGTCTGTTCTGATCAACGCTTTTACATTATTCAGCATATTAAAAAGAAAATGCGGATTGATCTGATTTCTTAACTCATTCAGTTCCATGCTCATGGTGAGTCTGCTCAGCTCGTTGATTCTTTTATTATCACTGATCCATTTCTGTAGAAGTTTAATCGTCGTTGTCGTCATGATAATCGGAATACACATCAGAACTCCTTCATAAATTCCTCCTTTCTCATTTTCCCTAAGAATATTTTTCACTCTGAATTCATCAAAGAACAGCCTGAAACCATATCCTATAAAATTAAGACCCACTACTCCCATCAGAACCAGCAGAACAAGATAAGTAACATATTTTGTTTTAAAGAAAAAACGGGGAACCAATACATATATATTAATGTACACCATTGTGATAAGAATTGTATATACAAAGAATAAAACATAATACTGATATATTCCCGAGTACCAATGCCAGAACCTCGCGCTATAGATCAAAATGAAAAAGAAGAGCAGGAAGAGCAGATGCCTACGGAGTCCATACTTCGCTTCCACCAAAAAATCCATTACAAAGGTTTCTTCAAATTTCCACGGACTGTATTTCATAGGATAGGCTCATTTTATCATTAGCAAAAATAGACAATAACAGAAATTACAACTATTTTATTATACAAAACCTCTATTTTATTATACCAATGATCATGCTTCCGGATTTTGTATAAAATACCTGCCATTTTGTATAAAAACCAATTTACGTTCTTCTTTTCTTTATTTCTTTGTACTGTAAATGAACACATATGGAATTAACAACTTTTCACGAACTGACACAGGAAATATCACTGGAATGTTTTTTTATGACAGAATCTCAACAGGAAGAAAAAGTAATACAGCTTATTGATCTGCACCATTTTATAGAATGTTTTGATGCGAAAATAAAAATTATCAGCTACCTGCACCATTCCATTAATATTGTAGATCATGAAGGAGAGAAAAAAGGAATTCTTTTTTGTGACCTGAAACATTCTGCTGTGCCTGACAGCAATGCTTCTGAAGAGTTTAGAAGAAAATACGGACTCTCGGAGCTCTGGTTTGTTTTTGTAGAAGAAACATTTGTTCCGGATCCGGCCTGTTATACGGATGCCATTATTGAAAACAGTCTGGATATCTTCTATGAAAGGATTTTTACATTTAATTTTTTCCAATCTATTATTCAGCCCTTAAGATAAACTACCATGGAATGAGAACCTATATTAATTCCAGAGCATTTAATTTCTTATGATCCTTTTATCAGAATTGATGATTGATAATATAAACACTCACCGCTATCCGAATAATATACATGCTACTACAGGTCCTACCGTATTCAGTAAAGGAATAAGGGAATCATTAAAGGAAAATCCAACAATTCCTTTTACATTATTTAACGGCATTGAGTTCCACGGATATTTAAAGTTCAAATATAAACTGGAAAGTTCTTCTTATACAAAACGAAGGTCCAACATTGGAAACAGATGCAAAAACATCAGTAATTTATTTTTAATGAGTTCCCATTTTTGAGAATACATTAATAATAATCACTCCAATCACAATCAGTGCAATACCAATAATGGCGGGCAGGTCCGGGATCTGTTTAAATGCTATCACTCCAATCATCGTTATAAAAATAATTCCTACGCCGGACCATATAGCGTAGGTGATCCCTACAGGAATCTGACGAAGGGTAAGACTCAAAAAATAAAATGCACAGGCATACCCAATGACTGTCACTACCGATGGCCATAGTTTGGAGAATTCCTCAGATTTCTTCAGAAAAGTAGTGGCAATAATCTCAAATATAATAGCCAAGGCGAGAAAAATATAACTGCGTCCCATAAATTCATTCTTTATACAAAAGTAGTAAATGCGCCCGGGTAATTCAAAAAGGATATTCTTAGGCTTTCTTTGTTCCCAAAATAACAGGTACTTATTATCCCTATGAAAGATCAGTTCTTTTGAAGGTACAATAATTCAGTCATTGTTTTTATAGGGTTCAAACAGCATTCAGTATCTTATTTTCAACCTCTTTCTTTGAATAGACATTACTGATCCTGAAAAAAATCACTCAGCAGGCAACTTTGTGTTCATTTTTGGCACAAAAAAATTTCTCTTTAACATGAAATATGACATCTGACAAAATTTCCATCATAAAAATTACCGTTAAAATAAATTTTATTAACATAAAAATCTATTTGAAGTGAAAAATTAATGTCCGGAAAATACATTTTAAAACAATATTATGCCAGGCATTGCTTATTATTTGTTTTATCAACTCCAATATAGAAGTCGATAAACGATTAACACATTCACATAATTTTACAAATAGAACAATAAAAGTATTAATAAATTCTCAATAATATATTAATTTAATATAAACAAAAGTCACCATTAAATGAACAGGAATCACTGTAATACACTGATAAACATCATGGTGTTTTACTTTGGCACATGATTTGAAAGTAGTAATATTGCAATTGAAAGATTGATAAAAAAAAGTCAAATAATTAAAAATAATACAAAATGGTAACTTATATCGGTATCGTAACAGGTTTAATAGTAATTACTTCATATTTCATGACTGTAAGAAGAGAAAGAAACTAATCTTAAAACAAAACAAGCCTATAGAATATCTATACTAATTATATTGTTTTATGTTTTTAGTCTGAGAAATCGGATCGCTCTTTTACCCCATCGGGTAAAAGGGTTCAAAAACATAAGCAGAAAGATCTTAGTTTCATAACAAATTTTAATATCCAAATGAGAAAAGCCGGTCGCAAGTCTGGCTTTTCTTTTTTTTTATAGTCTTTTTCCCACAGATTGTTGCTGATACCAGCATCCATTCATCATTTATCATTTATCATTTATCATTCAGTATCCGTTGGACCATGTGTTTATTATTATTCAGGATTCTTTTTGGCATTCAATAAAGCTTTATCTTTGTTTATTCAATAATCTTTTAATTGTCATTATGAATCTGTACAACCTTATTATTCAGGATAAAGAGCAGGTAAATCTTAACGAAGTATTTCTCAATGCTAACAACAAGGAACAGCTTACACAACTTATCAAGGAGCACACTTACGTTAAAGAACTTCAGGAGTACGGTCTGCCGGTTAACCATAAGATTTTACTTGAAGGAAGTTCCGGATGTGGAAAAACAATGACAGCGAAGGCTATTGCCAATGCTCTGGGAAAAAATATTATTATCTTAAATCTTAGTAATATTGTTTCGTCCCGTATCGGAGAAACATCCCAGAATATTAAAATGATTTTTGATAAGGCAGCCAGAGAAAGATCCGTACTTTTTCTTGACGAACTGGATCAGATCGGAAAGGCAAGAGGCAGTGATGACAAAGATGTGGGTGAAATGAGAAGATTGGTTAATACTTTGATTCAGCTGATTGATTATTATCCTGAAAATGCGCTTTTAATCTGTGCCACCAATCATCCTGAGATTATTGACACGGCTCTTTTAAGACGCTTCCAGCTAAAAATTAATTATGAAATGCCTTCTGCTGAGATTCTGGATACATACTACGATCAATTACTCGCTCAGTTTCCTGAAGAGATGAGAACTGTTGAAAGAAAATACTCGATTTCTTTTGCTGAAGCTAAGGATTACGCTTTAACAGCCGTTAAAGCTGCTTTAATTAAAAAACTGGAAGCCAAAGAAACCCTGGCATCATGAAAGAAGATATTCTCCACAACCTCACCGTTATCAATGAAAGAATAAAAAAGGCCTGTGAGCAATCCGAAAGGAATATTCATGATGTCAGGTTATTACTCGCTACAAAAACTGTTTCTGTAGAGCGTATCAAAATTGCTTTGGAAAACGGACAGGAATTAATCGCAGAGAACAAAGTACAGGAATTGAAGGAGAAATATGAAGACCTGAAAGACATTCCTCATGAAAATCATTTTATAGGCCATCTTCAGACCAACAAAATCAAAGAGATCCTGAAATACGATGTTACCTGCGTTCAGTCTCTTGACCGCCTGGAACTGGCCGAAAAACTTCATCAAAGACTTTTAGCTGAACACAGAACGATGGAGGTTTTAATTCAGGTCAATACCTCCAATGAAGAAAGCAAATTTGGCATTGATCCCGGTGAAGCCATTGAACTTACCCGAAAGATCTCCCAATACACTACTTTAAAAATAAAGGGACTGATGACGATTGGTTTATTCAGTGCTGAAACCGATAAAGTAAGAGCATGCTTTAAAATCCTGAAAAATCTTCAGCAGGAGATTATTACCGAAAATATTCCCAACGTAGAAATGAAAGAACTATCAATGGGCATGAGCGGAGATCTGGAAACTGCTATTGAAGAAGGCGCAACCATTGTACGGGTGGGCACTGCTGTTTTTGGAACGAGAATCTACCCGGACAGCTATTATTGGAACGAGGGTAAAACGAATAAAAAAACATAAAATTATATGTTTCCATTTACTTATACTTTTGAAAGAGAAATAAAAGATAGTAAAACGTTTAAAAACGTCACTGATGAAGTACGCTATTCAATTATAGAAAGGGACTTAACTGATATTATTCTTGCTGACGGTACCATCATAGGAGAAAACAAAATGTTTAAACTTGATTTTGCAAACAAATCTCCATTAGTCTTCTCACCTTGCAAAGAATACTTCTGCTACAACGAAAATACAAGAATTCTTATTTACAAAACAAACGCATTTTATTCTATACTATTTTCCCTGATCTATTCCGCTGTACTTTTCCTGATCCTGCATTTTATCCTAAATCACCTGACTACTGAGATAATAATAGCTTCTCTACTTTTCACTGCCGGTATCATTATTCATTATTCTCATTATATTTCGGTAATAAATAAAGTCTCCAAAAATTTAAATGGAAATTAAAAAGTAAAATAATCTCATTACCTTATCCTTTTAGTAATAATAGCTTCGACAGGCTCAGCCTGACAGCGCTTAAAAATTCCGGTTAGTATTCGGGTTGTCACCCTGAGCCTGTCGAAGGACTATCAATAAGAAAGCCTTTGTTACTCATTATCCCAGGTATTAACTAAAAGGACAAGTCAATAAACCTACTCCATAGTCTACAAATTCGGTATACTTTTTGCTGTAAATGTTTCGTAACCAAACAAATACATTTATGGATAAAAAATTACTATCGGTATGTCTTTTCATGACATTATTATTCTTTTCTTCATGTGAAAAAGAAAACACACAGATAAAAAGCGGAATTTCACTTGAAACTATTTCAATGATAACCGTACTTACTATGGGCATCGCCATTCTGATTGCGTATAGCTTTAAAAGAAGATAGAAAAACCGGAACTTAAACACTATGACACCTCTCAATTTTTGGGAGGTGATTTTGTTTGGATAAAAAAAGAACTTCCGTTTACTATCTGCACAACTTGCTGGAAATTTACCTGACTTTGGTGTAACCAAAATATCAGATTAAACAAAGATTTAACCCCTAAAAAATAACTTTGGACATATCCTATTTTTCCACCACAATTTTCTATCTTTACTCATTATAAAACTTTAATTAAGCTTATAAACCACAAATGGAACAAAAGATACATCAGGGAAGAAATGTAAAAAGATTCAGAGAAATGCTGGGGATCAAACAGGAAGCTTTAGCACTGGATTTAGGTGATGAGTGGAGCCAGAAGAAAATTTCTTTATTGGAACAGAAAGAAACTATTGAAGATCCGCTTCTTCAAAAGATTTCTGAGGTTTTGAAAATCCCTGTGGAAGCATTCCAGAATTTTGATGAAGAACAGGCTGTAAATATTATTGCAAGTAATTTTCATGATAATGCGACAGGTGTAATTGTTAATAACTACAATCCTATTGATAAAATCATCCAGCTTCACGAGGAAAAAATTGCGCTTTACGAAAGAATGCTGAAGGAAAAAGATGATATGATGACCAGGCTTGAAGAACTGATTAAAAGCAAGTAAAAAATCATTCGTGCTTTGAGATTGCTTCGCTATGCTCGCAATGACTATAAAAACAAAAATCCCTCTCATTGCTGAGAGGGATTTATTATGCTTAAAAACTGAGATTACATATAAGCTTCAATCGGCTCACACGTACATACTAAGTTTCTGTCTCCGTAAGCTTCATCTACTCTTGATACAGAAGCAAAGAATTTGTGGTCTCTCACCCACTCCAGTGGATAAGCAGCCTTTTCTCTGCTGTATGGCTTATCCCAAGAATCAGAGATCACCAATTGTTCTGTGTGAGGAGCATTTTTCAGTACGTTGTTGGTAGCATCTGCTTCACCGTTTGCAATTTCATCGATTTCTTTTTTGATAGAGATCAACGCTTCAGCAAAACGATCAATTTCAGCCTTGCTTTCAGATTCTGTAGGCTCAATCATTAGTGTACCTGCAACCGGGAAAGAAACGGTAGGAGCATGGAAACCATAATCCATTAATCTCTTCGCCACATCAGCCACTTCAATTCCTAAAGACTTGAACTGACGGAAATCTACGATACATTCGTGAGCTACTCTTCCGTTTTCGTTAGAATATAAGATTGGGAAATGCTCTGCTAAAATTTCTTTCAGGTAGTTAGCATTCATGATGGCATGTCCTGTAGCCTTTTTAAGACCTTCTGTTCCTAACATCTTGATGTAAGCGTAAGAAATATTAAGGATTAATCCTGAACCGTAAGGTGCAGCAGAAATACCTTCAATAGCTTCTTTGGAACCGATTCTGATGTTCGCGTTAGAAGGAAGGAAAGGTACTAAGTGTTTAGCAACACAGATTGGGCCTACTCCAGGACCTCCGCCTCCGTGAGGAATTGCGAAAGTTTTGTGAAGGTTAAGGTGGCAAACGTCTGCTCCGATGTTTCCAGGACTTGTAAATCCTACCTGAGCGTTCATATTCGCACCATCCATATATACTTGTCCTCCGTGCTCGTGGATAAGGTTGGTAATTTCTTTAATGTTAGCATCAAAGAATCCATAAGTAGAAGGGTAAGTGATCATTACAGCTGATAAGTTGGCTGAATGAAGTTCTGTTTTAGCTTTAAGATCTTCGAAGTCGATTTCCCCGTTTTCAAGGTTTTTCACTACAACGATTTTCATTCCTGCCATTGCAGCAGAAGCCGGGTTGGTTCCGTGTGCAGACTGCGGGATCAATACTACATTTCTGTGGTGGTCTCCTCTTGAAATATGGTATTCTCTGATCACCATTAATCCTGCATATTCTCCCTGCGCTCCGGAGTTTGGCTGAAGTGAAGTTCCTGCAAAACCTGTAATTTCTGCTAAGTCTTTCTCTAATTCACGGATCATTTCCTGATATCCTTCAGCTTGGTTTACAGGTACAAATGGGTGAACTGCACCCCAGTTTTCCCATGAAAGCGGTAACATCTGAGTGGCTGCGTTCAGTTTCATGGTACAAGATCCTAAAGAAATCATTGAATGAGTTAATGATAAGTCTTTTCTCTCAAGACGCTTGATGTAACGCATCAATTCTGTTTCCGTGTGGTATTTGTTGAATACTGCTTCTGTAAGAATTTCGTCTTTTCTTAAATTCTCTTCCGGAATGCTGTATCCTTCTTTAATTTCTAATTTGAAAGTCTGCTTGTCTTTAAACTGAGCGAAAGAAGCCATCAGATAGTTTAATTTCTCTAATGTTGTGCTTTCGTTGATCGCAATGCTTACTACTCCTTCTGTAAAGTAGTTTAAGTTTAGTCTGTGATCAAGCATCAGTCTTACCAATCTTGCTTTCTCTTCTTCAGCCATAGTGATTTTCACAGTATCGAAGATTGGCTCTTCTACTACCTGATATCCTAATGCTTTAAGACCGTTTTTCAAAGCGTTTGCTTTAAAGTGGATCTGATCAGCAATATAATTTAATCCTTTAGGCCCATGGTAAACAGCATACATACCAGCCATTACCGCCAAAAGAACCTGAGCTGTACAAATGTTTGAAGTAGCTTTCTCTCTTTTGATGTGCTGCTCTCTTGTCTGCAATGCCATTCTTAATGCACGTCTTCCGTACATATCCTGAGAAACCCCGATGATTCTTCCGGGAATATCTCTTTTATAATCTTCTCTACAAGCGAAGAAAGCGGCGTGAGGACCTCCGTATCCTAATGGAATACCGAACCTCTGTGTAGTTCCTACTGCGCAGTCTGCCCCCATTTCTGCAGGAGATTTCAGCTTAACCAAAGCCATCGGATCACAGGCAACAGCTACCTGAAGATCAAGTTTTTTATATTCTACGATATCCTCGGTATAATCTAAAACGATTCCGTTTTTACCTGGATATTGTAATAAAACTCCATAATAAGAACCGTCAAACTGGTGCGTTTTATGATTTCCAACTACGATTTCTATTTCCAGTCCTTCAGCTTTTGTTTTTAATACAGAAACTGTTTGAGGAAGTACCAGATCAGAAATGAAGAACTTATTCGCTCCTGCTTTTTTCTGGTCCTTAGATCTATTGTTGAAGAACATGTGCATTGCTTCAGCAGCAGCAGTAGATTCATCCAATAAAGATGCATTAGCTAATGCAAAACCGGTAAGGTCACATACTACAGTCTGGAAATTAAGAAGAGCTTCAAGTCTTCCCTGTGCAATTTCTGCCTGATATGGAGTATACGCCGTATACCAGCTAGGATTTTCGAAAATATTTCTCTGGATTGCTGAAGGCAAAAGTGTATTGTGGTATCCGAATCCGATATAACTTGTATAATCTGTATTTTTAGATGCCAATTCTTTTGAGTGGTTCAACATTTCGTATTCAGAAAGTGGTTCCGAGATCTCAAGATCTTTCTCTAAACGGATAGAAGAAGGGATGGTTTGAGAAATTAACTCTTCAATACTAGAAACGCCAAGTTTCTCCAACATCGCCTGTTTATCGGCTTCATTAAGGGAAATGTGACGGCTCACAAACTGTTCTGTATTCATTTTTATTTATTAGATTTTGTTTGTAAAAAGATGGGTAAAATTACAATTTTCTGAACGATTGTACAAGAGTATATCAGGGCTGATAATTCACAAAAATATTTGTGATTCTTTATCACACTTTGTTTTTCATAAGCTTCAGACGAGTTCACATTAGTTTCAATAACAATATTCATTATTCTATACATAATATACAATAAAAACATCAATTTCAACATAATTAAACACCTTTACATTTATTAAAACACCTAAAAATTTTTCAACAACTCTACTGTATGAATTAAATCTAAGCTTAAAAAAAGATATAATACAGAATTTTATTCAAAACACAAACTTCAACTTTATTCATGATGAATTAAGAAGTTATCATGTTTGAAATCTCAGTTCTCCAATTCCGGACAGAGCAGTTTCATACTGCTATACATCAGGTTTTAAGAATTTTATGAAATTTTATTAATTATATTTATTCTAAATTAATATATTTGCAGCATGAATATGATTGTCCCATTTAAAGTTCCGCCATTGGCACCTTACTCATTCAATAACGAAGAGATGTTCTGTGAAAAAAAATCGTGCTGTAAAAAATTCAAGAAAGGGAAAAGATGTAAAAAATGCCCTGGAAGAAAGAAAATGGCATAAAGTCAATTAGCTGAAGTTTTTAATCAGCAGATAGATAGCAATCGCCAGGATGATAATTCCCCAGATCAGCATCATTATCTTAGGCTGACCCGACTTGTTAATTCTTGTTACGGGCTGCGGCTTAAACATTTCTTCCACCGAATTTTTGAACTTTTCAGAATCGTTTTCAAAAACTTCTGTGATGGTAATTCCCTGAACAACCGTTTTGTGCAAAAGAGAATTGGTTGCATGAAGCAAAAGCTGGAATTTTCCGTCCTTAAATTCTGTGATCTTAAAGACCCTCTCTCCATACGGTTTTTCCAGTCCGAAAGGTAATACCTTCACCACATCAGCATTACTCGTCTGCCAGTTGATGATAATCTCCTCTCCTTTTTTCGCATGAATTTTATTCGCTGTAAAAGTTTTGACAGCTGGCGGAATATTATATCTGAAACTTCGCTGATGACTTTCTAAATTCTGATCATAAGTACGTCTGAGCGCGCGGTCACTTAAGGTCTCATATGCCTCCTGAATCTCACGGAAACGGTCTGCAAAAAAATCGTCATTGTCATTTTTATCAGGATGATATTTTAAAGACAGTTTTCGATAGGCTTTTTTGACGTCTTCTTCCGAAGCATCCTGTGATATACCGAGAAAATAGTAGTAATCTTTCATTGAGCAATACAAAAATAAGGATTTATTTTTCTTCGTGTTTGATCTTTACCGTAAAATTTTGTTAGAAGAACAGATCTAAAAGTCATTGCGAATCAAAGATGAAGCAATTGTATAAGTTTCTTGTAGGAATACGCGAAAGCGCTAAAAATTTCTCTCTACTATATATTTTAAGGCGCAATGATTTTATCTCCGATAAAATTCATTCTGCTAAAAATAATAAGAATTGGATGATTTCTACAGCTGTTTTTCTCATTGCGAGCAAAGTGGAGAATCTTACTTTATGCTGACAATAATTCTCCTACAGACCAAGCTCCATGCTGCAGATCTATAATGTGTAACCACCTGTATTATCTTCACATTTCTTTTAAATAAAAATTCCGGCTCGGGAAGCGAAGCTTCCCGAGCCGGAATGTAACAATTTCAATTTAGCTTTTACTTTTCTTATGCTTCGCAGATATTATCCTTTCTGCAGCATCTTGAATGGAATTCTTTTTTGAATTTCCCTTTCAGTTCCTGATAGTCTTCTTCATTCATTTCTCTGATCTTATCTGCCAGTCCGAAAGGTGATTTTTCTTTAATTCCGTACTCATCAAAAATACCTTTGATAAATCTTTTTCTTTGTATTGCTTTTTTAGCGATTAAGGCTACACCTACAACGGCTAATGCTCCAAGAGCTCCTTTTAATGCTGAATTTTTCATTTTTTCAAAATTTTAAATTTTACTACTTCTTGTTTTTTATAAAGACGAATGAATTTTAATTTTACTTTACTACTTCTTTAAAAATTTCAAATTATTCGTTATTTCTGTTGAAGAATCCACCGGAGCATCTATTTCTCCAGACTTCTTTAAACTTCTCTCTTTCTTCAGGAGATAAACCTTCCATTTTCTCTCTCATCTTTCTTTCTTTAAAGTCTCTCATTCCTTTACCGAAATGAAACCCTCCGAAAAGAATTTTGCTTAAGATCAGTATTCCCATGGCCTGCCAGA
The DNA here is from genome assembly GCF_003201365.1 of Chryseobacterium sp. CBTAP 102. Classification (NCBI taxonomy): domain Bacteria; kingdom Pseudomonadati; phylum Bacteroidota; class Flavobacteriia; order Flavobacteriales; family Weeksellaceae; genus Chryseobacterium; species Chryseobacterium sp. CBTAP 102. Next base: position 36,017 of record NZ_QICX01000004.1, read on the forward strand.
AAGTAATTGTTCTGGCTCCTAAAATCTCCGGAAGAAGACAGTTCCAAAGCATCATTACAATCCATGTAACAGCTGCTAAAATTAATGGCGGGCATAGCAATAAAAAAATCCAACCCTTTTTGTGTTTATGATTCATAATTTCTTTTTCTAACTTTTTAAATCTTCGTATAACTTTCTCAATCTGTTTCTTAAGTGCTTCACAGCATAGTTTTTTCTACTGATGATGGTTTTGATGTTTTCTCCCTGTTCATCGGCGATCTCCTGGAGGGTCTTGTCGTTCAGTTCATTTTCTACGTAGACCAGCCTTTGTTTTTCAGGAAGTTCATCAAGCGCTTCAAACAGTTTTTTCCAGATCTCATCCTGAAACATCTTCACTTCAGGACCGGCACTTTCATCCATCAAAAGGATATCCTTGATAGAAAAACTGCCGTCTTCATCTTCATATACAAAATCTTCAAGATTTTCTGTTTTCTTTTTCCGGTAACGGTCTGTGATCTTATTCGCAGTCACCCTGTACAGCCAGCCTCCAACGTTTACGATCTCAGAAAGATTCGTAAGGCTACTGAACTGATACCACACCTCCTGTAGAATATCTTCCGCATCCTCCGTGTTTTTCACTTTCGGACGAATATAAGACATCAGCTTCCCTCCGTAGTTGGAAACGGTTTGTGAGATGATGCTTTCTTTCTCCTTCTGTGGCATTGTTATTTTTTCGACAACCTCCATATTGCTATGACGGTTAGCCTTTTGGTTTTACTTTAATAAATTTAAAATATTTTTCTTACAATTCAGTTTTTCTTTTATTCATCGGTATTTTATCATCTCAATTATTCCTGATTACTCATTACTCATTACTTATGTTTAAGAATGGTAAAGACCTTTTTATCCATTCTCAATTTCTAACATCATTTGAGATTCCTGCGGAATGACACAATTGTAATGATAGTTTATCCATACAGCTTGTCATTCCGTAGGAATCTAAACACTCACCTAGTCATAAAAACAAAAAAACGGAAGACCCGAGCCTTCCGTTCAATATTATTAAAATTAATAATTTACTTATTAAAATTTTCAGCAAAGAATCCCAGCATCGATTTGTAGAGTTCTATTCTGTTCGGTTCTTTTCCAAATCCGTGTCCTTCATCGTATTTTACCAGATAAGGAACTTCAAATCCTTTGGCACGCATTGCTTTTACAATCTGATCAGATTCATTGATGTTTACCCTTGGGTCATTGGCTCCCTGTACTACAAATAAAGGTTTCTTAATCTTATCAATCTGGAACACCGGAGAAACTTCTTTAGCAATCTTAGCTTCTTCGGGGTTATCAAGATCATACCAGATCTGTTTTACCATTTCTTTATAAGGCTTCCAGTATTCCGGGAAAGAATCAAAGAAAGTAAAGATATTGGATACGCCTACATAATCCACCCCGCATGCATATAAATCCGGAGTTTTGATCAATCCCATCAATGTTGCATATCCACCGTGGCTTCCTCCGTAAATGGCAACTTTATCTTTATCTACCCATCCTTGCTCAATGGCATATTTTACACCGTCTTCCACATCATCCATTGCTTTTCTTCCAATCTGCTTGTAACCTGCTTTCTGGAATGATTTTCCATATCCTCCGGAGATTCTGAAATTAACCTGCAGCGTGGCATATCCTCTGCTTGCAAACAATTGTGTTTCAGGATTGAATCCCCACCTGTCTCTGATTCCCTGAGGACCGCCGTGAGGATTTACAATCAGAGGAACTTTTTTACCCTCCAGTGCAGCTTTAGGCAGGGTAATATATCCATGGATTGTTAACCCGTCTCTGCTTTTAAATTCGATAGGTCTCATTTCGGCCATATCTTCTTCCTTCAGCTGTGGCATCAGGTTATAAAGAAGTTTGGTCTGTTTGGTTTTGGTGTCGTACTCATAATAGGTTCCGTAGAGCTTATCACTTCCTACAACAACCAGAAATTTATCATTATTATCATCAGAGGAAGCAATTCCAAATTCCTTGTCTCCAAACTGAGATTTTAATTTGTCATGTATTTCCTTATAAAATTTACTTACCGGTACGGTTTCTCCCTTAGTGCCTTCATAGCTGATGTAGTCAAGCTCATAGTTTCTGTTCTTACCTGCTGTGCTTATTGAACTTACATCATATACCGGATTAGAATAAATTTCTTTAATTACTGCATTTTTTTTCAGATCATACAGCACAATTCTTGCTTTATCACTATCCAGATTGGTTACTACATACGCTTCATCTTTATTTTTAGAATTTTCATTAAACTCGATAATACTGAAGGTATCAGACCAGTCTGCAGATTTAATCAGATTGAATTTTCCGGTCTGCAGATCTTTATAATAAGTTTTTGTAGTTAATCCGTTTTCAAGGACGCTGTATCCTCTCAGGTTTCCATCTTTATCAAAAAGGTAATCGTCTATAGGGCTGTTTACATCTTTATTTTCATACAGCTGGGTCATTTCGCCGGTAACGAAATTGATTTTAAAAGGTTCAAAGATCTGTTTGTTGTTTTTATTCATTGTAACAACAACAAAATCTGTGTCTTTTACAGGAATAATGGACTGCACTTTTACACCGTCAAAAGGTGTTAAATCCTTTTGGTTGCTTCCATCTGTATCTGTAGCATAAAGGTGGATATTTTCATTCCCTCCTCTATCCTGAGTATAGAAAAGACGTTTTTTATTCAGCCAGCCATAGTTTCTTATCAGGTCATCTTTTTCTACAATGGCTTTGGTAATTTTTCCTGTGCTCAAATCTTTTACATAGACGTGATTTTTTTTCTCCTGATCTTTTTCTTTATAGGAAAGATATTTTCCATCAGGAGAGATTTTAAAGGCTGAGGCTTTTGGTCTTGCAAAGTAGTCTTCAACTTTATATGTAAAGTCTCCTTTATCATAGGAGATAAGCTTTTCAAGATGAGTCTTGGAAGATGGCAAAGTAGGATCTCCCGGCAGTTTGGCAGTAGAACTCTGTGCGTTGGTCATAATAGTGGATAGTACGATGAGGGCTGTACCTAAAATGCTGTGATTTAGATTCATAACTTCTGTTTTAAAGGTTAAGTTATATAGGCATTTCATTTTTAGAATAATAAAAACAAATGCATTTCCTTAATAAGACAACTTATACCTATAAAATGTTACATTTTTTATCTCATTTAGTTAAAAAAAATCTCAATTATATAAAAAGACAGCGCTTTACAGACTGTCTTTTTTAGTGTAAATAAATTCCAAAATACCATGTCCAGACAATTAAAATAATCTGCATGGGAATCCTTTGACTGTAAAGGTATTTCATTCCCGGACCGGTATAATCGGCTTTAAAAATATTAATGTTTTTTCTGGAAGAATTAATATTGGCTATGAAAACCAATACATAAAAAATAATGAGTAAAACAGCTGTTATTTCACGAATTGTCGGAATCATCAAGCCGATTCCTGCTGCAATTTCCAGAACGCCTGTACAATATACCCAAAACATTCTGGCAGGGATAAAATCCGGGATCATCATCGCCATCCCTTTCTGAAATTTAAAATGGGAAAAGCCTGTAAATATAACAAAGACAGCCATTCCCAAGTTCCCTGAAAATATAAAATCCGGTTTTCCCTGAAACAAAAAAGTGCCCAGCAAAGCCAGAATAAACGTTGCGAAAAGTATTACGAGTAGTTTCATTCTTTATAGGTTATTGATAATAGTTTTTAGGTGGCAGAGATTAGGAATCAGTACTCAAATCAAGGCAACAACTTTAAGCCTTGAACTCTTAATTTTGAGTTTCATCACACTGAGCCAGGGCCTACTCCTTCTGCAAGACTTTTTACAACCATCAGTCCTTTTGTGAAACCTGTATTCATATGATCCTGCCATTGTTTTTTAACCTGAACTTCGGCATGAAGTTTTGTTTTTCCGTCAAAGTCTATCAGAAAATATTTCTCAAAACTTCCGTTCCATTCCATGACTTCTTTGCTCCGGGTGTCTTCATTGCCTTCTTTATCTACCATTCCCAAGTGTTTGAACACGATCTGATTAGGTTCGTCCATGCTGTCTATAGTAGAGACCATCCCTTCTCCCTCTGCATTAAGAAAATAGGTTTTCCCTCCTATTTTCCAGTCGGATTTCATGACACATCCTGCTCCGAAATACTTGGTCCATTCACTATATGTTTCAGGATTCCATAGGATGTCCCACACTTTCTGCACAGGAGCATCAATTACTGTTTCATATGATAAGGTTTCCATTTGTTTCAATTTTTTAGCGTGGTCATTGCGAGCCAGGCGAAGTAATCTCAAAGCCCGAATGATTTTTTCTTTAATTCCAATTCCAGCTGATTTATTTACAGCTGATTTTCTGAAAGATGTTTTACGAGAGACATTGCCTTTGGAAATTTCTCTTCAAAAAATTCTTTAAATTCTGCCGGAGTCTGAACCTCTGTTTTCAGTAAAGTTCCTTCTTCGTTCTCCTCAAGAAAGTAAGCTTCTGTAGCTTCACCCCAATCCTGAGGGACTTCAATACCTTCATAAATTTCTCCAAGGTGCAAAAATTTTATTTCCTCGTTGGGAATCACTTTCTCTACCCTGCTGTACATCCCGTTGTTTTTGGGATCAAGAAATTTAACAATATTATTTTCTTCAAGCGTTCCTTCATAAAAAGAGCCGTCTGTAAATGCGGTTGTCCATTGTCTGTAGGTAATATCGCCCCAAAGGACAGTCCATACTTTTTCAGGTTCGGCATTGATTTCTATTTCGTATGATAATTTTTCCATATCTTTTTAATTATTAGGTGTTTTTAGAGTGTGTAAATCTTTTCTCTAAAATACATCAAACAATACGCCGAAAATATTTAAGAATTATAAGCATCTTCCAGATCACGGATGATAATTTTCTGCATTTTCATCATAGCCTGAACAACTTTATAGGCTTTTTCCTGGTTGGAATCATTCATCAGCTGAATAAGTCTTTTAGGAACTATCTGCCAGCTCAATCCGTATTTATCTTTCAGCCAGCCACACATACTTTCTCTTCCTCCATCGGCTGTAAAGGCATTCCAGTATCTGTCGGTTTGTTCCTGGTCATCAGTCATCACTACTAAAGATATACCTTCATTAAAATCAAAGGGGTGATCATAGGAATTGTCCATGCAGAAAAAGCTGTAATTGTCAATGACAAAATGGGCGTGCTGTACATTTTCTGCCGGTTCCGGGATGTCATGTCCTTCACTTCCTGCTCCATAGGTCAATATATTTCCTATGTTTGAGTTGGGAAAAGTCTTGGTATAAAGCTCCATTGCTTCTTTTGCTTTTCCATTGTTTGCATGGATAAACATCAAAGTAGGAATTATTTTCTGGTCGCTTGCTTTTTCTCCCAGAAACAGCTGCCATGTTACGCCGTATTTATCCTGAACCCATCCATATTTCTGGCTCCATGAGTAAGATCCCAGTTCCATCAAAGCCATTCCGTCATCCAGTAAATGATCCCAGTATCTTTGGACTTCGTCTTCTGTTTCACAGATCACCATAAAAGAGATAGAAGCATTTTTTTTGAACTGCGGGCCTCCGTTCAGAAGCATAATCCTTTGTCCAAACAAATCAATATTCATTACGACAGGAGTATCTGCTGTGATTTCGCCTCCGAACACTTTACAATAAAATTCTGCAGACTGTTTGGCGTCTCCATCATACCACAGACATGGGAAAATATCGTTATTCATAATGTTAAATTTTAATAGAGTGATGTAATTTACTTTTCTATACAACAAAACAGATCTTATGCCCTTGCATTTAAACGGTACACTTTCGTTTCAACGCAATGACACTGTAAAATTTTCCGGTTGTATATGTATTATGCTTCTCTAAAGCAGACCTGATTTTCTTTCATATAATTCTTCAGTTTCATCATTGCATTTTTACCGAAACCATGCAGCTGCATGATTTCTTTTTCGGAATAATCTGAAAGTTTTTCCAAAGAATTTATTTTTTCTTTTTCTAAGGCTCTTCTTGCCGGTATTGCAATAACTCCGTGAAGGAATTCCGCATCAGAGTCATAATTAAAAGCATAAATAGAGTTTAAACTCTTTGACATGATAACTAAATTGATCATGGCTACAAAAAAATATAGTTAATGATTCTCAACATACTTATGGAAGTTGTTCAGAATAGCATACCAGCCATCCCGCTGCATTTCCACAGAATTTTGTTTTTCCGGATCGAAAATCTCAATCACTTTCGTTGTACTTTCGTCTATCTTATCGAATACTACTTCTACTTTCCGCCCATCCTCCATATGATATTTAATGATCTCATACGGAATAATCTCATCATATACCCCTTCAAAATCAAATCCGAAACTTTTGTCTTTCGCTTCCATTCTGTTTTTGAATTTGCCTCCTTCTACAAGGTTATTTTCAGAACCAGGACAGTGCCAGCTTTCGTGGGCGAAATTCCATTTCATAATGTGTTTAGGTTCATTGAAATAATTCCAAACCTTCTCCACCGGCGCTAAAATTGTGATGTCTATTTTAATTGGATCCATAGTTCTACATTTTTAAAAGTTTAAATAAAGAGCTGCCCAAAAAATGAGCATCTCTTTATTATCATTAGTTAAATATAAGATTATTTTGCATATTCTTCATTATAGTTCACCATCCAATGAACACCATACTTATCCTGAAAACATCCGAAATAGTCTCCCCAAAACTGATCTTCAATTGGCATTTCCACGTTTCCGCCATCAGAAAGCTCTTTAAATATCCTGTCTGCTTCACTTCTTGAATCAGGGAAAATGGATACATAATTATTGTTTCCTACGGTAAGAGTCTGTCCGAATCCGGGTACGATATCGGATGCCATTAAAAGATCACCTCCCACAGGCAAAGCAATGTGCATTACCCTGTTTTTTTCTTCTTCTGACAGGTTTTCTGTACCGGGAGCATTTCCCATCTTATGAATTCCACCAACGAATTCACCACCGAAAACAGTCTTGTAAAAATTGAACGCTTCTTCAGCTGTTCCATCGAAATTTAGATATGGATTTAATTTAGCCATGATTTTAAATTTTAAAGTTATTATTATAAAATATTGTTTCTACTGTTAATCCATTAAGGATTAATTAATTTATTATGAATATAAAACGCTTAATGGTTTAAAAATTTCTCTACTTCTCTGACTGTAAAGTCTATTAAGCCGGCATCAATACTTCCATCAAAATCAGGCATCATATAAGTGCCATGAGTAGCGGGAAGTATCATCAAACGGGAGTTTTTCACCAACCGCCACATTTCGGCAGTATGTTCCGGCTTCATCACATCCTGATCTCCACTGATGAATAATACAGGAGATTTAATGGAAATCAATACCTCATCATTCCAGTCTTCAAACATCTGCATCCTTTTGCAGTCTTTCTCAAAAAGGTTTTCCAGTTTTGAAAAATCAGGATTGAGGCTTAAAAAATTAATTTTAAAAGGTTCCGGCATTGATTCGAAAGTGGCTTCCTGCATTCCTTCAAAAAAGCCGTCTATCATACCGCTTCTTTTATAAAAAGCTGACGCAACAACCAGTTTTTCAACAATCTCAGGATGACGATGGCCAATCTGCATTACGGTACTTCCTCCGTTGCTGAATCCCCAGAATGAAGCTTTCCCGATATTCAGTTCTGTTAAAAGTCCGGCAACATCATCTGCATCCTGTTCAAATGTTTCCGGAATATCACGATGCTCACTGCGGCCGTGATTTTGGAGATCAATTCCTATAAGCTGGAATTTTCCTTCCAGTCTCGCTATCACTTCTTTAAAATCGAAAAGGAAAGAAGAACCGCCTCCATGAATCAGAACCAAAGGCTTTCCTGATCCGTAGATCTCGTAATACAACTGGATTCCGTTGACTTTTTTATAGCCTTTTTCTACTGGATTCATTATTAGTATTTAAGATTTTCGTCTACATCATATTTCATTCCCGGATAATCTAAGATTCTTCTCATCAAGCCTATCTGTCCGCACAAATAGTCTTCACGGCCGATACACATTCCGACAAAATTGAGTTTTGTTTCTTTGATGAAAGGGATATTCATTCCTATTTCAAATATTTCATCCAGCTCTTCATCGGTTACTTCATGAAGTTTTTGAAAGACTTTGGCTGAAATTCTATGAAAGTTTTCTTTCAGTTCAGCCAGAGTGGGATATTTAAAACTTTCATCCAGTGCTTTTCCCTGGAAAAACAAATCGCTGTAAGGGTCTTCTTCCCGAAGTCCAAGTACCCAGCCCAAACCATAGCGCATGTTGATAAGGTTTCCGGCCATCCATACAATATGATTGGTTTTATTTTCAATTCTTTTCAAGGCGTCTTCTTCCGAAATGCCATCCAAAACATTCATAAAGCTTTGGGAATGCATTCTGTAAGCCGGAATAATGACTTCCATTTTTTTTGATTCTGGTGTATTCATTGTAATTAGAGATTAGAGTTTTGAGAAACGCTCAGACGCTAAGAATTTTATAAACTATGCGTTTTTAAGTTGCAAGAATTTTATCTGCGATAAAATTGTACTCATCTAAAAAGATAATACTAATATTTCAGCGATGTACTTGTCATTCCGAGCAATACAAGGAATCTAAAAATAGCATGCTATTTTATAGCACCCGGTTTTCCTAAAATTCTACGGAGATAACCTAACTGCCCGCTGTGGTAAATTTCATGAAGACTGAGGGTTGATATATCTTTAATCATTTCAGATTTGAAACTTTGAAGAGTATTGAGTTTGGCTTCCAGTGTGTCCTGGGATTGTTTTAAATAGGATTTTAAATCTTCAAAACTGATCAATTTGTCTTTGTGATCTAAAGCAATTTCTCCTCTGTTGTAAAAGGAAAACTTTTCGCTGTCCCAGACAGATTCTTCCCCCAAAATGTTCAGTAAAGGATTTCTGATATAAATTAAATGCCCAAGAATCCAGTTCATACAATTGGCTTCACCATTGGGAAAAATCATAGATTCTTCATGGGTGATACCATCGATATTCATAGTAATCACAAAATAGGTACTGGCTACCTGATTTTTTATGATTTCTATATCGTTTGATTGTGTTTCCATATAAGAAGTGTTTGTGTGATGAGGCTTATTCTGCCGGCATTTGAGACATATCGGCAAAAGTAATATTCCAGCCATGTCCGTCCGGATCCCAGAAAGAGTTCTGGTACATCCATCCGTAATCCTCCGGTTCTTCATGCTGCCATGCTCCGTTTTCTACTGCAGTGTTTACTACTTTATCCACTTCTTCACGACTGTTTAAACCTACTGCAACAATTACCTGACTGGTATTTTCTTTAGCAATGGGTTTACTGGTGAAGGTCATAAAATAATCTTCCTGCAAAAACATGATATAGATGGTATCATTTAAAACAACACAGGCTGCTCTATCATCGGAGAATTTTTCATTGATGGTAAAACCTATCCTCGTCCAGAATTCTCTGGTTTTCTGAACATCTTTTACCGGAAGGTTCACATAAATCTGACTGACTTTCATTTTTTGTAATTTTAGTGTTAAACTGTTATCCAAAATTACCAAGGTGCAATGAAAATCAACTTGTCATAGGGCAAGATTTAATTTTTCTTAGGATGTGAAACGATTTCTTTACGGATGCGGCTCAGGGATGTGTCTGTAACTCCCAGGTAGGAGGCAATCTGTTTTAAAGGTGCAAATTGTATGACTTTAGATTTCTGCTCCAGCAGATTCAGATATCTTCTGGTTGCTGAAAGCGTGAACATTTCCACAGATCTCTGTTTGTAGGCAAAAAGTTCCTGAGACATCCATGATCTTCCCCATTCTCTGAGATTAGGGATTTTATGGAACAGCTCCTGGAAGGTATCATAATCCAGTCTCCAGCATTCGCAGTCTGTAATACAAACAATATTTTCCTGAGAGGGAACTCTTTGAAACATCGACAAAACCTCAATAATGACTTCATTTTCTATGAAAAAGTGTGTGGTTACTTCATTTCCATTGAAATCATAAACGTAAGAACGCGCCAATCCGCTTTCAAGAATATAATATTCATTAGCTGTTTTTCCTTCTTCAAGAATAAAATCGCCTTTTTGGAATGATCTCTTTTCATGTGCCTGAAATATTTCTGCAAGTTCTTCAGGGAAAAAGAAGGGAAAATCATAGCAGATTTCTAAAGCTTTGCTGGTCATTGGTGTCAATTTTTTAAGTCCTTAAAAGTAAAATTTTTAATTGAATTAAAGGTAAAAAACATTAAACGAAGTCATTTAAGTATTCATAGAAGGTTATCTATGATACTGAAATAATAGATACTTGAAAGCGGATAAAATTTAAACAGTTATTTGAACATATTGACCACCCCGTCAAAATTTTTTTGAATTTTTGCCACCCCTCCAGAGGATAGGAATAACTATTTCCCGATAATAGTAATCGCCAACTTTTAAAAGAAACAGGAAACTTAGAAGAGTGAAAGCTGTATAGATTTTGGAGAATTGGGTTTCCGGGCATCACCGAATACAGTTTTGCCACCGAAACGCCACGAATTTTGTCTTTCTTCTTCAATCACCTGCCGGATATCAAAATCCGGGGTAAAATCTTTTTCTGCTTCAGTAACGATCTGGTGAAGTTTATTTAAAGAATTCAGCTTATCAGAATTTCCCAGTTTAGACTTTTCAATCCCTTTTCTGAGGATGCTGATACTTTCATCATACGTATTGATCGGCACGGGGAAAGGATGTCCGTCTTTACCTCCATGGGCAAATGAAAACCTCGCCGGATCAGCAAATCTTGACGGCGCACCGTGAATCACTTCACTTACCAAAGCCAATGACTGCATGGTTCTTGGCCCTACCCCTTCCAGCATCAGCAAATCTTCAAAATTCTGAGGCTGCTGTTCTCTGGTAACATACAGAAGTGCTCCCAGCCTTTTCAAATCAACATCAGAGGCCTGAACATCATGATGGGCAGGAAGAATCAGTCTGGCGAAATCCTTCATCACTTCTGCGGAATCAGTATGAGAAATATCCAGAATTCCTTTTCTGTTTTCCGAAGCTTCAGTATCGGTAAGGTTAAGAATTTTCCCTCTGGAAATTCCGTTGATTCCTGTGTGCGGCTGTTCTACAAATGAGGTAATGTTTTCGGAATGCCAGTGGTAACGTCTTGCAGTTCCGTCGGATTCATGCATTCCCTGCTGAATAACACTCCAGTTCCCATTGTCTGAAAGAATAAAATTGTGCAAATACAGCTGATACCCATCCTGAATAGCTGTATTATCTACTTTTGCCGAAAGTTTGCTGGCTCTTACAAGATCGGTTCCGTTCAGACCGGTTTTATCTGCAATTTTAATTAACTCTGATGGAGTCTCACGGGAAAACTTCCCTTTTCCACCACAGATATAAAGTCCCAGAGATTGCGAATTAGGATTAACAGAGCGTTTTAAAGCGCCCATAACGGAAGTGGTAATTCCTGAAGAATGCCAGTCCATTCCCATCACCGCTCCAAAACTCTGAAACCAGAAGGGATCTGCCAGACGGCGCAAAACCTCATCTTTACCATAATCCATCAGAATGACTTCAATAATGGAAAGTCCCAGAACAGACATACGTTCATACAGCCATGGCGGTACTTTACCATAGTGAAGGGGTAAATCTGCTGTTCCTGAACGTTTCATTATACAAAAATAGCTTTAATATTCCGTTTTTTTTATGATTGGGGTCAAATTAATCTGGCCATTAAAAAGAAATAGTCTTTCTGCAGAATGATGTTTTTCAGATCTTGGGTAGTTGTATTTCTATTTACTGGTGAGACAGTATATTGATCAGCTTCTCAAAAGGATCTTTCACAAAAAATCTGCGGACTCCCCAGTCTTCATTAGTGAGTTCATAAGTGATTTCAAAACCCGTATTTTTCATCTTATCATAGACTTCATCTACGTTATCCACTTCAATGGAAAGGTCCGGAACTTCCGTATCGTTTCCTCCCTGTGTGGCAAAACTTACCTGAATTTGGGCTTCTTCATCATTACCAAGCGTTTTGATCCAGCCATGATCCATCAAAACATCCAGCTCCAGAATATCCTGATAAAACTGACGGGCTCTGGAAAGATCATCGGTTTTAATATTGGCTACGATTCTTTTTACCATTTTACATTCGTTTTTATTCAAAAAAAAGCCTTGCAAAAATTACATTCACAAGGCTTTTTACAAAAAATTATTTCTACTATTTCAATGCAGCAAGAGCAGCATCATAATTAGGTTCATCAGCAATTTCCGGAACCTGCTCAGTATAAACTATTTTATTGTTTTCGTCTGTAACAATCACGGCACGGCTCAACAGACCTTTCAAAGGTGAATCTGTGATAGTCACTTCATAATCATCTCCAAAACTGCCTCTGAAATCTGAAAGCGTTTCTACATTATTCAATCCTTCAGCGGCACAGAATCTTCCCAATGCGAACGGAAGGTCTTTAGAAACATTGATGATAACCGTATTATCAAGCTTTGAAGCTTCTTCATTGAATTTTCTGGAAGAAGCAGCACAGGTAGGCGTATCAATACTTGGGAAAATATTGAATACTTTTTTCTTTCCGGCAAAAGTTTCCAGCGTTTTTACTGCTAATCCCGAGTCTACCAGTGCAAAATCTTTTACTGTGCTTCCTACGGATGGCAATGTTCCTATTGTGTGTACTTCGTTTCCTTTTAAAGTGATTGTCGTTGACATAATATTTATTTTTTTAGTTCTCCAAATTTAATCAAAAAAGAAAATTTTCACAGTTTTATTATGGTTAAATTAATCTTAAAGTGAAAATAAAAAAACTTAAATTTCCCACTTTTTTTGCAAAAAAATCTATATTTACCCTCCTTAAAAAATGATGAAAAATGAGAAAAAAAATTGCTCTTCTGCTATTTGGAGTTCCTTTTTTGGGTTTTTCCCAGTCTGTGATTGGAAATATCAATTCCGGTGCAGTTTCAGAGGATAGCTTTACGCATTCGGTAGGAGAAATTTATGTTATCCCAACCGATCCTGATCAGGCAAATTCAGGCACTATGGGAATGCTTTATCAATCTGTTTTACAAGTTTTAGGAGTTTCTGAACTTGAAAAAGACAATGTAAAAATCTATCCCAATCCTACCGCTGATTTTATTTACGTGAAATTAAATTCAAAATCAAAAATTGAAAGCGCAGAAATTTATGACCTTTCCGGAAAGCTTTTCTTTACAACAAAATTAGAATCAGAACGATTGGATCTAAGACAGCTTCAACAAGGTGTTTATATGATCGTTTTCAAAAATTCTGATATTAAACCCATTAAAATTATTAAAAAACCTTAAAAACTATCTGAACATGAAAAAATTATATTCTACTATAGGGTTATTCCTTGCTACGTTATTAAGTGCACAGGTTCCACAAGCTTTCAGCTACCAGACAATTGCTTTTAACGCAGCCGGGACTCCGATTGCCAATGGGAATGTTTCTTTGAAGGTAAGCATTTTAGAAAACTCAGCTACAGGAACGGTTTTATATTCCGAAACTCATACTAAAACTACGAACGCTAAAGGTCTTGTTAACCTGAATATCGGGCAGGGAACAGCCAACACCGGAAACTTCGGAGCGATCAACTGGGGAACAAACACCAAATTTGTAAAAGTGGAAATGGATCCCAATGGCGGTTCTAATTATACCAACGTTGGGGTAAATCAATTGATGAGTGTTCCTTATGCTCAGGTTGCCAAAACAGTGGTAACAGGTGCCGGACAGGGAATTACGCTGGTTTCTCCGAATGGAACAAACTATACCTTGAGTGTTGATAATTCCGGTAACTTGAATCTACCTGTAAGCCAATCTTCAAACAGTACATTTCCTGCTGACCTATACATGTACGGTTCTCATAATTCCTTCAATCCTTCTGCGGCAGACTTTATGAGAAACAAGGGAAATTCTAAAATAGGATACAAATATCTTCCAGCCAATACCCAAATAAAATTCATTGCATCTCCTTCTTCTTCCGCACAGGTATATGGAGCAGACAACTCTGGATTTCTTGTAGCTAACGGAACAAATTTTACGGCACCCTCCAACGGGTTCTACAGTATTGGAATGACAAATTACAGCAGCTATACAACCGTAGTAATAAAAAATTTGGTTCCTGAAATTATTCTGAATAATTCTAGTTCTCAGGTATCAGTTTCTCCTTTATCTTATAATCCTTCCACTCAGAAATTTTCTGTTATCTTTAATGGGGTAACTTCTTCTAACTTTTATGGATTTAAGATCAAAATTAACGATGCCCTATATGGTGAATATTTCGGTGATAATTTAAATGACGGAAGTTTAGATATCGACGGCGCTTCAATTACAATCCCCAATCTTACTGCAACGCCAAAAAATGTTAAAATGGAATTTGGTATTAACTTTAACGGTAGCGGAGCATATACAATTACACAAATATAAAATTAAAGAGGTCTCAGACCTCTTTTTTTTATGGAAATATCTTAAATAAAACAATGATATTTACTAAATTTGCGGGACTTAAAATTTCAAATAAAAAATAACAGTATAATGTCAGAAAAATCAAAAATCTATTACACGCTTACTGATGAAGCTCCAATGCTGGCTACTCATTCGTTTTTACCTATTGTAAAAGCTTTTACAAAATCAGCAGATATCGAAATTGCGGTTCCGGATATTTCTTTGGCAGGAAGAATTTTAGCCAACTTCCCTGAGTTTTTAAAAGATGACCAGAAAATCAGTGATGCTTTGGCTCAATTAGGAGAACTGGCGACTCAACCTGACGCTAATATCATTAAGTTACCTAACATTTCTGCTTCTGTACCTCAATTGGATGCAGCGATTGCTGAACTACAAGGTAAAGGTTTCGCAGTTCCAGACTATCCTGCAGAGCCTAAAAATGACGAAGAAAAGGCCATCAAAGCTAAATATGCGAAAGTATTGGGAAGTGCTGTAAACCCTGTATTAAGAGAAGGAAACTCTGACAGACGTGCGCCAAAAGCTGTTAAAAACTATGCCAAAGCAAATCCTCACAGAATGGGCGACTGGGCATCTGACAGCAAAACTGATGTAGCTCACATGAACAACGGTGATTTCTATGGTACAGAAAACTCTACTACATTAGAAAATGCTACAAAATACAGAATCGTATTCAAAGGAAATGATGGTTCTGAGTCTGTATTAAAAGATTTCGCAGGTATTCAGGCTGGTGAAGTCATTGATTCTTCTGTAATGAACTTAAATGCGTTAAAAGCATTCGTTCAGGAAGCAATCGAGGAAGCGAAGAAAAGAAATGTACTTCTTTCTGCTCACCTTAAAGCAACGATGATGAAAATCTCTGACCCAATCATTTTCGGGGCTATTGTTGAGACTTTCTTCAAAGAAGTATTTACTAAATATGCTGAGACTTTCAAGTCTTTAGACATCAATCCAAATAACGGTCTTGCAGATCTTTTCGATAAAATAAAAGGAAATGCTCAGGAAGCTGACATCAAAGCTGATATTGAAGCTGCTTTGGCAAACGGACCTAGAGTGGCAATGGTAAACTCTGATAAAGGAATTACCAACTTCCACGTACCTTCTGATATCATCGTTGACGCATCTATGGCTGCTCTTGTAAGAGGCGGAGGTAAAATGTGGAACAAAGACGGAAACGAAGAAGATACTGTTTGCATTATTCCGGACCGTTCTTATGCAGGTTTCTATCAGTCTGTAATAGACGATATGAAAGCGCACGGAAAACTGGACCCTACTACAATGGGATCTGTTCCAAACGTAGGTTTAATGGCTCAAAAAGCTGAAGAATACGGTTCTCACGATAAAACGTTCCAAGTAGCTGCTGACGGAACTGTAGAAGTTCAGGACGAAGCTGGAAACGTTCTTCTTTCTCAGAAGGTAGAAAAAGATGATATTTTCAGAATGTGCCAGACTAAAGATGCACCTATTCAGGACTGGGTAAAATTAGCGGTAAACAGATCCAGATTATCTGATACTCCGGCTATCTTCTGGCTAGACAAAGGAAGAGCTCACGACAGAGAAATCATCAAAAAAGTAGAGAAATATCTTGCTGATCACGATACAACAGGTCTTGACATCAGAATCCTTGATGTAAAAGATGCAATGACTGAAACGCTGAAAAGAGCAAGAGAAGGTAAAGATACAATCTCTGTTTCAGGAAACGTATTGAGAGATTATTTAACAGACCTTTTCCCGATCCTTGAGCTGGGTACTTCTGCAAAAATGCTTTCTATTGTTCCATTAATGAACGGTGGCGGTTTATTTGAGACAGGTGCCGGAGGTTCTGCTCCAAAACACGTAGAACAATTCCTGGAAGAAGGATACTTAAGATGGGATTCTCTAGGTGAATTCCTTGCCCTTCAGGCTTCTTTAGAACATTTGGCACAAACTCAGGGGAATACAAAATCTCAGGTTTTAGCTGATACACTGGATGAAGCAAATGCCAAATTCTTAGCTACCGACAAATCTCCTGCAAGAAAAGTAGGACAGATTGACAACAGAGGCTCTCACTTCTATTTGGCAATGTACTGGGCTGAAGCGTTAGCAAACCAGACTGGTGATGCGGAACTGGCTGCTCAGTTTGCTCCGGTGGCTGCTGCTATGAAGGAAAACGAAGAAGTAATCAATGCAGAATTAATTGGTGCTCAGGGTAAACCTCAGAATATTGAAGGATACTACAAAACTGATACATATAAAACGTATGCAGCAATGAGACCTAGCACTGTTTTAAATGAAATTATTGACGGAATTTAAAATTTTATGAAAAAAGCTCTAATTGTATTATTTGCTTATTTTTCAATATTTTCATGTAGCAATTCAAATGATGATATTACGGAGGTGGTAACACCTCCTGTTGTAGAAAATAAGATCAATCTAACTTCAAATTATAATGATACCACTGAAACAGTAAGTTTAAAATGGACGCTCACCGGTGATAATAATTATATATACTATAAAATTCTAAGGAGTGACTCTCAAAATGGAATGCAGTCAGAAATTGGCAATAGCAATCCAAATCAGTTTATGTTCACTTCAACGGTGCCATTCGGCCCGTATTTAGAATATCAGATCATCGGTATTAAGGCTAATGGTGAAGAGATTCAAAGTAACATTATAAAAATTGAAAGACCTGAGATTAAAATGCTTAATCTTAAGACTTTTGATGCTCAATTTGATAAAAATTCCGGAAAATTATATCTTTTAGATACAAATGGAAAAATTACTCTTTATGATGTCAATACAGGCTCAGTCACCCATCAGGTCAGTACTAATGCTACTTTAGGATATTCTGATCTTGGAATTTATAATGGTAATGTAGAATTATATGTTCCAAGAAATGATGGTTGGGTTGATATTTATGACGGTAACGACTTGACATTAAAAGATCAGATAAGCTTCGGAATGCCTCTTATAAGTACTATTTATCACAATGGTAAGCTTTATGGCTCTCCGAATTCCAACAGTTCTAGTAGTTCTAACGTTATTAAATCAATTGACAGAACGACTAAGGCTCTAGTTTCTCAATCATCTAACTATTATTATACTGGAAGGATGAAAAAAGCTGTAGTGGGGAATTCTTTACAATTATATACCATAACACAGAATATTTCACCTGTAGATATGAACCTTTATACTTTTGATCTTAACGGTAATTATATCAGCCATCAAAGTGATTCTTATCATGGAGACCACCCTCTTAATTATAGAATATTTGAAGCATTTCCTGATGGAAGAATCATTACTGCAAGTTCCGGCTCAGTATATAATTCGCAAATGATTTACCAGAATGATCTACCTTCCGGAAACTCTAAACTTTCAAGTTTTGATTTTGATAGCAACAGTATTATTGCAGGAAGTGGAAATAAAACTATTGAGTTTTACAACATCAATTCTTACACAAAAACCAAGACAATCAATACAAAGAAATACCCTTATAAAGTATTTAACTACAATAACAAGGTTGTTTGCATAAGTTCAGTTACTCAGCTTAATCTTCAATATTATGATTATTCAGATGTAATTCCTGAAAGTATATTGATCGAAATTTTTGACAAATAATTGTAAACCTCTCCTTAGTGAGAGGTTTTTTATTTGTATTATTTTAAATCCTCCACAATCACTCTCCTATGCTCTCTCCCCCAGTTGATCATTTCCATAATGATGTTTCCAAAAGTAGGGCTGTATTCTGTGGGTTCATATTCTATTAAAACAGGAGTTTCCGGATAAACGGTGCGTTTTACCAGTTTGTTAAGTTCCATATCTTTCAGTTCTTTGGAAAGCATTCTTGTGGTAATTCCGGGAATACTTCGTTCAATTTCCCTGAAGCGCCTGTTACCATTACGTAGTGAGTTGATCACAGGAATCCACCATTTCCCTCCGATGAAATAAAGAGTGTCTTGTAATGCTCTAAGTTCTTCTGTCTGATCTCTTTCTATAGTTGCAAAGTTGATGATTTTTGCAAAGAATTTATTCCAGTTTGGGAAAAAGCCATGATTTCTACGAAAAAAAGGAACAGGAAATTTACGATGTCTGTTTTGGAAGTGATGACCATCCAGATCCTTTTCCATCTTTCCGGGTATAGAGAGTTCAAGTCCTTTTATTTGGGGTATGTGCAAAAATTCATGAAAGAGTATTTCCCTAAAACAGTAAGCTACAACAGAATGGTAGAGCTGAAAAAACAAAGCTTTATGCCCCTGAGTATTTTCCTGAAAAGTGAGAATCTATCCGATTGTACCGGGATCAGTTTTGTAGATAAATCCACTGCAATATAAAAGCTTCATTAAAAAGCTTTATGGGAAAGTTTTTGGGGATAAAGGATATATCTCAAAAGAGCTTTTTCAAAATCTTTTTTCTCAGGATATTCATCTGGTAACAAAGCTTAAAAAGAATATAAAAACAAAATCTCTAACCCCAATGTTCAAAGCCTATATGATACGCAAAAGAGCCATTGTGGAAACCATCTTTGATCAGCTTAAAATTGTCAGGTGGAGCATTCAAGACACAGAAGTATAGCCAATTACTCCAATACTATTTTTTCTGCACTGATAGCATATAATTTCATGGACAAAAAACCTTCGCTTAAAAACAATTTTGTAGATACTAAACAACTGTATTTATTTCAATAGTTATATCGAACTCACGCTAATTATCTAGTCTGAAATTATCTTTGAGGATGGTTTTCAATTCTGAAACGATTCCTCTGGGGGCAAATGAGTTCAGATTCTGTTCATGAATATATCCGTCTGTGAGCACGAAAAGTTCAAGCTCTCCCAATTTTATTTTTTTAAACCGGAAAGATCTTCCTCTGTTTTTTCAGATAGCATTTTGTTTTCGCCCATTAAACCGGAAAAAGGGGTCATACTAAATGTGCCTGCCAACAATCCGTTCTTTAATAATTCTTGTCTATTCATAGCGTAGCTATTTTTATTTTAAACATAAAAACAAAAAGCTGAGCTCCCATTATCAGAAACCCAGCTTTTGTATAAATAATTCTTAGTTATTGACCAATTTCATTGAACCTTCGGTATACCTTTCTCCTACGTTCGGGTATTTTTTCAGAATTCCATCAATCGTATCCAGATCTGACTGGGAAAGTTCGATATTGACTGCTGCAATATTTTCTTCCAGGTATTTGATTCGCTTTGTACCGGGAATCGGGATAATATCATCTCCCTGATTCAACACCCATGCTAATGCCAGCTGAGTTCCTTTTACTCCTTTGGAAGCGGCAAACTCATTGATCTCATCTGCCAGTTTGGTATTGTTTTCAAGATATTCCTGCTGATAACGCGGTAATGATTTTCTAAAGTCATCGTCACCCAGTTTCTGTATATCGTAAATATTGGTAAAAAGTCCTCTTGCCAACGGTGAATATGGCACTAAAGAAATCCCAAGCTCTCTGATGGTTGGTAGAATTTCCTTTTCAACATCTTTCGTAAGGATAGAATATTCTGACTGTAATGCTGCTATAGGATGAATTCTGTTAGCTTTTCTGACAGATTCCGCTGAAGCTTCAGACAATCCGATATATTTCACTTTACCGGCTTTTACCAGTTCTGCCATCGCTCCCACGGTTTCTTCTACAGGAACATTTGGATCTACTCTGTGAGCATAATACAAGTCAATGGTATCAATCTTTAATCTTTGAAGACTTAAATCTACGGCCTGTCTTATCCATTCCGGAGAACCGTCAAAATAAGTTCCGGGAGCGCCACTGTGGCTAGCTTTACCATCTTTGAACCTGAATCCGAATTTAGTTGCAATGAAAATTTTATCTCTGTTGGGTACTAACACTTTAGAGATCAGTTTTTCGTTTTCTCCATTGGCATACATATCTGCTGTGTCCCAAAAGTTTACTCCTAAATCTAATGCTCTATGCAGAGTATTGATACTTTCCTGCTCATCTGTGGGACCATAAGCAAAGCTCATTCCCATACAACCTAAACCGATTGCTGATAGATGTTCTTCTGTGTTTCCTAATTTTTTAAATTTCATGATAGGTATGATTTAATTTTACATGACAAAATTAGAACATCCGGAAGCCAACCCCGATATAGATTTCAAACTAAGAATTATAAAAATCAAACAACATTCATTCTTAAGGCATTCGGAGTAATTCCGGTTTGTTTTTTAAAGTAATTGGTAAAATAAGCAGGTTCTTCAAAACCTAATCCGTAGGCAATCTCGGCAATATTCCAATCTGTATGTTTCAGTAAGGCATTGGCCTCCTGAATAATCCTTGCGGTAATCTGCTGGCTGGTTGTTTTTCCCGTAATTTCTTTTACCGAACGGTTTAAAGAATTCACATGAATGGAGAGACTCTGCGCATAATCATTCGGCGTTTTTAATTTCAGAAAAGCCTCAGGACTGTCGATTGGAAATTGTCTTTCCAACAATTCCATAAATAAAGAGGCTACCCTTTGTGAAGCATTCTGATAAGGTTCAAAACTTTCTGCCGGCTGCATTTTCATCGTTTCATGAATCATCAGATGAAGATACGCTCTCAGCATATCATATTTATGAATATACTCCGACTGAATCTCTGTCATCATTTTGGTATAGATCTCAGCAAGTATATTTTGCTGTTCTTCATCTACAAAGAAAACAGGTGTTCCTCCAATCTTGAAAAGCGGAGAATCCTGCAGGTTTCCCATACGGGTTCCATTGTGCAGAAACTGATCTGTAAACAGGCAGAACCAGCCTTTCTGATCTTCATCATCCGCCTCCCAGGAATATGGAATAATGGGATTGGAAAACAATAATGCCGGACGGTCCACTTTGATCCATTTATCGGCATAATGAAGTTTTCCTTTTCCTATGATGAGTGAAATTTTATAGTAATCTCTTCTGCTGTAAGGCGTGAGTGGAGAACAGTATTCCCGTGAAAATACATTGAAATGCCCCATTGTATTGACACCAATACACTGTGATGCCAGATTGGGAGCATTTCTTTCATAAAAACCTTTGAGTGACTCGTGTGATTCCATAGATCAAAGTTATAAAAATCAAACAAATTAAATAACAATACTACCGGATTGTCAAAAATAAAATGACTGACAAAAAATGCCAGCCATTTAGGTTGATCATAGGGTTAATCCCAATCATCATGATGTCCGTGACCATGATGTTTATTTTGTTTTCTGTAGTATTTCTCCTGGTTTTTGTAATATTTTTCCTGTTGTTTACGGTATTTTTTATAATCGTTTTTATTTCTTCCATAGACGATTACCGGATTTTGACCTCTGTAATATTTCTTTTTAAAGATGATATACTTTTCTCTACCCAAAATTCTTTCCAGCTCTGAATAACGGTCATTCCTCCATCTTCCCGGCTCTACTACATAGACTCTGCTCCAGGTATCATAATCACGATATCTGTCATTCAACACGTAAATCTGATTAGCCTGTGTTGTTGAAAGCACAAGATCAGTAATTACTCTTTGCCAGTTGATATCCGAGATACTCCTTCTATAATCATTATAGTCATCAGATTGGGCATAGCTCAAACTAAATGTCCCGACCAATAATGCTGTTAATATTAATTTTTTCATTTCACTCCACTTTAAAATTAAACATGAAGGGTTAGTCAATTAAAGTGCCAATTATTAATTATAAATACTAATATTTGTTAATAAAAATTACAAATGATTTATTATATTTGAAATATTTCCTTTTTCTTTATCAAATTATTGAATAATTTATTGTTAGATAGACTAAAGCTCAGCGTATAGAATCTTATCAACAATATCTTTTATCTTTTATCTTTTATCTTTTATCTTTTATCTTTTCCTCATTTACGTTATAAAATCCGTTAAGATTCCTGAAAAATATTACTTCATATGATTTAATTTCGTAATTTTAATGGAGAGAATATTTTTAAAGTAATTTTCTCAAATGAGTTTTAATCAACCAAATCTTACATTGTTATGGAAAATATAAAGTTTCAGGTATCTCAATATCAGGATGAATTGCAGTTACTTATCGATGGGAAAAAGGCAGGTTATATGTCCATAGAGGTTGACGGAAGGCTGCTTATTGTATTTTATACGAAACTTGACGAAGAGCGTGAAGGAAAAGGATATGCTAAACTATTACTGGACGAGCTGGTACGCTATGCAGAAGAAAAAGATTTGCTTGTAGACCCGGAATGTGATTTTGTAAGACAGCAGTTTGAAAATCACCCTGCAAGGTATAAAGAAATATGGCATGCCTGATCAGTTTTCCCACCAGGTTGTAAATTCCTGTCCCGGATGATTCAGGTCTACTACCTCACCGATCATGGGAGTGAGGACATTAAGCTGTTTTTCTTTTCCAAGAGCCGTTATCTTTTGTAAGGGTTCATTCCATGGGTGAAGTGCCAATGCAAATTTGGCAGCATGAACAGGGATAATACGCTGTGTTTTAAGATCAATAGCAGCCTGAATTACATCTTCCGGTAATTTGTGAATATACCTCCATGCCTCTCCATACTGTCCGTTTTCAAGAACAGCATAATCGAAAGGTCCATAATGCTCACCGATTGTTTTAAAATGGGAATCATAGCCACTGTCTCCTCCTAAGAAAATTTTCCTCGTAGGCGTTATCAGAACATATGAGCTCCAAAGCGTATCATTCTGCTTTACTCTTCTGCCGGAAAAATGTCTGGCAGGAGTAAAAACAATTTTTATATCATTCTTTAGAATAACTTCTGTTCCCCATTCTTCTTCAATAAGCTTGTTTTCAGCATATCCCCATCTTTCAAGGTGTGCTCCTACTCCCAAAGGGATAATGGCCGTTTTCGTCCTTTCCTCAATAGATTTTACGGTGGGATAATCCAGGTGATCAAAATGATCGTGTGTGATAACCAGATAGTCTATGCCGGGAATGTCTTCAGGTTTAAAAATATCTGAGCCTTTGAAAGCCTTATTAAAGTATTTAAAGGGTGAACCATACAGACTCAGGACAGGATCTATTAAAAACGAAACTCCATCTGTCTGCAGATAATAAGAGGAATGCCCCAGCCAGATGAATACATCTTCATTTCTATCAATATTTTTCAGATTGGTATGAAGGGATGGAATTGCTTTCAGAGGTTTCAACAGCGGATCTTTCTTTCCTAAGAAGAAATCATAGGTTACTTTCCACATCTTGTAGCCTTCTGTAATGGAAGGAGTATGGCTGATATTCCGGAACTGTCTCTTTTTATAGAGTTTCGACTGCTTTATGCGTTTCAGTCTCTTCCCTTTTGGAACTCCACCAAACGCTTTCATATTGATCACGATAAAAAAGGTAATCGTCAAAACAACCAAACAGGTAATAATCCAGTAAATCATCTGTACAAAATAATATCAAATGTATTGACTTTTGTTTTTAAATGAAAATTTATTCCATTTCACTCTATTTTTTAACTAAATTTACCATGTATTTTTAAAAATTTATCAGGTGTTTAGGTCAGGATTAATTTTAAACTTTCTATTTTAGCACCCTAAAAAACTCAGATACATTGAAAAATTATTCGGTAATATTTCTTCTCGCTATTTTTTCGTCTTGTGCTTCTGTACAAAAACACAACGAACAGCGGGCCTCATGTATTCCACCGGAGCAACTTAAAGAGGATGTGGACTTTGCGTATTCAAAATTACAGCAAATGCACCCTCAGTTATACTGGTATATTTCCAGGAAGGAACTGGAGCGTAAATTTGACAGTCTTAAGCAGACCATCAACGAGCCTCTTACTCCTCTTCAGTTTTATTTTAAACTTCAGCCTGTCATTGCCGGAATTCGTGAAGGACATCTTTCCTTGAGAATTCCCAGAAAGAAATTTACAAAAGAGGAAATTAAAAGACTTGAACACCAAAAAGGAATGTTCAGCCGTTTTGAATATTATATATCTGGAGACCGCATGTATATCATTCAAAACAAAGATTCTATCGAACACATAAAACCTGGAACTGAAATTCTATCAATCGATAATGTTCCTGTATCTGATTACATCAGGAAGTACAGAAGCCTGATCAGCAGTGATGGTGATAATACCACTTTCCATCCGTACTTTTTAAAAGATCTGTTCTTTAATTTTTATACTGCGGAAAATGGTTTTGGCAGCAAAGCCACTCTTGAAACCCTTTATAATGGTGAAAAAAGAACGTATACCTTAACCAGAGAAGCAAAATCTGATTCAGACCTTGAAAAGGATAAGGAAATGCAGAAAAAGACTCCCGAAAAGAAGCTGAACGATTATGTAGCTTCGAGTAATTCTTATAACAGAAGCTTCAAGTTTCTGGACAAAGACAGCACTATTGCTTATATTAAGGTGAAAAGCTTTTCCAGGGATTATTCGGATGAGTTTTATAAAAAGACTTTTGCCAGGATCCACCATGCAAAATCTCCCTACCTCATCATAGATGTCCGAAATAATTATGGCGGCTCTTTGTATGAAATCAATAACCTGTATTCCTATTTAGCTGATGAACCGTTTACTCTGATAAAACCCTCTCAGCTAACTTCCAGAAATGCTCCTTTACGCACCAATTATTTCAGAAAAAGTACGCCTTTGGAATATGCTCTTAAAAGTATTGCCTATCCGAGTTACTTTTTTGCACAGACTTTCAGTACTTATAAAAAGGATGGAAAGGTATTCTACAAAATGAAGGCTGACAAACCTACAAAACCTAAAAAGGAAGCCTTTCACGGAAAAGTTTTTGTACTCATCAACGGAGGAAGCTTTTCTGCATCTTCTATTATTACCGCCAAACTTAAAAATGATAAAAGAGCAACACTGGTGGGAGAAGAAACAGGAGGCGCCAATGACGGAACTGTTGCCGGTTTTTATTCCTATCAGAAGCTTCCCAATTCTGAAATAAGATTTCCCATAGGTCTGCTTCTGGTTCAGCCTAATATCAATTTTTCAGACTCACGGAAAGGGGTTGTTCCGGATGTGACCGTTACTGAAAACATGCAGGATATTATTGATCAAAAAGATCCACAGCTGGATTGGATAAAGAACGAAATTGCCAAAGAAAAAGAAAATAAAGGACAGTAATGAATATGGGTTCGGCGGGCTTTCAGCCCGCCAAACTCTTTTTATCTTTTTAATTCTTCCAAAAGATCTTCAATATATTGGATATACCTTCCATAATAGCGTTGATACCAGAACCTTCCAACAAAATAAAGCAAAAATAATCCTGCGGTTACTGTACTAATTAAGATCACTGCAATCTTCAATTCACTCAAAGGCTTTGGCCACGGGATAAACTCCAGGACAATAAGGATCTCACACACAAGAAACGGGGCAAAACTGATGTAATAGGAAAGATAATATTGTTTATTAAGATTGAGCTGCATCACGAGATCTTTCAAAGAATCATAAGTCTTAGGTGCAGGATTACTGATTTCATTATATAGCTTAAAGAACTTACTGAAAAAGAAAACAGTGACAATAAGCATGGAGGCAATCAATACCGTGATGTACAGTTGAAGTTTAAATGGTCTGCATACTGAGCACACCAGAAAAGCAAAGACAAAGATTCCTATCATCCACCAGAATTCCACACGCATATTTTTGCGTATTTTTTCAAGAGGAAGATTCAGTTTATTGCTTTGTTCTATACTTATTTCGGGAGTTTCCTCCACAATATCTTCGTTCCAGGTATTTTTCAATTCATCGATATTCATGGGATTACTGATTTTAATGTTGGTTGGTTTTTATTTGGCTTAAGATCTCTTTAAGTCTATTTTTTGCCCGGTTCATTTTCACTCTTGCATTGCCTTCAGAAATTCCCATCTGTTCTGCAATCTGCTTTCCTGAAAAATCTTCCAGATAATAGAAGATAAAAGCCTTGTCAATAGAATTAAGCTGATGTATTGCCTGATACATTTCAGCCAGGCGTTCTTCTTTACGATCATCATAATCTTCCTGGATAATGATTTGATTAGAAAAATCTTCATGGGCAATAAAGCTTCTTCTCTTTTCTGATTTCAGGAAAATAATAGCGGTATTCAAAGCAATTCTGTATAGCCATGTAGAAAATTCACTTTCACCTCTGAAACCGGGAAATGCTTTCCATAGCTGATAGGTAATCTCCTGAAAAAGATCATCACGATCATCCTTTTCAGTCATGTACATTTTAGAAATCTTAAACAGAATTCCTTTATGCTGTTCAATTTTACGTATAAACTCTTGTTCTAATGAGGTCATAGCTTGTTACTCTATAGAGTTAGTTTTCGTTTAAAAAAATTGTTACAGATTTTTACAAAAGAAATAAAAATAACCTGACATTTTTTATATCAGGTTTATTTATTTTAAGTATGTAATTCTTTTATTATTTAAAATCTAAGAAATCATCTTTTTTCAGATAATGGTTCAGGGCATTAATAAGCTGCGAAGAGGTAACATCAGCACGCTGTCTGAAAGCAAGATCCACCACATCCTGAATATTTTCATCAGAACACATATAGTGAAGCTTGTTATGAAAAACGAAATCAGGTAAGATTTCATGATCATTCCCTCCGATATCCAAAGGATCTCCGATAAAAACTTTCATTTCAGGTTTAAACTCTTCCGTAGAAGAGTAAACCGCATAATTATATTCCGGGTCAAAGGATGCTTTCCTATCCTGTTTATTCTTTACAAGCTCCAGGAATTCTTCTATAGAATACACCTGATTTTTAAAATCATCCATGTGATATTTTTTTACAACTCAATGTTCTAAAGATAGAAATTTTATAGAATACCATCCTATTATAACACAAAACTCTATTTTCCGGCATTAAGTTAAAAAAGTCCTCAACAAACCAAGGTGTTTGTTGAGGACTTTTATTTTATGTTAAATACAATACCCGTCAGAATCAGAAAATATAATCAGTGCTTAAAAAGTTGGAATCATGTTCTCTGACGATAGTGTTCAGTAACTCTTTGTTTGAATCTGTAAGCTTTGCAGCCACCAGAGACCGGATAGAGAATGAGCGCAGCGCATCAAATACGGAAAGTGTTCCTTCTGCACTGTCTTTTCTTCCGGTGAAAGGAAAGACATCAGGACCTCTCTGCGCCTGGCAATTGATATTGACACGGCTTACAAGGTTTACAAACGGATCAATGAGTCTCGCTACCTCATGCGGATCTTCACTGAAAATACTTACCTGCATCCCATGGGAAGCATTCACCTGATATTCTATAGGTTCTTCTATATCTTCGAACGGAACAACAGGAATTACAGGACCAAACTGCTCTTCATGGTACAGCTTCATATCACGGTTTACAGGATATACTACTGCAGGAAAAACAAAAGACTCATCTGTATAGCCGCCATTTTTATTCAGCACTGCAGCCCCTTTCTGTAAGGCATCATCAATACATTCTTTCAGATAAGCAGGTTTGTTGACTTCCGGAAGTGGTGTTACCTTCACCTCTTTTTCCCATGGCAGCCCGGCCTTCAGCGCAGAGACCGCAGTACTTAATTTCTCTGTAAATGCCAGCGCCACTTCTTTCTGAACGAATATCAGTTTTAATGCTGTACAACGCTGTCCGTTGAAAGAAAGCGCTCCTAAAATACACTCGCTCACCGCTACATCCAGATCTGCATTTTTAGTAACAATGGCTGCATTTTTAGCATCCAGACTCAGAATAGCTCTTAAACGGTTCACTTTCGGATGCAGTTTTTTTAGTCCGTTAGCCACTTTACTTGATCCTATAAAAGCCAGCACATTCACTTTTCCGCTTTCCATAACCGGAGTGATAATTTCTGATCCTTTTCCATATAATGTATTCACAGTTCCTTTCGGGAATGCTTCTCTGAAAGCGTTTAATAAAGGATAATGAGCCAGAACACCATGTTTGGGAAGTTTAAACAAAATAGTATTTCCCATGATCAGAGCAGGAATCAGTGTGGTAAAAATTTCATTCAGAGGATAATTGAATGGTCCCATGCTTAAAACCACACCCAGCGGTGCTCTCCTGATCTGTGCAATGGTTCCCTCAGCCTGTTGAAAGCGGGAAGATTCTCTGTCCAGATCCTTAAGAGCATCAATGGTCTGATTGATATAATCTACAGTACGGTCAAATTCTTTGGTAGAATCGGCCAATGTTTTGCCAATTTCCCACATCAGCAGTCTGATAACCAGATCCCTCTGTTGGATCATCAGATAGACAAATTTCTGCATGCATTTGATTCTTCCTTCCACAGACATGGCAGGCCATTCTCCAAGTCCGTTATCATAGGCTTTTACGCAGGCTTCAAGAACTTCCATAGCCTCGTTCGGACCAATATTCGGGATACTTCCCAGAAGCTTTCTTTCCAATCCGTTTTCTGTGGGGATGCACACCGGAGAATAAATTTCCGTCACATCGCCGTTCCATTCTACCAGTTCCCCATTCAAAAGATAAGTTCTCTGATGGATAACCGGAACTTTATATTCTTCCGGAATTTCGTTTTCTCCTTTAAAAATGTGATGGAATGATGCCGTATTTTCTGAACTCATAAATCTTTCTATTTTTTATGTGATAAATTTGAAATTGTCTCAAAATTTAAATTATTTGACTTTTGTCATTGACTACGTCGAATCTTCGATTTCTGACGAAGGAAGAATCTTTATTGATTTTTATATGAGATTCTTCATTACATTTTATTTCATTCAGAATCACACCTTTGAAACAACTATATTTTGTAAGATAAAGGTAGAAGTAAATTGTGTTGAAAAAAATAATCTGACCATAGATTCGATCTATTTGAATTAAAATTAATCTTAGCTCCTAAAAAAAGAATAATTTAGCTTAAAAATAAATTTCATGTTTTCAAAATTAGTTTGCGGCACACTGCTATTCTTCTCTGCAGTGGGCTTTGCTCAAAAATCTAAAGCAACCAATACTGTTTTAATGGGCGGGAAAGAAGTTCATACTTATGCCAAATTACCGGCACTGAATAAGCCGGCTCCCCAATTTACCCTTACAGATGTGAATATGAATGATCAGACGCTGGACTCCTTCAAAGGAAGATATGTTATTCTGAATATCTTCCCGAGTGTAGACACTGGTGTTTGTTCAGCTTCTGTGCATCATTTCAATGAAGAGGCTGGAAACCTTCCCAATACTGTAGTCCTTTGTATTTCCAAAGATCTGCCTTTTGCCCAGAAAAGATTCTGCGGTGCTGAAGGAATCAAAAATGTGGTAATGCTTTCAGATTTCCGTTCCGATTTTGGTTGGAACTATGGTGTGGAGCTGGTAGATTCTCCAATGAAAGGACTTCTGAGCAGAGCCGTTGTGGTGATAGATCCTTCAGGCAAGATCATTTATGAAGAACAGGTATCGGATATTTCTCAGGAACCGAACTATGAAGCAGCCATTGCGGCGGTGAAATAATAAATTACATTAAAATTTAAATAGTTAAGAATATGAAGAAGAAGACCGATGTTCTTAATGGTTCAAAATAAAAAGAGGTTGTCTCAAAAGTGTCATTCTGAACGAAATGAAATGCAGTGAAGAATCTCATATGTTTGGTTATCAATGAGTTTCTTCCTTCGTCAGAAATCGAAGATTCGACGTAGTCAATGACAAAAGCCAGATTGTTTGACTTTTGAGACAGCCTCTTTTGTATTGTGATCTTTTGTTGGAAACGCAGAGGCGCAAATTGTTATTAAAATAAACGGTCTTATGGCGCAAAGATTTTATCTCCGATAAAATTGAGAACGTTTTATTTCTGCTGAAAATCTTTGATTTTCTTGCGCCTTAAATAGAATACAATATTTTAAAGCCTTGCGCCTTTGCGTTTTCCCAACACAGTCAAAAAACTCTAAAACGCAAAGTTTTAATTAAAAATGAATAACTCAAGGGAGCAAAGAGAGAATCAATCAGGATTGATTGTATGAAGCAAGCGTTTAAAATTTCCAACAAAAAGAAATATTTTTTCCGGTAATATTTTGCATATTTGTAGAAAATACGGGTCATGCAAAAAGAAAAACTACGCAACGTAAGAAAAAGAAAAGGCTTCACACAACAGCAAGTGGCTGATTATATTGCGACTGATGTCTCTAACTACAGCAGAAAAGAAAGCGGAGATGTAAAGATTTTCAATGATGAATGGGACAAAATTGCCCGCTTACTGGAAGTTCCTGTGGAAGAAATTTACGAAGAAGAGGAAGCAAAGCAGATCAATAATTTTGAAAATATTACTGGAAGTAGCGGTTTTGGAAATAACATAAACGGTAATCTTTATTGTAATGTACCTGAATTCCTTCTTGAAAATCAGAGAGATTATATAGAACATCTGAAGAAGGAAAACCAGAGATTACAAGAGGAGCTAAATGCTCTTAAGAAAAAATAAAAACTCAGCGATATGCTGAGTTTTTTTGTATCGCAGTTGGGTTAAACGCTAAGGCGCAAAATGATATTAAAAATTTTCTGTTTTAAGGCGCCAGGATTTTATCTCCGATAAAATTTCAACACTCCGTTTGTCATTCCGAGCAAAGCAAGGAATCTAAATTCTAGTCTCCAGAAACTGTAAGAAAATAACCATTAAGAAAAATAAAACTCAGTTCTGTACTGAGTTTTTTTAATGTTGTAGCTGTTTTGTTGGAAACGCCAAGGCGCAAAATAATTGTAAAGAATACTTTTTAAGACGCTAAGATTTTATCTCCGATAAAATTGAGAACGTTTCATTTTGCTGAAAATCTTTGATTTTCTTGCGCCTTACAATAGAGTACAATACTTTAAAAACCTAGCTTCTTTGCGTTTTCCCAACATAATAAACAAACTTAATTTAAAAATAAATCATTCAAGGAAGCAAAGAGGGAATCAACCAAGATTAATTGTATGAAGCGAACCTTTATAGAATGCTTCATCAGTGGCAAAGCCACAAAACTTTGCTTCCTTTTCCTAAAAAAAATATTTTAAAACTTTGAATCTTTGCGATTTCCAACAAAAAATTATTTCTGTGGTTCAGGATCACTACCCTCTTTCTTCCCTAGTGAAGAATTTTTTGCGGCTTTCACCAGTTCATTGGTATCATTATAAATCAGTTCCCAGCCTGCTACCCCTTTCATCGCTGTAAGCAGATTAAAATACGATTTCAATGTCTTCTCCAGACTTTTACGAATCGCTGTTGCGCTTGCCATCTGGCGAAGATCTGCATTAGCTCCTGCCTGCTCTGCAAACACTATTTCAAAAGCATCCTGCTTTGCTTTCATTTCCGCAAATGCAGTATTCAGAGAAAGCGCTGAAAGTTTCTGTTGATTTTCGGGGGTTTCCAGTTGCTCTATCAGCTTTTTCATTTGGGCGGTTTGGGAAGAATAGCTCAGCCTGTCGAGGTTAAGCCCGAACGTTTTAAAAACCTGATACAGCTCCTCCGCAGTTTGATAATTAGTGGCAGAGGGTAACTTTCTGTAGCCGTTCAGGAAGGCTTTCAAGCTGCTGTAAGCCATATCTCTTTCCTGATCGGCAGTGGCTACGTCCTTCCCCTTTCCGCTGTAGATCTGTTTGGTATAGACCTTATCATACTCTGCATACGAATCCTCTAAATCTATAACAAGGGGATGACTGATGATAACGGGATATTTGCCGGATTGGGCATTGGAAATAATTCTTTGGGCTAAAGTCGCAAGATCTTTAGTACCCAGTTCTGTGAGTGCAATTTTCATTTTTTTGTGTTTTTGGTTTTAATAAATTAACAATCAAATATATAAAAAAGTTGTTTTGTTACAAACATACCTGCGGGAAACCTCCCGACATCTCCGAAGATTTCCCGCAGGTTGCAGGAGACTTCCGGAGATCTCCGGAAGACACAAACATATTTGTTTTTAACAAACGGAGGGCTTGGGTGATTTGTTTTACTATTGTTTTAGAGTTTTGGAGGGATTGGGAGATTGCAAACGGAAAATTTTCAGATTACGGAAAACCGTAGCTGTATGTTATGTTAGATTTCTATATTTGAAAACAATACAAATAATATATATGAAACTCTATTCATTAAAAATTTCAGGGTATAAAAGACTTAAAGAAGTAAATGTAATTTTTGGAGATGCAACATTTCTTATTGGACAAAATAATTGTGGTAAAAGTTCAATTATAAAAGCAATAGATATCTTATTAACTGCAAAAAAACAACTAACAACAGCTGATTTTCATTCAATAATAGATGATGAGACTAATGAAGTAAAAGTTGATACAAATATAATTACTCTTGAAGCTGAATTTAGAAACCTTCCCGATGAAGCTAAAACATGGAGAGGATTTAAAGGTAGAATTTTTAATTATGAGAAATCGGAAGATTCTGAGGAAACGGGCTTATCCGTTATATATAGAAAAACATATGAATTAGGTAAAGATGTCATAATTGAATTTAAATCAAAAGTTAGAAATATAAAAGATATTTATTCTGATTGTAAAAAACCTCAAGATTATATTGATAATGGTCTGTCTCAAGAGACCATTGAAGAGTATTTTCCTGATTTGCAATCAAATATTGGAAAAGGTAAAGCTGCACTAGAGAAATTAGACTTAATTGATGAGATTTGGGATATTTCTGAAGAGGAAACTTGGTTTCAAAATCCAGGTGGAATTCCTGGAAATGTACTTAAGATGTTACCAAGGTTTTTATTAATTCCTGTTGATGTTGGATTACATGAAATTCAAGGTTCTGGCAACGGAGTTCTTAGTACTACACTTGGAGAACTATTTCAAACTGTTAGAGAAAATTCTGAGCATTTTAAAAACGCTCAAGTTCACCTAAATAATCTCGCAAAAGAATTGGATCCGCAAGATGGTGAATCTGAGTTTGGAAAAATGATGAACGAATTAAACATTGTCTTATCCACCGTTTTTCCAGATTCTAAATTATATGCCACTACAAGTCTAAGTGATCCTTCAAGTCTCAAACCGTCCTTCAATGTTGAAATGTCAAGTAATATAAAGACTTCTGTTGATAATCAAGGTACTGGAATGATAAGAGCTGCTGTTTTTGGCATGTTAAGATACAGACAATCATGGTTATCAAAAAAAGAAGATGATCATGCTCGTTCACTAATAGTCTGTTTTGAAGAACCTGAAACATATTTGCATCCAAGCGCTGCGAACCAAATGAGGGAAGCAATTTATGAATTAAGTTCTAATACCTCACAAATAATAGCATCAACACATTCACCATATATCATTGATTTATCACGTAAACCGAAGCAAATATTGAATAGACTTTATAATTGTGGTAATCATGTTGAATGCAATACTTTTAATGTTACTGAAAAATTTAAAGAACTTCAAACAATTGATAAAAATTATGTTAAAATGATAATGAAAATTGACAACTATGTATCAAGAATATTCTTTACTAAAAATGTAATAATTGTTGAGGGGGATACAGAAGATATCTTAATACGCGAAACTTTAAAACTTTTAGATAAAGCTAAATACTTTAAAATTTTATCTGACTTTGAAATTATTA
Source organism: Chryseobacterium sp. CBTAP 102 (assembly GCF_003201365.1). NCBI lineage: Bacteria > Pseudomonadati > Bacteroidota > Flavobacteriia > Flavobacteriales > Weeksellaceae > Chryseobacterium > Chryseobacterium sp. CBTAP 102. The sequence continues at coordinate 69,941 of NZ_QICX01000004.1, forward strand.
AAGCTCGCGGAAAAGCCGCTATAATTGGCTTAATAAAATATTTAACTTCAATGGGAATAAAACCAATAGTAGTACATGATTTAGACTTAACAGAACCAAATGCAGCAAAATACAATCAACCAATTGCAGACGCTCTAGATGGAAATGGAAGAATTGTTGTAATGACAAATAGTGTTGAAGATGAGTTAGGTTATGAAGCTAATTCTGAAAAGCCATACAAAGCGTATAAAAAAACTTTGGAATGGGATAATAATTGGGATAATTTACCCCCTAATTGGAAAACAAAGATGTTGGAAATTTTTGGTGAATACATATAAAGCTTATCATCTTATTTTCAAATTATAAACTATTATCCCCTATTTTCAAGCAAAATTTTAACCCTAAAATATTAGGAAATCAAAATGGAATTTGAATAAAAATAAAGCTTCCAAATGAACAAATGGAATATGAACTTGTGGATTATCAGGCATAAGCTTTGAAAAATTTCCCAAAGCTTATTTGTTGGGAAATTAAAGTATGGGATTATTGTTGAGATTCTGCGGAATGACAAAAAGGGTGACGATTTCTATGCTGATTGTGCGAATTAAGTATGCACCATTTGTCATTCAGAGCGGAACACAGTGGAGCGTGGAATCTGGATTTTCAAGTAAAAAACCTAGGTTTCTACGGAATGACAGACTGTATGGATATCTACGCGCTCCATTTGTCATTCCAAAGAAATCTAAACTTTTATTGCAATAAGAAACAAAAGAGGCTGTCTCAAAAGTGTCATTCTGAACGAAATGAAATGTAGTGAAGAATCTCATATATTTGGTTATCAAGGAGATTCTTCCTTCGTCAGAATGACAAAAGCCAGATTGTTTGACTTTTGAGACAGCCTCTTCTTTGTATCTAAAATGTTTTTACAGTAAATTTTCATCTACCAAATTCGGAAGTGTTACTTTCAGATTGGGTTCTGCTTCCATTGCTCTTTTAATGGCGAAAACAGCGCCTTCGTTTCTTGCCCAGCTTCTTCTTGAGATTCCGTTGTTCACATCCCAGAAAAGCATAGACTTAAGTCTTCTGTCGGCATCATCGCTTCCATCCAGCAGCATTCCGAAACCTCCGTTGATTACTTCTCCCCAGCCTACTCCACCTCCATTGTGAATGGAAACCCATGTAGCTCCACGGAAACTGTCTCCAATCACATTGTGAATGGCCATATCCGCCGTAAATCTTGATCCGTCATAGATATTGGAAGTTTCTCTGTAAGGAGAATCTGTTCCTGAAACGTCGTGGTGATCTCTACCCAATACCACAGGTCCTATTTCTCCGTTTTTAATAGCTTTGTTGAAGGCCTCCGCAATTTTCATTCTTCCTTCCGCATCTGCATACAGGATTCTTGCCTGCGAACCTACCACCAGTTTATTTTCCTGTGCTCCCTTGATCCACTGGATGTTGTCTTTCATCTGCTGCTGGATCTCTTCCGGAGAGTTTTTAACCATTTCTTCCAACACTGCACAGGCAATATCATCCGTTTTCCGAAGATCTTCCGGCTTTCCGCTGGAACATACCCAACGGAATGGCCCGAAACCATAATCGAAACACATAGGTCCCATAATATCCTGTACATAACTCGGATATTTGAATTCTCTTCCCAATGTTGGATTTTCTGCCATTACATCAGCTCCGGCTCTGGAAGCTTCCAGTAAAAAGGCATTTCCGTAATCGAAGAAATACGTTCCTTTTGCTGTATGTTTATTGATGGCTGCAGCATGTCTTCTCAATGTTTCCTGAACTTTTTCTTTAAATAGTTCAGGGTTTTCAGCCATCATGGTATTGGATTCTTCAAAAGTTTGTCCTGCAGGATAGTAGCCTCCTGCCCAAGGATTGTGAAGTGAAGTCTGATCTGATCCGATGTCGATTCTTACCTCTTCCTGATCAAATTTCTCCCAAACTTCTACAATATTTCCAAGGTAAGCCAAAGACACCGTTTCTTTGTTGGTCTGTGCTTCTCTTACTCTTTTTACCAATGCATCAAGATCTTCATGGATTTCATTCACCCATTTCTGGTCATGGCGGATTTTTGTGATCTTAGGATTCACTTCTGCACATACGGTTACACAGCCCGCGATATTTCCTGCTTTTGGCTGAGCTCCACTCATTCCTCCTAATCCTGAAGTAACGAAAAGGCCTCCTTTCGGTTCTTTTTTGATTTTTCTGAAGGCATTTAATACCGTAATCGTTGTTCCGTGAACAATCCCCTGAGGTCCGATATACATATAACTTCCCGCTGTCATCTGTCCGTATTGGGTAACGCCTAATGCATTGAATTTCTCCCAGTCATCCGGTTTTGAATAGTTCGGGATCATCATACCATTCGTTACAACCACTCTTGGCGCGTCTTTATGAGACGGGAACAATCCCATAGGATGTCCTGAATACATCACCAATGTCTGGTCATTATTCATTTCTGACAGATACTTCATGGTCAGCAGATACTGTGCCCAGTTTGAGAAAACAGCTCCGTTTCCACCATAAGTAATCAGTTCATGAGGGTGCTGTGCTACGGCATAATCCAGGTTATTCTGAATCATCAGCATAATGGCTTTGGCCTGCTCAGACTTTCCGGGATAATCTGTGATAGGTCTTGCCTTCATTTCATAATCCGGACGGAAACGGTACATATAAATCCTACCGTAATCTTCAAGTTCCTGCTTAAATTCAGGAATCAGTTCTGCATGAAACTTGGGATCGAAATAACGTAAAGCATTCTTCAATGCCAGCTTTTTCTCTTCTTCTCCTAAAATTTCTTTACGCTTCGGAGCATGGTTGATATTGGTCTCGTATGGTTTCGGTTGTGGCAGCTGATCAGGAATCCCCTGCCGTATCTGTTCTTGAAATGTCATATTACTATTTAAAGGTCTATGTTTTAAACAATGTTTGAAGTTTTAAAGATATTCAAAATAGGAAATATAGGCAAGAGGGGAAAGGAAGAATGGTTTAAAGTTTAAGCAAAATTACCAAATCTATAAATCAACCACTATTTGATATTAAATACTATATTTGAATAAATGTGCCTCAATTCCCCTCTCTCGGAGGGGTGGATTTTAAAGTGTAAGCTTTAAAAGACGGGGTGGTTAAAAACACAATAATGAAAGAAACCCTCACCTCCATCAACGGAATTCCCATCCGTAGGAATTTCGTTGAGAATCTTCCCTACAATCCCTATTTAAAAGTATTATTAAAAGAAAAGCGTAAAGCCCGGATCTTAGGTGAAGTAATCTTCTGGAAGAAAGTCCGTGCAAAAAAATTTCATACCATTGATTTTGACAGACAAAGGATTATCGGAAATTATATCGTTGATTTTTATGTAAAAACGCTTGGGATCATTATAGAAATAGATGGATCAAGCCATGATGAAAAGCAGATTTATGATGGGATAAGAGAGGAATATCTTGAATCTTTAGGACTTTTGGTTCTCAGAATCAGTGATTTTGATGTAAGAAATAATCTGAGTCTGGTGATGAAGGAATTGGAGGATTTTATTGTGCTTCAATATGGAACCACCCCGTCTTCAAAAATTCTTTAATTTTTGAATCCATCCCTCCTAGAGAGGGGAATTGCCCTTACCCATATGAGTCGTTATTCACCATAAAAAAACCTTACTGAAATTCAATAAGGCTTGTTTTCGTATCGTCAAAATTTAGGTTAAAACATCATCGTTTTCTTCTTCGTGGTCATCTTCATTATCGCTGAGACTCCAGTAATTGTTTTCTTCATCTTCTGCTCCTATTTCTTCCATTTCATCATCGTCCTCAGCTCCGGGGATATCTAAGCCTTTATCTATTTTATCGTCATCAAAATCTTCATTCAGAATAGGATTTCCGTCTCCATCAAGCGGAATATGTTTTTCTTTCTGGAAAATATCTTCATCAGGATTATAATCCATCTGTTCCAGCTTTCTGTTTTGTTCATTAATATTGTCTTCCGGTATCATGATAGTGTTATTTAAGGGTTTACATACTTAAAACAAAAATAATTCCAAGTTATGCTGAATAATCAGAATATACTTCAGGATTTGCACAATGTGGCATTTTCTTATTTTCTTTCTATAGCGATAATACTTCCTTCGGTCATTCCCGCCATCCTGTTTCGGGCTTCAGCAGCAGAAAATCCAAAAAAAGATTCTCCTCAGATATGCGTTCCGGGTGGGCAACATCCAGACCTGTTTCTTTCAGCATTTCAATTCCTGTTTCCGGAATTCTTTTATTGATAAAAACTTTTATTGTTCTGTTATTTAATGATTTTAAATAAAAAAACCTCACTCGCAAAAAGTAAGGTTATTGAACTTTAATATTAAAAAAATTATCTCTTTTCATCTGAATGTTTGATTCAAGATCTATTTATTTTTTGTGATGGTAATTTATACAGAGGGCTTTAATTCCATCAATTTTCATTCCGAAATGGATTAAAAGATTTTAAATTTTGATTAAAACAGATGAATTTTATATTTGAAAACAGGTTCTCTAAAAGTCAAATTATCTGGCTTTTGCCGTTCTGACTGAGAAAGAATCTCATACTGCTTAGTCAATAAGATTCTTCATTACATTGCATTCAGAATGACACACTCTTTAGAAATCTTCTTACTATTGATTCGTATTACCAAGCATCGGAACAAATTTATACGCTCCAAATTCTTCTTTTTCAAATTCTGTAGGGCCTACTTTGGTAAATCTGTATAAAACCTGCTCATCCGTTGGTCCTAATGGAATCACCATTATTCCCCCTATATTCAGCTGTTTTAAAAGTTCTGTAGGCAGTGTGGAAGCACCACAGGTTACGATGATTTTATCGAAAGGAGCAAAAGTGGGAAGACCCGCAAAACCATCTCCAAAACTCTGAAATTTTGGAAACAGATGAAGTTCTCTGAGTTTCTTTTTGGAAAAATCAAACAGATCTTTCTGCCTTTCTACAGTATATACATGAGCTTTCATCGCCATTAAAACGGCAGTCTGGTATCCGCATCCTGTTCCGATTTCCAATACTTTTTCACCTGGTTTTACCTTCAGCAGTTCAGACTGTTCCGCTACCGTGGAAGGATGGGAAATAGTCTGGTGTGCCAGAATAGGAAATGCTCTGTCTTCATAGGCAAAATCTTCAAAAATACTTTCGATAAAAAGGTGTCTCGGAACTTCACTCATTGCCGAAAGTACATTTTCGTCTGAAATTCCAATCCTGTTTCGAAGATACTCAACTAAAATCTTTCTTTTTCCTTTATGTACAAACGAATCCTGCATTTGACAAAAGTAAGAAATTAGAAATTAGATTTCAGAAATTGCAGCAAAGAATTATCCACAAAAAATAAGCAATCAAAAAATGACAGCTTTATACTTGTTACTTAATTCCATTTTATAGGATAAGGTCCGTAAAACGCGCTAAAGGTATTATCAGCACATCTCTTTCTGACAAAAAAGTTGTAGGTCTGGGTTTTACTTAATCCCGTGTAGACGGCTTTTTGGCCTGTCATTGCTAATTGTCCACTCGCAGGTGGCGCAGAACTTATCGTCAAAACAGTTTCATAAGCAGAAACGCCATCGTTATCCCAGGATACCGCAGCATCAAAAGTAGAAGAAAGCGCGGAGGAAGTTGTTTTGGTATAAGTTGCATACGCTGGCTGTACACAAGTTGTCGTATTACCCGCCAAAACAGTAATAGGTCCCGCCCAGTTACTTCGTCCATTGTCTATTCCACAATTTTTCCTCACATAAAGATCATATTTATTATTCTGATAGAGCGGGAGGCTATAGGAATTTTTGTAGGTAACCACTGTAGTTCCCTTTCCCAAAGTGAAACCTTGCTCTCCATACTGCACTTCATAATACCCTTCGCCCATGGTGTTCATATTCCAGGAAAGGGTGTTGCTTACTTTTTCAAATGTCAAATTTGTGGGTGTTCCACATTGAGCCTGCGGGTCATACGGACTATCTCCTATACATGCTGCAGTAGATAATCCAGCCATAAGTACAATCGAAATTATTCTTTTCATCGTTATTTTTCAGACCGTTAATTTACTGTAATTTCTTTAATGAATGGATGCCTTTAATCTAGTGCATTTCCAAGTAAAAAGTCATGTATTTTATAAATGTACATTCACTATATTTACAAAAATTTAATACAGCTATGTTAAAAGCAGGTTTGGTAGGTGCCGGACACTTGGGAAAAATACATTTAAAACTTCTTAATCAGTCAGATAGATATGAATTTGTAGGTTTTCATGATAAAGATGTTGAAAACGGAAAGAAATTAGAAGCCGAATTCGGATATCAGTATTTTGAAAATTTTGATGAATTGCTTGAACAGATTGACATGCTTGATATTGTCACTCCAACTGTTTATCATTATGACTATGCTTTAAAAGCCATTGATAAAGGCCTTCATTTCTTTATTGAAAAACCGGTAACCCAGACTCTTGAACAGGCAGAAGAAATTCTTCGTTTGTGCCAGGAAAAAGGAATCAAAGCACAGGTAGGGCACGTTGAAAGATACAATCCGGCTTTTATTGCCACCAAGGAATATATCAGCAATCCGATGTTTATTGAAATCCACAGACTGGCAGAATTTAATCCACGTGGTACGGATGTTTCCGTAGTATTGGATCTTATGATTCACGATCTTGATATTTTATTAAGTATTGCTAAATCTAAAGTGAAAAATATTCACGCAAGCGGCGTTTGCGTAGTAAGCAAAACTCCGGATATTGCCAATGCGAGAATAGAGTTTGAAAACGGATGCGTTGCCAATCTTACGACTTCCAGAATTTCTATGAAGGCGATGAGAAAAAGCAGATTCTTTCAGAAAGATGCTTATATTTCCGTTGATTTCCTTGAGAAAAAGGCTGAAGTAATCAGGATGAAGGATGCTCCTGAAAGCCCTACTCCATTTGATATGATTATTGAAAATGCAGAGGGAGAGAAGAACCAGATTCTGTTTGAATATCCGAATATCCAGCCTAACAATGCTATTCTGGACGAATTAAATTCTTTCGCTGATGCGATTACTGGCGACAAAAATGTAGAAGTTTCTCTTGAAGACGGAACTGAAGCGTTGAAGGTGGCTTTAGAGATTATGAAACTGATCAATTAACATGAAAATAAAGTCTGCACTATTTTTGGCAGCAATCACAATGCTATCTTGTAATCAAAAAAAAATGGTTATAAGATAGATTGTGATGATCAAAAAAAGCAGGCACAAAATGATTTCAATTATAAAAAGTATACCTGGACCAATTTTTCAGGCTTAGGCTATGATTATCTGGGTGAAAAGGAATTTATAGAGCTTCTGAACAAGAATCATATAAAAACGCAGCAAATTCCCATATCTTGCGTAAGATTTCCGAATGATCAGTATGAAAACTGCCGGGAAATCGAGATGAACAGACTTATTTTAGAAAGATTTGGAAAGAAATTTATAGACTCATTGCGTTTTACGGCGAAACAATTATTTATAAAAAATAATCCCGATGAAATATTTTCATATGAACAATGCGATAATATTTCGCGCTATCCTAACTCAACCACAGACAATCAGTTTAAAAAGCTGCAAACCGATTACCTAAAAAAATTTCCTACTCCCCAAGGATATAGTACAAAAAAGGAAAAGTTTTATTCCTATACTTCAGCTTCTTTTATTATTACTAAAAACGGAGAAATTAAGGATTTATCAGTAAAAAGTGAATTTCAAAACAAAAAAAACAATATATTTGAAAAACAATTCAATAAACAATTGAAAGATTTTGTTTTACATACACAATGGATTCCTGGCAGAATAAATGGTCTGAATGTAGACTCTTTCTATGATGCCAACATTCAGTATGACTAATTTCTAAAAAATTCCTATTATTTTAAATCATCGAAACTACTATGAAAAGAGCCGTTCTATTATCCGCATTTTTATTGTCTCAATTTGGGACATCACAATTACTGAAGACTTCGGGACAGAAAATCGTTAATGATAAAGGTGAAGATATTCAGTTGAAAGGCCTTGGGCTGGGTGGCTGGATGCTTCAGGAAGGATATATGCTGAAAACTGCTGATTTTGCTGGTCCTCAGTATAAGATTAAGGAAAAGATTGCCGAATTAATTGGTGAAGACGGAATGAATGAGTTCTACAAAGCTTATCTGAAAAACGGAATCACAAAGCAGGATATCGACTTTCTGGCCAAAGCAGGATTCAATTCTATAAGATTGCCGATGCATTACAATCTTTATACCCTTCCTATTGAAAAAGAGCCTGTAAAAGGAAAAGATACGTGGCTGGAGGAAGGTTTTAAAATGACAGATGATCTTCTTCAATGGTGCACCGATAACAAAATATATTTGATTCTGGATCTTCATGCCGCTCCCGGAGGTCAGGGAAATGATGCGAACATCTCTGATAACGATAAATCCAAGCCTTCACTTTGGGCCAACGAAGAGAATCAGAGAAAAACTGTAGCGCTGTGGAAAAAACTGGCGGAAAGGTATAAAGACAATCCATGGATTGGAGGGTATGATCTTATTAATGAACCTAATATTAATTTCACAGGAAAGAACCCCAATGGTACGGATGAAATGTCCAATGCTCCGCTCTGGAAGCTCCAGAAAGACATTACGGCAGCCATCAGAGAGGTTGATAAAAAGCATATTATTTTCATTGAAGGAAACGGATGGGGAAACAATTATAACGGACTTCCGGCTATCTGGGATAATAATATGGCTTTCAGCTTTCATAAATACTGGAATTACAATGATGATCAAACCCTTCAATTTGCCCTTGATCTCAGAGAGAAGCACAATATGCCGATCTGGCTTGGGGAAACCGGCGAGAATTCCAATGTATGGTTCACTGAGCTTATTCAGCTTTTGGACAAACACAATATAGGGTATGCCTTCTGGCCGATGAAAAAGATTGATAATATTGCAGGAGTTACCAATGTAAAAATCACGCCTGAATATGAAAAATTATTGGATTACTGGAAAAACGGAGGTGAAAAGCCTTCTAAAGAGTATGCTAAAAAAGCTTTACTACAGATTGCAGACAACTATAAACTAAACAACACTGAGATTAAAAGAGATGTGATTGATGCCATGTTCAGGCAGATTACAGATGCTACTACAAAACCGTTCAGAAACCATCAGGCTCCGGGAAGAATATACGCTTCGGAATATGATCTGGGAAGAATGGGCTCTGCCTATCTTGATAAGGATTTCATCAATCTTTGGGTAAGTGATCCGGCTAAAAGATCGGAATGGAACTCCGGACAGCAGATGAGAAATGATGGGGTGGATATTTATAAATGTAATGATAAAGTTACCAATCAGTATTATGTAGGAAAAACAGAAACCGGAGAATGGCTTCAGTACACGGTTCAGTCCAAAGGAGACAGAAATTATGCAGCAGACATCAGATATTCGGCGGCTAATCCTTCTAAAATAAGAATTGAAACAGCTTCCGGAAAAGTTTTAGCGACGGTTTCACTTGCATCAACAGGAGGAAATGAAAACTGGAAAACGGTTTCAGCCCAAAATATCATCTTACAGAAAGGAGAAAACAAAATCAGAATTGTCTTCGAAAATGATGGGGCGAACCTTAATTATTTTGAGTTGAAATAACAGGAATTTATCTTAAATTGCAAATCCCTTTTAGGCTTCTAAAAGGGATTTATTTTAACTGCATTTCTATGAAAAAAATAACATTTGTTCTTCTTTTGGTTTCGGCATTTGCTTCTGCTCAGAAATCAGCTCTGGATCAAAAAATAAATTCAATAATAAAGGATAAAAAAGCTACCGTAGGAGTATCTGTTCTGAGTTTTGAAAGTAATTTTAAATACAGCAAAAACGGTGATAAAAAACTCCCTTTGCTGAGTGTATTCAAATTCCACCTGGCCAGTACTGTGCTGGATATGGCAGACAAAGGCAAATTTTCAACAGATCAGAAATTTTTAATAAAAAAATCCGACTTACTTGAAAATACGTGGTCTCCTTTACGCGAAAAATATCCGGAAGGGAATATTGAGCTTTCTTTAGGAGAAATTATTAAGTATACAGTAGCTCAGAGTGATAATAACACTTGTGATTTTCTTTTAAGACTTATAGGAGGCCCCAAGGTTGTTCAGCAATTTATGGATTCTAAAGGGGTGAAAGACCTTCAAATTAAGTATACTGAGGATGATATGCATAAAGACTGGAAAAATCAATATGGAAATGAAAGCAGCACCAACTCCACTGTAGTACTTTTAAAAAAATTCTATGACGGAAAATTACTTTCCAAGAAATCCACAGATTTCTTAATGCAAATTATGCTCGCTACCACAACAGGAACTAATAAAATTGTGGAACAGCTGCCCAAAAGAACACCTGTTGCCCATAAAAAAGGCTCTTCCGGAAAGCCCGATAACATTCTTACAGTAGCAGAAAACGATATGGGAATCATTACTCTACCCAACGGAAAACATTACGCAATTGCCATATTTGTAAGCAATTCCACAGAAACAGAAAGGGTAAATACGAGAATGGTTTCCGATATTTCGAAGATCGTTTGGGATAATTTTAATAAATAAAATATTAAGCTTATTTTTAAAGCGATTTAACATGAAAAAAATAATAATAACAACGGCTCTATTCGCTTTCACATTCTTTTACGCTCAGAAGAATCAGAATTATTTAGAGATCAGCTACGGAAGCGTATGCTGTGGCCCTGCATCTGATAAACCTGTGATGAGCTTTCTGAAAGAATTTAAGAATAAAAGCCAGATAAAAAGCATGGAAGTCCTGATCCAAAAAGGCATGGGAAGAGAAGGCGAATTTACGTTATACGTTGGCACAGACTTCCTCACAAAAAATCAGAAAAAACGATTGATAAGAGGATTAACGGCTACTGTTTCCAACCAGAACAACAGTAAAAAAAGTCAGAGTATAGGAAATGTTACTTTTGATTCAACAGCTGTTGTCACACAATCTGACCTTACGGAGGTAAAAAATTTAACTATCTATAAAAAATAAAGGAAAAATGATCAAAAACATTGTAGTTATCGGAGCGGGAACCATGGGGAATGGTATTGCACATACTTTCGCACAGAGCGGTTTTAAAGTAAATCTTGTAGATGTATCCCAGGAAGCTTTGGACAGAGGTTTAAAAACCATTACTACCAATCTTGACAGAATCATTGCAAAAGGAAATCTTACAGAGGAGCAAAAAGCTGAAACTTTAGGCAACATCACTACTTTCACAGCATTGAACGATGCTGCGGGATCTGCTGATCTTATTGTAGAAGCTGCTACAGAAAACCTTGATCTTAAACTGAAGATCTTCGGTCAGATGGATGAGCTGGCTCCTGCCAACTGTATCCTTGCAACCAATACTTCTTCTATTTCTATCACAAAAATTGCTGCGGCTACCAAAAGAGCTGATAAAGTAATCGGTATGCACTTCATGAACCCGGTTCCTATTATGAAACTGGTAGAAATCATCAAAGGATATTCTACGTCTAAAGAGACTTTTGATGCCATTTATGAAATGAGTAAAACCTTGGGTAAAGTTCCTGTAGAGGTGAATGACTATCCTGGTTTTGTGGCGAACAGAATTTTAATGCCAATGATTAACGAATCTATCGAGACACTTTACAACGGAGTGGCTGGTGTAGAAGAAATTGATACGGTAATGAAACTGGGGATGGCTCACCCGATGGGTCCGCTTCAGCTGGCAGACTTTATTGGTCTTGATGTATGTCTTGCTATTCTGAACGTTATGTATGACGGTTTCAAAAATCCTAAGTACGCTCCGAACCCCTTGCTTGTCAATATGGTGACAGCCGGAAAACTGGGTGTAAAATCAGGAGAAGGGTTCTATGATTATTCTGAAAGCAAAAAAGCTGAAAAAGTTTCAAAAATGTTTTTGAAGTCATCTTAAATCAATAATTTTAATTATCTTTGAGAAAGTTAAAACATTAAAAAAATGAAATTACCAAAGTTTTTATTAGCAGATAATTCGGAATTTCCAGAGGATCTATTCGTGGTTCATACAGAATATCCAAGATTTATCTTAAACGTTGAGGAAGAAGAAGTTGAGTGGTTAGATGATCTTGAAGGTGATGATGAAGAAACGATGGCAGACGAGGCTACTAAAGTAGTAGAAGCAGCATTCAAATGGTGCGATGAAGAGTTGGCTAAGTACGATGAAGAAGAGGAAGATTAATAACACTCTAAACATAAAAAAGGAACTCTATTGAGTTCCTTTTGTTTTTTATTCTGATTTAGTGAATTTCAATAGTAAAAGATTGTCTTTGTACAATTCTAAAGTATTTCCTGAAACCACATATTTATTAGCTTTTCCCATCATATCCATAAAATTCTGCTCTACTCCGATGTTGCTGCACATCATTTTTGTGGATCCCATCTGTCCGGCTGTAAAACTTCCTGTAGAAGGATCAATTGTAGCCGTTCCGAAATAGTTATTACATCCTGCATTTCCAGTGATCTTTTCTCCTTCAATATTTAATGTTGGAACTTTACCTTTTACCGTTTCAGCCAATGTCCATTTTGTGCTGGCAAGAGCAGGCTGAGCTTTTCCCACTTTAGATGCAGACGGGCTTGTCATAGATCCACATGAAGCCAAAACTGCAGCTGTACATATACTTAAAAAAAGATTTTTCATTTTTTTCTTTTTGAATTAACCCAAATTTACGGAAATTATATTATTTAAACGGGTTGCAATGAATTTTATTATTCTTTAACAGTTGATATTTTGAATAATTTTCAGAGTTATTTTTACACTGTTGATAATCAAAAAAAGGGTTGAAAGCGTTAAGACATAAGAGCTTTATCTGCCCTAAAGTTGTAGCGTTGCCTTTGCCATTCCGAAGGAATCTATACTATAACTGGTTTATAAAATATATTGAGGCATCTACGGAGTGACAAAGACTGTGGATAGATTGTTTTTATACAAAATTTTCATTTTAACACGAATAACACTAATATTTTCACTAATATCACTAATGCGATTCAATATGAACGGGCTTCAGCCCGTTTGTTTAAAACACAAACAGACCAATGGCTTTAGCCCAAGCCTGACAACAACTCAATAAAACAAAAAAACGGACTTAAAAAAGTCCGTTTCTATTATTAATAAAATGTATTTTCAAGTATTAAGATCTCAACTCTGCGTTGAATTCCTTCTGGAAAGCTTTGATCAGAGAATCCATTACTTCAGTAATCTCTTTTTCTTCAAGAGTTTTCTCTTCATTTAACAACTCAAAACTCATCGCATAAGACTTCTTACCTTCAGGAAGATTTTTACCTTCATATACATCGAACAGGTTAATATTCTTAATGAATGGAGATTTGTTCTTCTTAGCCGTCTGATATAAATCCTGATAGTTTACCGTTTTATCAATCAGTAAAGCCAGATCTCTTCTGATTTTGTTGAATTTCGGAATGTCTTTGAATTTTAATTGATTTTTAGAACGAAGTTCCTGAGCATATTCCAGTTCAATCTCTGCATAGAAACATTCCTGATCAATATCAAAGTCTTTTAATAAGGCCGGAGATACTTTTCCAATTCTTACCAATGCTTTACCGTCAACTTCATATGCCAGTGCATCAGAGAATCTTTCATCAGACAAAGCAACTTCTTTATAATCCACAGCAAGTCTTTCCAGTAAAACTTTTACATAGGCTTTAAGATTATAGAAGCTTACCGCAGATTTTGGCTGAAGCCAGTTTTCGGCAACATCTCTTCCTGAAACCAATAAAGCTAATTGTTTTCTTTCTTCGTATTTATCTTTTTTGTGATAAATTTTTCCTGATTCGAAGAACTTGATATCCTGATTCTTTCTGTTGATATTGTATACTGTATTCTGAAGAAGTCCTTCTAATAAAGACTTTCTCATGAATGCCAGATCACCGCTTAAAGGATTCAATAGCTTTACAGCATCTGTTTCATCTTTTACAGAAGTTAATGAGTTGTTCATCACTTCATTGAAACCAAGCCCCTGTAAAGTTCTTGCCCAGCTGTTTTCCAGCTCATCCTGATCGTTAGTACTCAGTTTAACCGGCGTAAATGAAAACTTCTGTGGAGCATCAATTTTATTGTATCCGTAGATTCTTAAGATCTCTTCAATCACATCAATTTCTCTTGTTACATCTGCTCTGTAAGCAGGAACAGAGATTTCAAAACCGTTTGGAATTTCATTTAAAACCTGAATTTCCAATGCTTTTAAGATTTCTTTTACTTTCTCTCTGTGAATTTTTGTTCCTAAAATCTGCTCAATTTTAGAGAATCTGATAATCACATAGTTATCTTCTATTTTCTTAGGATATTCCTCCAGTAACTCTCCTACTAATTTTCCTTCAGCAATTTCCTGAATCATTTTAATAGCGTGAGTGATGGCTGTTCTTGTAAGATTCGGGTCTACTCCTCTTTCAAATCTGAAAGAAGCATCTGTATTCAGGCTGTGCGCTTTAGCTCCTTTTCTTACAGCAACCGGGTTAAAGTAAGCACTTTCAAGGAATATTGTTGTCGTTGTTTCTGATACTCCTGAGTTCTCACCTCCGAATACTCCGGCAATACACATTGGTTTATCTTTACCGTCTTTGATCATGATTTCAGAACCATTCAATGTTCTTTCAACACCATCTAAAGTCGTAAATTTCGTTCCGGGTTTTACTACACCTACTTTCACTTTCTTATCTGCAATTTTATCTGCATCAAATGCGTGAAGCGGCTGTCCGTACCCGTGAAGAATATAGTTGGTAATATCTACAACGTTATTGATCGGGCTTAATCCGATCGCTTTCAATCTGTCTTTTAACCACGATGGTGATTCTGCAACTTTTACATCTTCAATCACAGCTCCGATATATCTTGGACACAATTCTGCATCTTCAATTTCCAGTTTAAAATCATGAGTTCCCTCGTTATTCAAAGCTTCAGAAGCTACTTTATTAAATTGCGACTTCAATTGGTTTGTAGAAAGGTAGGCATGTAAATCTCTGGCAACACCATAGTGAGACATAGCATCTGTTCTGTTCGGCGTTAACCCGATTTCAAAAACCTCATCATTGGTAAGTTCAAAATAGTCAGCAAAGTTTTTCCCTACTTCATATTGGGTTTCATCCAGTACCATGATACCTCCATGATCATCACTAAGACCAAGTTCATCTTCTGCACAAATCATTCCCTGGGAAACCTCTCCTCTGATTTTGGCTTCTTTAATTTCAAAAAAGTTTCCTGTTTTGTCATAGATTTTAGTTCCGACAACAGCTACCGGAACAGTTTGCCCAGCTTCTACATTAGGAGCACCGCAAACAATGTTCAGCACCTTTCCGTTTCCTACGTCTACAGTTGTCTTCTTCAGTTTGTCAGCATTAGGATGTTTTTCGCAAGTTAAAACTTTACCTATAATAATTCCTTCCAGGCTGCCTCTTACACTTTCAAATTTATCTATCCCTTCAACCTCAAGACCAATATCTGTAAGGAATTCACCGATTCTTTCAGTTTTTGATTCCGTTTTTACAAAGTCCTTCAGCCAGTTGTTTGATATTTTCATTTGTTAATCTATCTCTTATTTAATTCGTCAGATGAGTTTTAAGATTTCATCTGTTCTATTTTGAAACTTTTATTTGAAATTCCACGCCTTATTCCGGTATGATTTTTCGAGCTACAAATGTCGTGTTTTTTTGAGAAATAGAGAAATTTAGAAGCGATTTTAAGATAATAAATTTTCGTTAATCTTTCAGCTGCTGATTCGGGAATCTACTGCCTCAAAGGTCTTACTACCTTCTTCAGGCTGTCTGAAAATAATACCAGCCCTCCGGTCATCATGATAATATCTTTCAAAACCAAACGTCCTGCTCCTGACAGATATGGAAAACCAGACTGAGGTGTTACTCCATCTCCGCCAAGATTGGGGACATAAACTTCAGGGGTAGTGATCAGAAACGACAACGTAACCAATGACATTAAAAATGTTAATACTCCACCCAAAGCTCCAATTTTAGGAAACCAAATTCCCAGTAGCACCATAGCTCCTATTACAACGATCATTGTCCCTAAACCGTAGGAAAAGGCATAGGTTCCGTTTTCCTGATGCCAGTCAATATTTTTCTGAACCACTTTTCCTTCCGGATTTTTATACAAAGTGTATTCTGCAACCCGTTTTTTATCTGCATTAATAACTTTATTACCTGCATTTTTGTAGAAAAAACTCATCAGTGGACTATTGGCTACGAAAGGTACAATTCCGTCGGCTTCGTAATGAAATGCCTTCAGGCCTCCAATCCAGACCATAACGATGAAAATTGAAATTCTGAGAAAATTTAAAAAGTAAGCATCCAATTGTAAGAGTTGCTGGTAAATTATGTTGTTTTTCATGTGATTTATTTTCCATCAAAGGTATTCACATGGTTACAGCGTCAACATAGACATTTCAGGATATTACATGGACATTTTTGCGACCACAGAGATTCCTACTTTCTCTCTGTAATTTTTTGGAGAACACCCTACCGCTTTTTTGAAATACCTGCTGAAGTAGAATTCATCTGCAAATCCCAACTCAGAGGCAATTTCCTTTACAGATCTGTAAGTTAAATGCAGTAACTTTTTTGACTCCAGGATAATTCTTTCGTTGATAAGCTGTGTGGGTGTTTTGGAAAATTCTTTTTTTACAGCTTTGCTCAAAGTATTATTGGTGATGTTCAGTTTGTCACTGTAAAATGACAGTTCTTTTTCCGCTTTAAAATGGGATTCCAGCAGTTTCTGAAATTCTGCAGCATTTTTATTGGGAAGCTTTTCGCTAGAAACCAAGGTATTTTCAATACTGATTTTCTGTTTGCTGCCAATAGCAAGAATTAGCTGAATATAGGTCTTGATAATAGATTCCGAAAATGGATGTTTTTCAGATTCTTCTTTTTGAATATGATTAAAAAGCTCAAGAATATAATTGAAGTTTTCTTCTGACAGCTCAACGCCTGGATTCAGATAAATATTATTGAAGAGAAGCCCGTTGCATGCTACTTCTTCCTTGTGATACTCTATACAATAATAATCCCCATGAAAGAAAAGTATATGGATGTTTTCCTCCGATTCAGCAGCCAGTTTCAACTTCTGATAAGGAGAAAGAAACAGAATATTATATCCGCCGTAAGAATAATTAATAGCATCTACAGAGAAAACACCAGACCCTTTCCACAGAATTACACTGTAGTTTTCTGTAGTGAATTCTGAGGGAAAATCTGAAGTGTGATAAAGCTGTATTTTTATTTCCATGAGGAGTTGATTTAAACACTAATGACGCTAATGATTCACAAATAACACTATTTATTTAATATTCTTTTGAATACGCCTTTTTCTTATTATACTTTTGCCTTGAAGCAAAAGTATACAAAAGTTCAAGACGGGAATCATCCGCTAAAAATTTGAATGTACTCCTAAAATTTCCAAACTCGCATGGATCGTCTGATTCTTCTTCGGTTCAATAATATATCCCATGCTCAGACAATGGAAATTTTTTGGCGGATTACCTTTAAATTTTCTTAACGCTCCTAATTCCTAAGTCGATTAGACCCTACAAAAAAAGCCGGAAAATTCCGGCTTTCTATTATTTGTTATGCTAATATTACAATCCGATAACCGGCATTGATAACATTAAGATATTTTCGTTTTCTTCAAGACCATCAAGAGGTTCAATGATCCCTGGTCTGTTAGGCTGAGACATTTTCATGGTAATATCAT
Organism: Chryseobacterium sp. CBTAP 102; assembly: GCF_003201365.1. NCBI lineage: Bacteria > Pseudomonadati > Bacteroidota > Flavobacteriia > Flavobacteriales > Weeksellaceae > Chryseobacterium > Chryseobacterium sp. CBTAP 102. The sequence goes on from NZ_QICX01000004.1 coordinate 87,689, forward strand.
CAGATCCTAAAATCGTCAGCATTTCTGTTAAGAATTTTGAACTGAATCCGATGTTGATATCTTCTCCGTTGTAGTCACAAGGAATCTGCATGTTTGCTTTGTTTGCATATTCAGTATCTTCAGCATGAAGGTGAAGAATATTTCCAGAAAGTTTGAATCGTACCTGATTGGTAGATTTATTAGACATGATGGATGCTCTTTTGATCGCTCCCAACAAAAGGTTTCTGTTGATCGTCAATACATTTGGATTTTCCTTCGGAATTACCGCTGTATAGTTTGGATATTTTCCATCAATCAGTCTGCAGATCCAGATATGCTTGCCAAAAGTAAATTTAGCCATATTCTCATTGAAGTCGATGGTAACGTCTTCATTGGAAGTTGCCAGGATATTTTTGAAAATGTTCAGAGGCTTTTTAGGCATGATAAACTCCATCGGTTCGGCATTCATCAGGTCAGCTCTTTTGTACACCACCAATCTGTGGGAGTCAGTAGAAACAAAATTGGTTTCGTTTTCTCCAAACTGGAAAAGAACTCCTGTCATTACCGGACGAAGAGAGTCGTTACTGGTAGCAAATAAAGTATTTGTCAACGCTTCAGACAAAACTCCTGCCGGCATCGTTACACTTTGTGAAGCGTCGAATTCCGGCAATTCAGGATAGTCATCAGCATTGTCTAATGCTACTGCGAAATTATCTTTTTCGTCTAAAATCTCAAGCTGGCTTCCAGTACCTTCGGCATTGTCTTTTACAACAAATGTGAGAGGCTGTTCACCATATGTCTTGATAAAATCCTGAAAAATTTTAGCAGGAACAGCAAATTTACCTGTATCATCAGACTTTACTTCCAGAGAAGTAACAAGAGTTGTCTCGCCGTCAGATGCTGTAATGGTAACATTATTTCCGTCTAATTCAAAAAGATAGTTTTCTAAAATCGGTCTCGATTGAGAGCTTGATATTACGCCACTTACAGTTTGCAAAGCCTTCTGCAGTTCACCACTTGAAATAATAAATTTCATAGATTTATAAAATAAGTTTCTACAAATATAATAAATAGATACAACAAAGAAAAGAATAATATGGGGGAGTTTTTCACAAAGATCCTTAATTTGTTTTGAGCCTTGACATTATGCCTGTATTTCTTCAGAGATTCATTTTTTTATCAAAATACAAAGCCTATCTTTGCCTGAAAAGTTCAAAACCATGCAAAAACCTCCTATCCATAAAAGTTTTCTCAATGCTTTCCGGGGTGTTTTCATGATGATAAAGACGGAAAGAAATTTCCAGATTGAGCTTCTGATATTCTTCATTAACCTTTTCTTTATTTTTTATTTCGATTTAAGTTATACAGATGCAGCATTGGTTCTTATAGCCTCATTTGCTGTCCTAAGTGCTGAAATTTTCAATACTGCTATTGAAAAGATCTGTGATATCGTTCAACCTGATTTCGACAAAAGAATTGGCTTTATTAAAGACATTGCAGCCGGAGCTGTAGTGCTTACGGCTATTGCTTCTGTGAGTGTTGGGATTCTGGTGTACTGGAAATATTTTTTTAGCTGAGCCGGAAGAAAGAAGCTGGGAGCTGGAAGTTTTAGACCACCCCGTCAAAAATTCTTTGAATTGTTGACACCCCTCCGGAGGAGGGGAATGTTTAGTCCTTCGGTTCTAAATTTGTGATGATTAGAGATATTTTATTTTTTCATCTTTTATTTCACAGCGATGAAAATATCAACTTCTGCGTCTGAAGGATTCTGTGCTTTTTCTCCGTAGACTTCAAAATCGGCAGTAAATATCCTGTCCAAGTCCATATTCCAGATTTTTAACCATTCATGAATTACCAGGTCTTTTGAAAGATCTCCTTTTGTAGTAAATTTCAGATAATCTCCGCCATCAAAAGAATAACCCGTCATTCCTTCCGGAATATAGTTAAGATTTTCTACTTTACATCCGAGTACTGTTGTATAAGGCTTTGTGTGGTCTTTTTCGTAATCCGTGTAGATAGAATAAATGGTATTGTCTATTTTATTTGGAATGGAATTGACAATATTCCCGCTGATCATTTTCTCCCATAGAAGCGGAATATCTTTTCCTGCCTGTCCATTTTCATTGGTTGTTCTTACTGAAATTCCGATGACCTTAAAAGGTGCCACTTTTACGTTATTCATTTCTTGATTTTTTGTTAGGACAAAGATAAAAACAGGTTGTGACAAGGGTATGTCAGCAGTTTTTTAAGTTTGGGCTGAAGCCAGTGAATTTATTTTTATAGGATAAGTGGGCTAAAGCCCACTTCTATTGAATATTAAATTTGTCATATCAGTAGAAAAGCACCTATTAAGTCTAAAAGTATTCCATTTGCGAGATCTGCGAGAGAAGATTCAAGCTTAGATTCCTTGCTTTGCTCGGAATGACAAAGAGACCGTTGGAATTATATCCTTGATAAAATCATTTGAATCATAGTTCTAACTCTTATTTGAGATTACTTCGCGTTGCTTGCAATGACTATTTCCCGACATAGATAAACCCTTTTTTTCCAGATTTAAAAACGGTTTCGATTCTTTTGTAATCATCCACTTCGTATTCATCAGCCTGAAGGATTTCTTCTTCTGTCACCTCAAAAAGCATTCCTTCAACCTCATCATTATCATTTCCTGAAAATTCAAGTACGGGATGGTATTGCTGACCGCTTTTCCGAAGTACTTCAGGATCTGTAATTTCAAGCATACTTAATTTGTAGCCTGATAAAGTGTCTTTTTCACCTTGTAAAAGTCTTCCGAAGGTTTCCATTTGAACCTGCTCTTTCTGCAGGGTTCCGTAAGAAAATAAATGAGGCATTATAAATATTTTTCAATGATTGGGATTGCGATTTCGGCCATCATTCCATAGCCTTTTTCGTTGGGGTGTACACCGTCTGCAGACAATAAAATTTCCTTATCTTCTAAAAATGCAGAATAAAAATCAATATACACCAACGCCTCTTCGGCTGCAATATTTTTCAGAATCTGATTATAAAGCACTACATCTTCATTGATTCTCTTTTTCCCGGAGCTTACCACTACTCCATGTATCTTTTGAGAAAAAGGGAGAATACTTACCAGATAAATCTCATTGGAAAACTGTCTGGCATGTGCTACAGCTTCTTTAATATTATTTTTAAATTTTTCAGGATCTACGATCTGTACTCCATCTTTTACCGCAAGATCATTGGCTCCGTAACTTAGAAAAACAATATTTCCATCAGCTGAATTTCTTGCTTTTAATTCGTAAGGCATTCTTTTCAGTAATCCTTCAGTGGTTTCTCCTCCTATTCCTAGATTGAACAGGATGAGTTCATCTCTGTTTCCTTCATGAAATTTCTGCAGGGCATATCTTTTCAGAATATCTACCCAACCGCCAAAAACTCCGTCATATTCTCCGTAAGTAATGCTGTCACCAAAGAACAGCCCGTACATAATTTTCTTCATTCAACTTCTATTGTTTCCTTTTTTGTTAAAGTAAAAATAGTGAGAAAAATTATATTAATATCTTTCAAATTGTAAGTTTTTAACGCAAAAGGCGCAAAGTATTATATTAATTTTTTCGTTCGCAAGGGCGTTTCACTCAGCAATAGACGTATTTATATCCTTGTTGAATTAAGTGATTTGAACCATTAAGGTTTTGTAAGAAATGAAGAATTATTAAGGTAACAGCTGAAGTTATTATTTATTTATTCATCCTAGATGAATCTTAACTCACCTTACAATCTTTATTATTCTTAATGGTTAATAATATTTTCTGTTTTTTTGACGCAAAGATCTTATTGTTAGCATATTGACCAAAGTAAGCAAAGAAGGAATCAACAAGTTGATTTGATAAAGCTAGCTGGAAATGTCAACGCTACAAAATTTCCACTCATTACTCATTACTCATTACTCATCATTCCAGTCTCAGTATAATATTGGTATGTGATTTTATAATTTCAATCAGGATTTCAAAAAGCGTTTGTTCTTTTCCTTCAATCAATTCGTCTAATTTCCGCTGAATCAATTCTATGTTGAAAGGTTTTCCCTGTCTGATTTTATTTTCATAGAATTCACGGGTAGCCTTAAAGCCTAAGTCTTCTTTTGACTTCTGTGATTCTTTCCAGATGATTTCAATTTCTTCTTTGTTTTCAAATACTCCGAAACCTCCGTAAAGGATGTCATCAAAGCCATCCAACGTTCCTACTTTCCAATCCAAATCCTTCATCAGCACGCGGGAAGCTTCTTCGTAAAAACCTCCTAAAGACGAAAAATGACCGCCATGGATGACGATCATTTTTCTTGTATTGTTATTTGAAGTATTCAACACCGTTTTTGAATATGTTGTGATAATTCGCGGTTGGTATATTCTTCATGAGACCTTCAGCAAAACGTTCCGGATGTCCCATTCTTCCGTAGATCTTTCCACATGGGCTGGTCACTCCTTCAATTCCGAATAATGAATTGTTCGGGTTGAACGGCATTCCGTGAGCAATGTTTCCATCGAAGTCGATGTACTGTGTTGCAATCTGCCCGTTTTCATACAATTTCCTGATTTCTTCTTCTGAAGCCATGAAACGTCCTTCTCCATGAGAGATCGGAATGGTGTAAGTCTGACCTTTCATTCCTTTTAACCATGGACTTTCATCGTTCACTACCTTTACAGTAACCATCTGAGAAATGTGTCTTCTGATGGCATTGTGAGCTAATGTTGGAGAGTTTTCATCCAAATCCTTGATTCTTCCGTAAGGTAACAATCCTGATTTCACCAATGCCTGGAATCCGTTACAGATCCCGATAATCATTCCATCTCTGCCTAATAATTCGTGTACTGCATTTTTCATTTTTTCGTTTTTCAGAACGTTTACAATGAATTTTGCAGAACCATCCGGCTCATCGCCCGCAGAGAAGCCTCCTGAGAAAGCAAGGATCTGAGATGTTCTGATCTCTTCCACCCATGCATCAATGCTTTCATCGAGTAACTGGTGATTGATATTGATTAAAGGCAGACTGCTTACTACAGCGCCTTCTTTCTGGAATGCATTCAGCGTGTCATATTCACAGTTGGTTCCCGGGAATACCGGAGCAAACACTTTAGGCTGTGCAATCCCGTGTTTTTTAATGATAATATTTCTTGGATGGATTGAGTTTGATTTTGCATCAATTTCAACCGTGATCTTTTCTTTTTCTACTGTCGGGAAAAGGTTCTCGAAAGTATTGGTATTAGCAGCTACAAGATCTGTAATGTTTGATTCAATACCGTTAATTTTCAAGGTTCCTGAGCCTTTTACTTCTCCGATCAACTGAAGGGCAGCTGCGCTTAATTCTTCTTTCGCCTCGATAACTAAGCTTCCGATATTTTTCGCTAATAATGCATTTTCATCAGCATTGATCTCTGCTCCTAATCTGTTTCCGAAGCTCATTTTGGCTAAAGCAACTGCAAGACCTCCTTCTTTCACTGTTTTCACAGAAACAATTTTTCCTGCTTTGATGTTTTCGAAAATGAATTCAAAAATTTCTTTTAAAGCACTATAATCTGGAAGCCCGCTTTCCTGAGCGATATGATTGAAGAAATACAGTTTGTTTCCTGCGCTTTTCAGTTCAGGAGAAATGATATTTTCTTTATCTCCGTTAGCACATGCAAAAGAAATCAGGGTTGGCGGAACATTAAGATCCTGATACGTTCCACTCATGGAATCTTTACCTCCGATGGCTGCAAGACCTAAATTGATCTGCGCATCATAAGCTCCTAAAAGTGAAGCTAAAGGTTTACCCCATTTTTCAGGATTTTGTCCTAATTTTTCGAAGTATTCCTGGAAGCTAAGTCTGATGTTTTTATAATCACCTCCCATGGCTACAATCTTCGCCACACTTTCTACAACAGCGTAAGATGCTCCCAATAATGAGTTTTGTTTTGAGATTTCAGCATCGAATCCCCAGCTCGCCAGAGAAACGGTTTTAATGTCTTTTGCTCCTAAAATTGGTAGTGTCTGCACACTTCCTTCCATTAAGGTTTGCTGATATTTTCCACCTAAAGGCATTGCTACTGTTGTTGCTCCAATTGAAGAGTCGAACATTTCAAGCAGTCCTTTCTGGGAAGCTACGTTTTTATCTTTTAAGATGTTCAGGAAGTTTTCTGCGGTGAAAGCTTTTGTTTCTTCTTTGACTTCTTCAAGGTGAGTGATCTTCACTTCCTGAGATTTTGAACATCCGTTGGTATCTAAGAAAGCTCTTGAAAGGTCTACAATTTTGTCTCCTTTCCAGAACATCTGCATTCTTCCTGAATCTGTCACTTTTGCTACTTCTACGGCAACAATGTTTTCAGCTTCACAGAATCTGATGAATTTTTCTTTATCCTGAGGATCTACTACCACCGCCATTCTTTCCTGAGATTCAGAAATAGCCAGCTCGGTTCCGTTTAATCCTTCATATTTTAATGGTAATACATCAAGGTTCACTTCTAAAGAGTCTGCAATCTCACCGATTGCCACGGAAACTCCTCCTGCTCCGAAGTCGTTTGATTTTTTGATCAGCTTCGTTACTTCAGGATTTCTGAATAGTCTCTGAATTTTACGTTCTTCTACCGCATTTCCTTTCTGAACTTCGGAACTCATGGTGTGGATTGAAGTCTCGTCCTGTTCTTTTGAACTTCCGCTTGCTCCTCCTACTCCGTCACGACCTGTTGCACCTCCTAAGATAATGATGGAATCACCATTTTCAGGTTTTTCACGTCTTACCCAATCTACAGGAACTGCTCCGGTAACGAAACCTACTTCCATTCTTTTGGCTTTGTAGCCTTCGTCATAGATTTCAGAAACCATTGTGGTAGCAAGACCGATCTGGTTACCGTAAGATGAATATCCGTTGGCAGCCTGTTTTGTAATGGTTTTCTGAGGTAATTTTCCTGGTAAAGTTTTGTCAACAGATTCTAAAACGTCTGCAGCACCTGTTAATCTCATCGCCTGGAAAACGAAAGATCTTCCGGATAATGGGTCTCTGATAGCACCTCCCAAACAAGTAGAAGCCCCTCCGAAAGGTTCAATTTCTGTTGGGTGGTTGTGTGTTTCATTTTTGAATAATAAATACCAAGGCTCTTTTTTACCGTCGTATTCTGCTTCAATCTGGATGGTACATGCATTGATCTCGTCTGAGATAACAAGATTATCCAGGTTTCCTGTCTTATGGAAATATTTACCGCATACTGTTGCAAGGTCCATTAATGAAATGGGCTTCAGCTCACGGCCTAAGAATTTTCTTTTTTCGATATAATCATTGAAAATGGTTTCCAATGTGTGTTTGAACTGACCTTCAAACTGAATGTCTGACAACTGTGTTTCGAAAGTGGTGTGACGACAGTGGTCGCTCCAATACGTGTCTAATACTTTTAATTCTGTTTCCGTAGGATTTCTTTCTTCAGTTTTGAAGTATTCCTGAATGAATTTCAGGTCATCCAATCCTAATGCAAAACCATGATTGTTATAGAAGTTTTCAAGTTCAGCATCATTAAAATTGATGAAATTTTCATGGATGATTACTTTTGACGGTGCTTCTTCTGCAGGAATATCCAGAACGGATAAGTCTTTTTCCTGAGATTCCACTTTGTTGATCAGAAGGTCTTTGATTTTAACCAAATCTGATTCGGAAACGCCTTCAAATTCGATCAGCTTTCCACTTCTTACTTTTGATTTTTCATTTTCTGTCAGCAAAGCGATACACTGTTGTGCAGAGTCTGCTCTCTGATCATACTGTCCCGGTAAAAATTCCATTCCGAAATGAATAGCTTTTGCAGGGTTTTCTGAGTGTAAAATATCAGTAACAGGGTCTACGAAAGTGTTATTCACCACTTTTTCAAATTCTCCGTCATTCAGGTTGAAAATATCATATACATTGTATACTTTCACGCTTTGAACTGCCGGGATAACCGCTTTTACTTCATCAAAAATTTTTGGACTTTCAACATCGAAAATTCCTCTTTTTTCTACGAAAATTCTTTTGTTATTAGACATTAGATGTCAGATTTTTAATATTAGATTTATTTTTTATTTTCAAATTTATTTCTTGCTATCTCTATTGAACGATGCAATTTTTCAAGCAAAACTTTTTCAGAAGGTAAGATAAGTAAATATTCTGCTACTTTTATATTATCCCCTTCCAGATTCATGAGTTCTATATGTTCGGAATTTTTTCCTGAACAAAGGATTAAACCAATGGGAGGGTTCTCCCCTTCTACTTTTTCATATTTATTCAGATATGAGAGATATAGCTCCATCTGACCTTTATGACTGGCTTCAAATTCACCTAATTTTAGCTCGATAACAACTAAAGATTTTAGTTTCCTATGATAGAAAAGTAAATCCAGGTAGTAATCTCTATTATCTATTGTGATTCTTTTTTGTCTTGAAAGAAAGGCAAAATCACTTCCCAACTCAGAAATGAATTTTTGCAGCTCCACGATAATGGCTTCTTCCAAATCTTTTTCAGAAAAGGTATCTTTCAATTCTAAAAAATCAAGAAAATAGGGGTCTTTAAAAACTAAATCAGGATTTAAAATATTCTTTTCAGACCAGTTTTTCAATTCTTTATCTATTATTTCCTCAGGCTTTTTGCTTATTGCTGTTCGTTCAAAAAGCAGAGAATTGATTTTTTCTCTCAAGACTCTGACACTCCAATTTTCAATTTTACAAACTTCAAGATAAAAATTTCTTTTAGTATCTTGTGAAATAGGAATGAGAAGCAGGAAGTGAGTCCACGATAATTGTCGCATCGCTGATGCGACAATATTAAAATCATTAAAAACAGACGCAAACTGCATCATTTTTCGGATATTTTTCTCGGAAAATGAATTTCCAAATTCTAACGTAAGTTGTTGAGAGATCTGTACAATAACTTCTTTGCCATACTTTGCTCTCTTATTATCTAAAACATCTTCATTTATTCTTTTCCCTATTTCCCAGTATAAAACCACCATTGCCGAGTTTACCTGAGCTGCAACCTGACTTCTTGTCTTGTCTACCAGCTCCTTAAGATCGGTCATTAATTGTTGATGATTTTGATTCTGTAACATCATTAAAAATTAAATATCAGATTTTTAATATTAGATTTATTTTTCTTTTTACTTTCTGAGTTCAGAGTATCCCTATCAGATTGTTGCATTCTGTACAGATCCTCTGTTTGAGTGTTATCATCCACTCTATATTATTGAGTACAAATTTACTCTTTTACTTTCTTTTTCTTCTATCTTTTTCCTATAATACCAGTGTCAGATTATTATCTTTGGTACCGTCATTATTGGATGCGTTTTTAGAAGCTCCAATCCATTCTTCTTTATTCAGTACAAATTTAAAGGAATAGGACTTTCCTTTTTCAAATCGAGAGACAGGAACTTCAAGTTCATAAAGGTTTTTACCCTTCTTTATCATCTGATATTCTTTATTTTCTGGATCCCAGTTATTGAAACTTCCTGCTACAGTCATGGTATTGATAAGGTTTCCATTCATATTTTTCGGATGTGCGTAAGAAAAAACGATTTTATCCTTCTTTATGTAATATCCATACACCTGCTTTTTATCTGAAGTAGAGACAAGATCAGCTACTAAACTTGTTGTACCATTATAAAGTGCGGAAAATGTTTCAGGTCCATTAATGTTTACAATGATGCATACTCCAATATTCAATTCTGGAAACACTGTAAACAGGCTATTTATCCCATAAGATCCACCATGCTTAAAGCCTCTTTTACCATGTTCGGTAATGCAATATCTGTCCCAAAAATATCCATACCAAGCTTCTTTACTATTTTCAATATTTCTTTGAGATTCCTGTACGGTTTTGTTTTGTAAATCGAGTTCTTCTTTTAAAAACTTCACCATATCACCCATTGTAGATTCTGTTTTCGAACCCCCTGAACCCCACAGAAGGCTTCGTGAAACGGGCATTAAACGATAATTATCATGATATCCATTAGCCTGAACTTCATTTTTATCAAGCTCCAGTTTAGTATGGTTCATTCCGGTTTTTGAAAAGATATTTTCTTTCAAAAGGGTTTCATAGCTCTTTCCGTAAATATTTTCCAGCATAAGACCGGTTAATTCCAGACTTGTATTGCTGTATTTATATTTTGTACCTGGTTGTGCATCTAATTTTACAGCAGCCAGGTCTTTTTTAAAGTCTTCTTTTGTATATCCGTCATTAAGCTTTTCGTATAGAAAAGCCGTTTCATCTGTCATGTTTTTTCTCAGCTCATCATCAATAGGGAGATTTCTAGGTAAGGCGGTTTCATAAGAAATTACATTCCTGACTTTTATGGGAACACCATTGTATTCTAAGTTGGGATAAGGTTCTTTCAGATACTTGCGTATATCATCGTCAAGGCTTACTTTCCCATCCAGGACTGCCTGTGCCAGCAATTGCCCTGTAAAAAGTTTGGTAATGGAAGCTATAGCAAAATAAGTATTATCATCCGCTTTATTCCCTTTTCCTTTGTCTATTTCTCCAAAGTGTCTGGTATAGATTTTTCCATCTTTTATAATTCCGACAGAAACTGAGTATGCTTTTGATTCTTCTGCAACTTTCTTCGCAGCTGCATCTATGAATGAATAAACTGCTTTATCTGTTTGTGCATAATTTTTCACAAATCCCAAAGCCAACATCAATACTATTATATGTTTTGTCATCTGCTAAGTAAGTTCTGCTATTTGTTTATAAATTTATTAGGGTTATCCTTATGCTTCCTCTGAAAATCTTCTGCACTTTCTATTTCTTCCTTTAACCAGTTTTCAAAAGGAATCTTCTTTTCATTAAAATCCCCTATTGCATAAAATGTTTTTCCATCTTCTGAGACCAGAAATTTGAAACTATAAAGCATATCCAATTCTTTTTTCCTGTAATCATAGGCATTTACCTGATAAAAGGGGAAGTTTTCTTTGGGTCTTTCTACAATTTCAAAAAACAGATTTTTTTCTTTTTCAGAGAGTTTGCTGTAAAAATTTACATAATGAAGATCTGAAAGCTTTTTCTTCTGCTTTTCAAAAAACTGAAGGATATTCTTCTCTTTTTCATTGTATTGAAAAGGGTTCGGATAATATTTTCCGTCTATTTCCACCTCTTTCTCTGTTGGTTTTGACAATGGCTGAATGGTTTGTCCTTTGACATTCATTACACCCCATTTTCCGCCTACAATAGATCTGTGCTCGTCATTTGTTTTTTCCCAGTCGCAGCCGTCACAAAAGGTGGCATATCCGTAATTAAAAGGAAATGCAAAATCATGCTCAGCTTCAATAATTATCTTTCCGTTTCGGTCTGCAAATCCTACTTTACCATTTTTAACCAATCTTCTTAAACCTTCGGAGAAGTAATCTGCTCCATTATCATAAAGGAAAGGCTGGTACAGAAATTTTCCATTTTTGTCATACACATATCCCCATGCATTTTTCTCCGGTTCTTCGCCTTCTTTACTTCCATCAAAAAGAATGGTTTCTCCTTCTACAGGATCTCCGTCTTTAAGGAATGAAAAGATTTTGAACTGTGCCGGAACAATTATTTTTCCAGCTTTATCTTTTACTCCAACTAAAGAATCTTTGGATTTAAAATAATGTAAATCCACCTTATTTTGAGAAAAGGAAATGATTGGTGTTAATAAAATGGCTACCAGTAGTTTTTTCATAAACGGGGTTGGAAATAAAATATGCAGCCCAAAAGACTGCATATTGTTTTATACTTTAAGATCAGCTTCCAATCCTATTAAATCTTTGTTTTGGTCTATAATCGGCTGCACTTCATTTTTAATGAATTCCTCCGTCTGGATCGGCGCGAAACCAATAAAGTTTTTAGGATCTAAAACTTCTTTCAGTTTTGATTTGTCCAGTTTTAAAGAATCATCGTTTAAGATTCTTTCGATAAGGTCGTTTTCTTTTCCTTCTTCTTTCACTTTCTTGGAAGCTTCCATCGAGTGAACTCTGATCACTTCGTGGATTTCCTGACGGTCACCACCAGCTTTTACTTCTTCCATGATAATGTATTCTGTTGCCATGAAAGGAAGTTCCTCCATAATGTGCTTGTTGATTCTGTTTGGATAAACAACGATTCCGTTCATAATGTTATTCCAGATTAATAGAATAGCATCAACTGCTAAAAATGCCTGAGGAATTGTTAATCTCTTGTTTGCAGAGTCATCCAGTGTTCTTTCAAACCATTGTGTAGAAGCTACCATTGCAGAACTCGTTGTAAGAGACATTACATATTTTGCCAATGCTCCGATTCTTTCGCTTCTCATTGGGTTACGCTTGTAAGCCATCGCCGATGAACCGATCTGGTTTTTCTCGAATGGTTCTTCAATTTCCTTAAGGTTTTGAAGTAGACGTAAATCGTTTGTGAATTTATGCGCAGATTGTGCAATATTTCCTAATAAAGCAACTACTTTCGCATCAATTTTTCTATCGTAAGTCTGTCCGGAAACTCCAAAAACTTTTTCGAATCCGAATCTTTTTGAAAGTTCTTTATCTAAATGCTTTACTTTAGAATAATCACCGTTGAACAGTTCAAGGAAACTTGCAGCAGTTCCTGTAGTTCCTTTTACTCCTCTGAAACGCAGGGTTTCAAGGAAGAAATCCAATTCTTCGATGTCAAGAACCAAACTCTGCAACCAAAGTGTAGCTCTTTTTCCAACTGTTGTTAACTGAGCCGGCTGGAAGTGGGTGAATCCTAAAGTGGGAAGGTCTTTATATTGAATCGCAAAATCCGAAAGATTTTTCATCACGTTCACCAACTTTTTCTTCAAGATTAAAAGTCCGTCACGGATTTGAATTAAGTCTGTATTGTCTCCTACAAAAGCCGAAGTTGCTCCCAGGTGGATAATTCCTTTTGCTGAAGGCGCCACATCACCATAAGCGTGAACGTGAGCCATTACATCATGACGGAATTTTTTTTCGTACTCTGCAGCTTTTACGTAATCGATGTTTTCAGCATTAGCTTTTAACTCAGCGATCTGCTCGTCTGTAATATCAAGTCCGAGGTCTTTTTCGATTTCAGCAAGAGCTATCCAAAGCTTTCTCCAATTCTGGAATTTGTTATTGTGTGAGAAGTTAAATAACATTTCTTCACTGGAGTAGCGCTCTTCCAATGGATTTTTGTAGGAATTCATTCGTTCTTTTACTTTTTAGATGCACAAAAATACGGTTTTTCAGTGAGAGATAAAAATTCTGATTTTATGATTTTTCAACCCTATTCTGAATCAAATAAAAGATTTTCATTTATACTTTTGCCTTGAAGCAAAAGTATACAAAAGTTCAAGACGGGAATCATCCGCTAAAAATTTGAATGTACTCCTAAAATTTCCAAACTCGCATGGATCATA
>NZ_QICX01000004.1:101127-101898 GCF_003201365.1 Chryseobacterium sp. CBTAP 102
CTTTTGCCTTGAAGCAAAAGTATACAAAAGTTCAAGACGGGAATCATCCGCTAAAAATTTGAATGTACTCCTAAAATTTCCAAACTCGCATGGATCATAAGTTTCTGCTTCGGTTCTGAACAAGCCCCATGCTCAGACAGTGGAAATTTTTTAACGGATTACATTGAAATTTTCTTAACGCTCCTGATTCCTAAGTCGGGTATTAATGAGTAACATACTACTTTTTAAATGACTGGTGGCTAATACCATGAATAAATAAAAGACACAGACTAAAAGAAGTAAAACAAATAGTTTGTAAAATATTTAATATGATTTTCATTTATACTTTTGCCTTGAAGCAAAAGTATACAAAAGTTCAGGACGGGAATCATACGCTAAAAATTTGAATGTACTCCTAAAATTTCCAAACTCGCATGGATCATAAGTTTCTGCTTCGGTTCTGAACAAGCCCCATGCTCAGACAGTGGAAATTTTTTAACGGATTACATTGAAATTTTCTTAACGCTCCTGATTCCTAAGTCGGGTATTAATGAGTAACATACTACTTTTTAAATGACTGGTGGCTAATACCATGAATAAATAAAAGACACAGACTAAAAGAAGTAAAACAAATAGTTTGTAAAATATTTAATATGATTTTCATTTATACTTTTGCCTTGAAGCAAAAGTATACAAAAGTTCAGGACGGGAATCATACGCTAAAAATTTGAATGTACTCCTAAAATTTCCAAACTCGCATGGATCATAAGTTTCTGCTTCGGTTCTGAATAA
>NZ_QICX01000004.1:101993-331172 GCF_003201365.1 Chryseobacterium sp. CBTAP 102
ACAAAAGTTCAGGACGGGAATCATACGCTAAAAATTTGAATGTACTCCTAAAATTTCCAAACTCGCATGGATCATAAGTTTCTGCTTCGGTTCTGAATAAGTCCCATGCTCAGACAGTGGAAATTTTTTAACGGATTTGAAATTTTCTTAACGCTCCTGATTGCTAAGTAGATTGGTAAGAGCAAATAAAACAGGCTATTCCATTTCTGAGACAGCCTGTTTTATACTATTTTTAATTAATTAGTCGATAATAAGTCCGCATGGCGATCCTACCGGAATACATTTTCTTTCCAATGAGCACCAGAAGTACCCTGCCAGACACATCGGGATACCTCCCTGAACAGTTTTCAATTCTCTTTTTGAAAGTTTTCTTAAGTTTTTCATAGTAACATTTTTTGATTTTTCTCCTACTCTTATGCTTTTCGGATTACGCTTTAATTTGGTAGGTCCAATATAAAGATTTTTTTAAAACAAAAATATAACTTATTCGTTTTATTCAACTTACAATGATAATTTGTTTATTATTTCGAATAATCATTATTGTATATTTATATACTTTCTTAAAATAAGGAAGATAAAAAAACTCTATTTAGAACGAGTTTAATACTTTTTAAGACATGACAATCACTTCAATGTGGCATCCTGTAAATCCCACTATTTATAAGTAAATTCTCTGTATATTTTCATTCTATAATGATGCAAAAATATCTACCTAAAGTGACAAAACATGTCATATTAAAATCTAATTAAATTTATACCACAAAAAAACCACTCTTCCGAGTGGCTATATATCTTTTTAAGTCTGAACTTATTGATAGATGACAACATCATTTTTCTTGATTTGATACCCTTTTTTATAAGGAGTAAGGACATAACTGTCTTTAATGTGAGATCCGCTTTTCCATACTTTTTCTTTTCCTTTTTTATCCAAAATGATACTTTTTGCATTTCCATCCTGAATAAAAATTTCAGCCTTTTTCTGATTTTTAGTAAAGATAACTGCCGTCATTGTCGTATAACTTTTATCTGAATTTACTTCTTTAAGTTTTATTTTCTGATTGAAAGTTTGTATACAATTATTTCTTAATTGTGAATAAGTATATCCTGCTGAACCAATACAACCATGAACATCTCTGTCTCCTCCGAGAACAGGAGTACTTTTTTGCGCAAAAACGAATGAACCAAGGAACAAGGTACTAAATAAAATTATTTTTTTCATATGTAAAATTTTTGTTTTCTGATAGATTAAAATATCCCAAAATGTGATATTAATTAATTTTCTAAGTTACAAAAAAAACCACTCTTGCGAATGGCTTTTCTTTTTTGAAATCGGATTTTATTGATAGATCACGATATTATCTTTTTTAAGCTGATATCCGTTCTTTTTGTAAGGAACCAATACATAGCCATCCTTTTTCCAGACTTTGGCTTTACCTCCTGTTCTGGTAAGGATAATGCTTCTTTCACCGGCATCTTTTACAAAAACCTCAGCTTTTTTCATGTCTTTACTGAAAATAACTGCAGCTATTGAAGTATAGCTGTCTTTCGGAGCTACTTCTGTCAGCTTAATTTTTTGTTCAAAAGTTCTTATACAGTCTTTCTTAATCTGAGAATAAGTATACCCTGCTGAACCAATACATCCGTGTGCATCTTTGTCACCACCTTTTATGGCTCCTTTTTGGGCAAACACTAAAGAACCAAGGAACATTGTGCTTAATAAAATTGTTTTTTTCATGTCAATGTGTATATAATAATTACACATCTATTATTAAAAATCATGCCAAAGAATAGAAAATATACAACTCCGGAGGAACTTTTCAGATCTTACTTAGTCCAGTTAATCTTTGAATGCTGTACATTGTCAGAACTTGTTCCGATCATGATATCGAATTCACCTGATTCCCAGTCGTATTTCAAATCTCCGTTGTAAAACTTCAGGTTTTCAGGAGTGATATCAAAAGTTACTTTTTTAGATTCTCCTTTCTTCAAAAATATTTTCTGGAAGCCTTTCAATTCTTTAACCGGTCTTGTGATACTTCCTACCCTATCTCTGATATACAGCTGAACCACTTCAGCGCCGTCATAGTTTCCTGTATTCGTTACTGTAACTGATGCCTGAACGGTCTGATTTCCTTTCGCGGTATTAGCGGAAACCGCCATATCGGAGTAATTGAATTTCGTATAGCTCAATCCGTACCCGAAAGCATATAATGGTGTATTACATTCGTCCATATAGTTGGAGCGGAATCTTTCATAAGTACATTTGTCTACTTTGTCCTGACTTAGCGGACGACCTGTATTTTTAGCATTATAATAGATGGGCACCTGCCCTAGGCTTCTTGGGAAAGTCATCGGAAGTTTTCCGGATGGGTTTACTTTTCCGAACAGAACATCTGCAATGGCATTTCCTGCTTCAGATCCTGCAAACCAGGCATTCAAGATAGAATCCGGAGTATCTTTTACATTGGTTAATGCTAAAGGACGGCCTGTGAAAAGAACCATTGCAATCGGTTTTCCGGTTTTCTTTAATTCATTTAATAAATCAACCTGAGACTGAGGAATGGTAATTTCCGTTCTGGAAGAAGATTCTCCGCTCATTTCTGCAGATTCTCCGATAGCCAGGACAATCACATCTGCTTTGCCGGCAACATCCACAGCTTCTCTTAGCAATTCTTCTTTGGAACGGTTATCTCTGTCTGTTTTTTTACCGTGAGCTGCATAAATTTCTTCTAACTTGGCATCATCATCTATATTGGCTCCTTTTGCTGATAAAAACTTAACTTCCTTTCCATAGTTTGCCTGCAATCCCTGCATCAAAGAAACTGAGGCAGCATGTTTTGTAGCAACACTCCATGTTCCGGCCATATTCATTGAGTTATTTACCAATGGGCCAATTACAGCAACTGTTCCTGATTTCTTTAAAGGCAATACCTGATTGTCATTTTTTAATAACACCATGGATTGAGCCGCTGCACTTCTTGCTATATTACGGTTTTCCATATTATAGACTTCCTTTGCTGCCAATTTTGCATCTCCGTGTTTGTATGGATTATCAAATAAGCCTAGATCATATTTTGCTTCAAGAATTCTTCTTGCCGCCATATCAATTTCAGCCTGTTTCACTTTTCCTTCTTCAAGAGATTTTTTTAGAGTTGTTAAAAAACCTTCTCCCACCATATCCATATCAACTCCGGCTTTTAAAGCCAAGGCAGAAACCTGCTGAAGATCTCCCATGCCATGGTCTACCATTTCATTGATACCGGTATAGTCTGTTACGACGAAGCCTTTGAATTTCCATAGATTTCTTAATACTTCCGTCTGAAGCCATCTGTTTCCTGTTGCCGGTACTCCATCCACTTCATTGAAAGAAGCCATTACTGAAGCAACACCGGCATCCACTGCTGCTTTGTAAGGAGGAAAATACTCATTAAACATTCTTACATGGCTCATGTCAACCGTATTATAATCTCTTCCTGCTTCTCCGGCTCCGTATAATGCAAAGTGTTTTACGCAGGCTAAAATATTGGTTCCGTTAGCAAGGTCTTTCCCCTGATAACCATACACCATGTTTTTAGAAATTTCACTTCCCAAATAAGGATCTTCACCAGAACCTTCTGATACTCTTCCCCATCTTGGTTCGCGGGAAATATCCACCATGGGAGAGAATGTCCAGTTGATTCCGTCCGAAGCAGCTTCTCTGGCTGCTACTCTTGCAGACTGCTGGATAAGATTCATATCCCATGACGCAGCCAATCCTAATGGAATCGGGAAAGTAGTTTCATAGCCGTGGATTACATCCATCCCGAAAATCATAGGAATTTTCAGACGGCTTTTTTCTACAGCTACTTTCTGAACAGCTTTTATTTTATCTGCTCCTTTTATATTGAATAATCCGCCTACTAATCCCTGCTCTACTTTTTTTCCAATATCAGAACTCTGTGCCTGTCCTGTAGTGAAATCTCCGGAAGTGGGAAGGTTCATCTGGCCGATTTTTTCATCCAATGTCATTTTAGATAAAAGATTATCCACAAATGCTTTCTTTTTAGCCTGATACTGAGCTGTCTGATAAGACTGAACGGGCTTCGTTATCATTTCCTGAGCGGAAAATACAGGAGCCAATGCTAAGGTGGCGATTACAATTAACTTTTTCATAAATCTATCTTCTTAAATTATTCTTTTTATATTTTTTGCTTCAATTTGATGGTTTTACTTTTCAATCATTGGGTGTCATTACTTTTCTTTTTTGAAAGCATCCATTCATACAAAGCAGGATTGGAATAGGTAGAATCCCATGAGTTATGATTATCATTCGGGAAGATAACCAGTTCTGCCGTAGGGTTTACAGGATGAAGCTTCTGATAAAAATTAAAAGCATTGTCAGGCAGTACGATATCATCCATTCCGCCATGAAATATTTTCATATTCAAATCTTTAAACTGATGAATATTGGCGGTCATTACCTGATCTGTCGGCGCACAGACTGAAGCTACTGCAGCAAACATTTCCGGATGTTCCATGGCCAGTTTCAAAGTTCCCCAGCCTCCCATAGAAAGCCCTGTAAGATAAATTCGGGAAGCATCAATTGTATATTTTTTCTGAATTTCTTTGATCAGATTATATACGGTAACCGTATCCCACCATGTTCCTTGCGGACACTGAGGTGCCAGAATGGCTACAGGTTCTTTGATCAGATTTTTATAGGTAAACGGACTGTGTGCTTTTACCATATCCAGATTAGTTCCCCGTTCTCCTGAGCCATGAAGGAAAACTATTAATGGTACATTTCCTTTTGTATTTAAAGGGTAATCCAGAATATAAGACATTTTCTCCTGTCTTTTAATTTCTTTATTGAGTTCCGCTTTTATTTCCTGCGCATTCAGTTGTAATGAAAACGGCAGCAGTAAAAGAGGGATATGTTTCAGTTTTAGTTTCATATTGTTATTTAGGTTTTGATTAAAGCCCGTTCCTATTGAATTATTTTATTCCGTATTTGGCTGACTGGAAGCTTAGTTTTTTTAATCCCTGCTGAATTTCCGGGGCATTCATAAATAACTTCCAAAGAAATCCTGATCTGTAATTTTCAATCATAGGAGCTATAGTTCCCTGATCTATTGCCAGATATCTTGGGGTAAACCAATTGTTATAATTGACAGAGGTAGCATCATAAGGACCTGCAGAACCTATGAATTCAGGTTTTTGAGTATATATAAATCTCAGAAAAGCCATTGATTCTTTTGGTGTGTATGGGAAACTGCTCAATGCAGCCGTAGGAGTAATTACTCCATTATCATTGCCAGGCATATGAGCGGTGTATCCTGTGCTTCCATCCTCATTTCTTGTGTAACCGGCAGTCAATCCCCAATAGTTGGGTCCGTAACCTTTCCACTGCTTGGGATTTTCAACACAGTATTTATAGTCGATAAGGGTTTGATTTTTATTGATATCAAAATAGTTTTTCACCAACTTATCCGATAATCCTGTCGGATCAAGCCCGATATATGAATATTGTGCCCAGAAAAGGGGGCCGCCGTATTCCTCGGCATAGTTGTGTTTTACATACAGAGGTAATCCGTATTTTGTTTTGTCTGTAAGGTAAGTTCCATTTCTGGTCCAGCCTTTATAATAGGTTTCGGCATCAATGGAATAAGTAGGTGAAGATGCGGCTAAAATATAAGTGATCAGACATTCATTATATCCTTCAAGAGGAAAATTCATTTCCCATTGGTAATCCGGTGACCAGTGCCAGTAAAGGACTTTCTCACCTCCTTTGGTATACCAGTTCCATTGGATTCCTTTCCATACCCCATCACATTTTGCAGCAAGGGCTTTTTCTTCTGCATTTCCGTTTTTAAAGTATTCACGGATCATCAGTATTCCTGAAGTAAGGAATGCGGTTTCTACAAGATCACCGCCATTATCTTTTTTCCCGAAAGGAACTGTTTTTCCGGTTTCCCCATTGATCCAATGTGACCAGGCTCCTTTGTGCCGGTCTGCCTTAGCCAGGAAATCCATGATATGTGTAAGTCTTTTTACCGCTTCTTTTCTCGGAACAAATCCTCTTTCTACTCCTACCAGAATAGTTGCCAGCCCAAATCCTGAGCCTCCAGTAGTGATCACGTGCTTATCATTATCCGGATAAATATTGTCTTCATGGTAGCGTTCTCTTCCCAACATGGAGTTAGGTTCTGCGTAATCCCAGAAATACTTTAAAACATCTTTCTGTACTCTGTCCATCAATTGTTCATCCGTGACATTGCTTTTTACGGCTTCAGTTTTTCCACCTTCCTGTTTGGCCATTGGAGCATTTTTACAGGAATACACAAAAAATAAAGAAGTGATAGCTATCGATAATACGTTCCTTTTCATGAGATCTCTTTTTATAGGGTTTCTTACTAAAAGAAGAGGAGAACTTTCATTCTCCTCTAATGTTTATGGTTTATTTTAATAGCCTGGGTTTTGGACAAAAGCTCCGTTACTTTGGTTCATTGCATCCAAAGGAATTGGGAATAACTCATTCTTCCCTGCTTTGAATCCGTAAGGAGCAAGTACGGCAGCTGCCTCGCCAGTTCTTACAAGGTCTACGAAACGATCACCTTCCATAGCAAGCTCTACTCTACGCTCATGCCAGATTGCTTTTCTAAGTGCAGTCTGTGTTGTAGCTGTAGTTCCTGCCAATTGAGCTCTTGTTCTTACCTTGTTAAGATTAGCTGTGGCTGTAGCAGTATTACCAAGTTCGTTAGCTGCTTCTGCATTGATTAAAAGAATTTCTGCAAATCTTAAAATTCTGATATTTTGTTTTGATCCGTAAGCACAAGCGCTATTGTTTAAAGCTTTAGGAAGATATACTTTTTGGTTAAATGTGGTTACAGAATTTGGATCTCCCATTGCAATCAAATCACCTTCGGGCGTAGTTTCTCCATTTCTAAGAATGGTAAGTTCTTTTCTTATATCACCAGGTTCAAATGCGTTTTCCAATGCCTGAGAAGGTGTAAAGAATCCCCATCCGAATTGGTTTCTTACCCCCTGAACTTCTGCATACTGACTTCCCGCATTTGGATTAAGCTGAGGCGCACAATCACAGTTAACTTCAAATACAGATTCTTTTCCAAACTCTCCGGCGATTCTGAATACATGATTGAAATCAGGATCTAGATCATATCCCATTCCTATCAACTGATTTGAAGTATCATAAGCCTTTTGCCAGTCTTTCTTGTAAAGATAAACTTTCGACAATAGTCCTAATGCAGCTCCCTTAGTAACTCTTCCCAGATCTGTAGCTGGATAAGCTTGAGGGAGAATTTCTGCAGCACTGGTAAGATCAGATATAATAAAATTGTAAACCTCGGTTACAGAATTCCTTGGGATATTGTAATTGGTCTGTACTCCATCAAATATTGGCACACCACCATAAATTCTTACCAAATTAAAATAAAAATAGGCTCTCAACATTTTTGCTTCTGCAACAAGTCTGTTTTTAAGCGTGGAGTCCATATTTATCTTTGGAACGTTAGTAATAACCTGATTCGCTCTGTTTATTGCCTGCCACTGACCGATCCAATAACTTCTTACACCATCATCACTTACCGTAAATGTAAAATTATCATACACATTGATAAAAGACCCATCTCCCGGATTGGATCCTTTTACAACATCATCTGCCGGAACACCATAAATAAACTGGTAAGGAAATGCTGAATTTTCCCAGCTTCTTAAAAAGTTATAAATAGCATTAGTTGCCTGCATGGCATCATCCTGAGTCTGGAAAAATGATGTTGCTTCTACTTCCCCTTCCTCTTTGATATCCAAATAGTTATTGCAGCTGGTTAAAAGAGAAACCATTGCAATTGATAAAAATATTTTTTTCATTACTTTTCTAATTAAAATGTTAAATTCATACCAAATGTGTAGATTGCAGAGATAGGGTAAATGTTCTGATCCACTCCCATTTGTACTCTATCTGAATTCAAGATTTCAGGGGAGAAGCCGTTATACTTAAAGCTTGTCCATGGATTCTGAGCACTTACATATAATCTTAATTTAGTAATAGACATAGATTTGGCAAATGTTTTTGGTAAATTATATCCAACCTGGATATTTCTGATTCTGATATAACTTCCATCCTCTACATAAAAACTGCTTGGTAAAATAATTGCCTGATCGTTTGTAACCATAGAGTATGAATTTGATGTACCCGCACCATGCCATCTGTTATTGTAGAAATCTAAATCCCAG
This sequence comes from Chryseobacterium sp. CBTAP 102, assembly GCF_003201365.1. Classification (NCBI taxonomy): domain Bacteria; kingdom Pseudomonadati; phylum Bacteroidota; class Flavobacteriia; order Flavobacteriales; family Weeksellaceae; genus Chryseobacterium; species Chryseobacterium sp. CBTAP 102. The sequence goes on from NZ_QICX01000004.1 coordinate 110,226, forward strand.
TTTTCATTTCCATAACGCTGTTCGCGGTTATAGTTATAGATTTTATTACCAAATACTCCCTGGAAATCAATAGCGAAGTCAAAGTCATAAATATTCATATTCACTCCAAACCCATAAGATCCTTTTGGAATAGGACTTCCCAGGAATGTCTTATCTCTTGTATCAATAATACCATTTCCATCTAAATCAGCAAATTTAAATGCTCCGGGTTTTGCTCCATTCTGTGTAGCTGAGGCTGCTACTTCATCAGCATTTTGGAATACTCCCACAACCTGATATCCATAATAAGACCCTACAGCCTGCCCTTCCTGTAATCTGATAACAGAATTTCCGAATAAACTAGCTCCTGCTTCTAAATATGAACCGCCATACACTGAAGTAATTTTATTTTTCAACCCTGTATAGTTACCATAAATTCCAAAAGTAATATTTTCATTAATTTTTGTATTATAGTTTACAGCAACTTCAAATCCTTTGTTATTAAAAGAGTAAGCATTTGTTACATAATCTCTCCAGTTGCTTGCACCGGAAACAGTACCCTGGAAAATTCCATATACAACATCTTTTGAGTCCTTATTAAAATAATTAGCATCAATTTTTAACTTGTTATTAAATAATGCCATTTCTAAACCTACATCTCCTCCTGAAGTGGTTTCCCATCCAATAGACGGGTCGATAATCTGGTCGATTGTTGCTGCAGGGTAACCAGTATTTCCGTAATATGCACCTCCATCAATAATTGTTCTGTTCAGAGTAAACTTTCTTTTCACATTAGGATTCCCAAGTTTACCATAGCTCGCCCTAAGCTTTAAAAGATTAAACAAATTTTGTCCACTCATAAAATCTTCTTTTGATATTACCCATCCTGCACTTACTGCTGGGAAAATCTTAAATCTCTCGGTAGAAATCTGTGAAGATCCATCTCTACGAACAGAAGCGTTTAAAAGATATTTTCCTTTATAGTCGTAATTCAATCTGGCAAAAAGCGATTCTATACGGTATTGGTCCTGATTAAGATCCAGTTTAGGTCTGTCATCAGTATAAATCACCAGATCAGTACCATTAAGTATATTTAAAGATTCATTTGTTCCGTCATAATACACTTTCTGAGCAGATGCATATGTTTCAGAATAAGAATTTCTCGTTCTGGAGAAACCTCCCAAAATCTCTAAATTATGATCTCCAAAATTTTTCTTCCAGGTTAACGTATTGTCCCAAACATAATTTCTATTTCTGGAATCTCTTGTCACTAGAACCGGATCTTTTTGATCTGATACCGGAACATAATTAAGTCTTGGGGTATATTCATACTTATTTTTATTAGTATTGTCCGTTGTATAGCTGATTCTTACAGTAAAATCTTTTAAGAATTTATATTCTGCAAAAATATTATTCAAAAGTCTTTCTTCTCTTATCTGAGAACGAAACATATCCAATTTCGCTCTTGGGTTTGGTATCGAATATCCGTTGAAAAACTGATAGTCACCAGTTGCAGGGTTCATTGTAGAAAATATAGGAGGCGCAGTATAAGCATCCAGTAAAGGATTCTGAGCTACATCACTACGGATTTTTGAAAATGTAAAATTATTACCAATGGTAAGATTATCAGTTATTTTATATGATAAATTTAACTTGGTATTCATTCTGTTAAACCCACTTCCTGAGTTTATTCCTCTTCCTGCAGCTAAATTTCCTTCATCCTGTAAGTTTCCAATACTTCCATAATAGTTTAATTTTCCGATGCTTCCTGAGGCCGAAAAATCATTTGCGTTAATGATACTGGTTCTAAAAATCTCGTCAAACCATTTCGTATCTGCAGGATAATTGGCTCTGCTTAAAAATTTTGTCGGATCAGTATTTCCTTCATTTCTTAGTTTTTCATTATATAGTTCAATATATTGATCCGCATTCGCCATTTCCGGAATATTAGTCACTTTTTTGATTCCCAAATAAGAATTAAGACTAAAAACAGGCTTCTTACCTCTTCCCGTTTTTGTTTTAATAATTACAGCTCCGTTAGACGCTCTTGCTCCAAAAATTGCTAAACTGGAAGGATCTTTCAAAACACTCATGGACTCAATATCTTGTGGATTAAGGAAAGATATATCATCTGTAATTGTTCCATCAACAATAAAAACAGTTTGTCCTGTTAAAGATCCAATACCTCGAATATCCACTCTCGGCGAGCCTCCAGGAGCTCCTGCATTGGTAATATTCACACCTGCAATTTTTCCCTGAACAGAACTCATAGGGTTTGAATTCGGTTTATCAGCAAGATCCTTTGCAGAAACAATTCCGATACTTCCTGTAACGTTTTCTTTTTTCTGAGATCCATATCCGATCAAAACTACTTCCTCGATCTTCTGCTCTTTGGCGGCAGTATCTTTGGGAGTAGTCTGAGCATTGACATTCATACCGAAGTATAAAGCAGCAATGAGACATGAATACTTTAAATTACTTTGTTTCATATAGTTTCAATTTTATTCAAATAAATTCATTTTTTTATGTCTCTAAATAGTGGAGTTATTTAAAATCTCAAAAAAAGACATTAGCCAAAAATATAAAAAATATCGAACAATGTTAAATTATCTTAAACATTTAAAAATTACCTACTTTCTTTAGATGAAAACTGATAAAATTTAAAATTTTATCAATTTATACTTAAAATAATAATCGATTTTAAATCATTTCATTAATAATAAATTAACACTTTTATCCTAAAAATTCACCAAATACAACAGTCAATTTAATATTTTGTTAAATTGAGAATAGTAATTACCTTTGGTGCAGTTTTTGAGAAAGCAACTTAGAAAACAGATAACAAAAAAGATCAATGAAAAAATATATCATTGCAGCCGCTCTTATCGTGGGAACCGGTGCATTTATTACCACCAGTGTGCAATCCTGCACCTCATTAGCCACTTCCGACATGGGGCTTTCCATTATAAAGAGAATCCTGCTCAATGGTATTGATAAAGGAATGGGTATCTATGGGAACAAAGAAGCATTTCTGCAGAATAATATGGTAGATAAAGCACTTCCTAAAGAACTGAGAGATATCAATTCTACACTTGAAAAAATAGCACCTTCACTGGTTGCCAAAGAAAGAGATTATATAGCACAGGCAGCAGCTTACACCGTAAATACTTCAAAACCTATTTTACAGGATGCTGTAAACAGCCTGAATGCCCAGGATGTAACGAGAATTATGCAGGGCACCACTGCTACACAGATTCTGAAGGAAAAAACATCCCAGCAGCTTATTGCAGCTATTGCTCCTAAGGTAGATGAAAAGCTGAATGAATATGGAATTGTAAAAACCATCAATACAGCTTTATCCGGAAGTAATTTTCTGGGCAGCCTCTTAGGTGGAAACAGCAATACTGTCAATTCAGGAGGATTGAGCAAGCTGGCTTCCGAACAGCTGGTCAATGGATTATTCAATATCATTGAAGATTATGAGCATCAGAACTCCAAATCTCTCCTGGGACCGTTTGGAAAATAGGAAAAAATTCGTTATATTTATATTATATTAACAATTGCAGATGGATATATTACAAGGAAATCAACACGCAAGCCCTGAAGATTTTTATCAGTCTTTAAGGGAAAAACTGGAAGATCATCACGATTTTCCGGAGGATTATTTATTTAAATTTATTATTCCTACAGACCAGGCAAAACTTACTGAAATTTACAGGGTTTTTGATGGTATTAAATTTACACTGGGAAACCGCGAAAGCAAAAATGGAAAATACACAGCCTGCAACATTAATGCATTTGTTTTGGATGCCAATCAGGTAGTGAATATTTATAAAGAAGTAGCAAAAATAGAAGGCGTTATTCTATTGTAAAAACAAAAGCCGTTTCATGATGTCATGAAGCGGTTTTTATTGTACTGATATTCTCCAAATTTCCCTCCACTACATTGTAGCTTTTTATCCGAATTTATAATTACAAGTTATACTATGGAAATTGTATTCTTTACTCTGAATATCTTTTCTTATTTTATTCCTTTACAGTTAAAAAAAAGTCCGCCCCATTCAGAAGCGGATCATCTATGTTAAAAGATATATTCTGTATAATTATTTCTTAACGAATTTAATACTTTCTGAGGTTTTAGCATTCTGTATCGTGATAACATACACTCCTTTTACAAGGTCTACCACACGAATCTGATTATCACTAATTTTTCCTTTCTTAACAATTTGTCCTACAGCATTATGAATTTCAAATTGAGATTCTCCAGAAAGCCCAGTAATGTTAAGAATATCATTAACCGGATTAGGATATACGCCAAATTTATTGTTCTTATTAACCTCCCCGGTTCCTAACGATTCACGTGTGGTAAATGTTTTAGTCTCATAAACAAATTCATTTTCTAGATGAAATATGGTCTGTCCGGTACTTGTAGTAAGGTCTACATATCCATTTTCCAATCCATCACCAAAGTCATCAGACATTGTAAATGCATAACAATCCTGTGGTAAGGTCCATACTTGAGTGATAAGAGCCGGAGTAGGCTGTCCTAGTTGAGTATTACTATATTTGCCTTCTTTTACAATTTGTCCCGCACTGTTTTTAAGGTTCCATCTCGTTTCCTGGCCATACTTGTCTCTCTGCAACTTAAAGGTAACAGTAGTGGTTGAAAAATATTGAGGGGGAACTGGCTTTACATAATTACCGCTTGTAGAATTATTGGTGCTTCTCTGATCTGCTGCTCCATTTACAGATGTGAGGGAGAAGGAAACGGGAGAAGATGCTACAGAACCATTTACAGGGATATTAATCACCCCCGATTTATCTTGAGCCAAATTACCTGTCCAATTATAAGTTTGAGCAGTTCCTCCATTTATTGAATATGAAATAACAGCTGATGTCAAATTACTCGTACCTCTATTGGTGATAAGCAGACGAAGCACTCCTTCTCCACAATTAACGACTCCTATTGAGCACCCACCGTCAAATTTTATCTCCGCATCATTAACAAACAAAGGAATAGGCAAATCTGTATTTGATGCTTTAAGTTCCATTCTTCTTGGAGAATTGTCCATCACTGCCCTTACTCTGGTTTTCTGATCAGTAGTATAAATATTCATACAAGTATCATTTGTATAATCCATATAATTCTGCACCATTTCAAAAACCGCAGGATTATCACAACTTGCGATAGAAGGATCACACACATAATTTTCCTCATGTGCTGTTGGAGTATCTGCACAATAGTCATTACCACACGCTCCATCTCCCCAGATATGTCTAAGCCCCAGGAAATGTCCTACTTCATGGGTCATTGTTCTTCCTCTGTCATAGCCAGCCTGCATTAAAAATGTACCGTCATTATAATCCATACTTCCAAAAGTAGAATATCCTGCAACAACCCCGTCTGTAGTGGCAAGGCCTCCATTCGCACCAAGTCCCTGAAGACCGGAGCCAGACGGAAACTGAGCAAATCCCAACAATCCATTATCTGCAAAGTCTACACTCCACATATTCATATATTTTGTAGGATCCCAGATCGTCCCGGTTTTTACAACATCATTGATAAAATTCTGATATCCATATTGAGGAGCCCCATTTGCCCAATAGTCTTTGCAAAGATTTACCCTGTCAATTCCATTGGTTGGATTTCCGTTAGGGTCTACCTTTGCCAGCACAAACTGTATTTCAGTATCTGCACCTACAGGATTGGTATTATATCCCGGAGTGTTAATCTTTTTTCTGAAATCATTAGTCATTACTGTAATCTGAGACATCACCTGAGCATCTGTGATATTAGGAGCAATTCCCACATCCTGACCGCTGTGAATAACATGAACTACGACTGGAATTGTAATAACAGTTCCATTCTGGGATTTATTAGCCTTGGCTTTTTCAATTAAAGGGGCAAGCCATTTTTCAAACTGTTCTGTTGTAAGTCTCTCAGGAAATTTTCTTTTCAGGTTTGCTTCGTATTCAAGTGTTCCGCATTTTTCAATCCCATTAGGATCCAGCTTTTGCTCTGTAAATCTTTTGGGAGACTTTGTTTCTTCTCTAATCTGTGCATTTGAAAATCCAATTCCCATAAAGAATAGGACTGCTAGAGAAGATTTCGAAATAATAGAGTTATTCATTATTATATTTTTGTATTTTAGCAAACATACAAAAAAAACCGCCATAAACAGACTACAGTTCAATAAAATACCAAATAAAACAAACATAATTCAATGAAACCACAATTTATCATAATTAATATCATTACAATATTATCAATAATCAGTTGTATTAATCAAAACAAAAATAACGTTAATAGTAAAAATTCAACTAAAATCATAAAACAGCAAAAAATCGAAAAAATCGAATTAACAGAAAGAACCCGGGGAACCAATCGAAGTGTTGTGTATACACCCAACCTTATTACCGCTAGATTAAATGGAGATTCAACCCAAACGGCTATGTCTCTTTCTGAATGGGAGAACATTTCCAGACAGGCAGAGACTCTGGATCTATCTAAAATATCGAATCTTCAGTCTCCCACAACCGGCAGATATACCGACAGGGCATTAGCTGCTACTATTATTATCACATCCAATGGAATTACTTATACTTCCGCTACTTTTGATTCTGGCATTCCACCGAAAGAACTGGAAGCATTATACAATACTTTACAAAACCCAAAGGAAAAGCAAAAGAAACCTCTCAAATAAAGAATTAAAACAAAAAATCCGCTCTTTATTTTTAAAGAGCGGATTTTTTTATGATGCATTCTTTACTTTTCAATAAAGAACTTTACATTTTCAATAGGTCTTCCCAGCATTGCTACGGAACCTTTTACCAGAATGGGCCTTTGTATAAGAGATGGATTCTCAGAAAGAATTTTTATCCATTCTTCTTCCGAATAGTTTTTATCGGCATAATTCTCAATATACAGCTTATCTGTCTTACGAATAATATGAAAAACACTTTGGTTGAGTTTTTTCAACACTGTTCTTATTTCAAGAGGACTTAAAGGATCTTCAACAATATTAATGATCTCAAAAGGCACTCCGTTTTCGTCAAGATACTCCAATACGGCATTTGACTTTGAACAGTTTCCATTATGTAAAACTTTAACTACCATGATATATTTAATTATTAAAAAATTAAACCTGATCCTAAACAAATTTAAAAAGAATTACCCTGAGTATGTCTTAATGTTCTGATAAAAATATGTTAAAACAATCCGTGAAGTTCTGCTTCAATTTTCTCCAGAATAAATCCGAAATCTTCCGGTTTTTCAACGAAGTCAAGATCATCCACTTCTACGATCAGAAGTTTTCCTTCGGTGTAATTGGAAATCCATTTTTCATATTTCTGATTCAGCTTTGACAGATATTCAATGCTGATAGATGCTTCATATTCACGGCCTCTTTTGTAAATTTTTTTAACCAGGTTAGGAACATCTGATTTTAAATAGATTAAAAGATCTGGAGCTGATACAAAAGACTTCATCAGATCAAATACCGATGAGTAGTTATTGAAATCTCTGTCTGAAAGAAGATTCATATCATTCAGGTTTTCTGCAAAAATATGGGCATCTTCATAGATGGTGCGATCCTGAATAATATTTTTTCCGCTTTCTCTGATCTCTTTTACCTGACGGAATCTGCTGCCCAGGAAATACACCTGCAGTGCAAAACTCCACTTGCTCATGTCTGAATAAAAATCCTCCAGATAAGGGTTATGATCTACATCTTCAAATTGTGCATCCCATCCGTAATGCTTGGAAAGCATCGTTGTCAAAGTTGTTTTTCCGGCTCCGATGTTTCCTGTAACTGCAATATGCATAATATTCTTTTCCTTGTATTTACTGATTAGTTGATAAGTTTTTCAACAGCTTCAGTCTGAACCTGAGAAATATCTTCAATCAATTTCTGTAAGGTATTGTCTGAAGGTTTCTCTACTGTATTCTCATCAGGTTTCTCTTCTGGTTTTTCTGTAGGTGTCTGCAGAGATTCCGGCTGAGCTTCAAGCTGTTTTTGCTGTTGCGCTTTCTTTACTTTTTCAAAGCTGTAAAGATAGAGTTTGTTCCCTTTGATTGCAAAATAAGAGAGGATGTTTTTATCCACAATTTGCGCTTCCTGGTCTTCAAAAACAGTGGACATTCCTTTTTCAGGCACATATTGTGAAACGAAATTACCGGCAACAACCAGGATCATATCATTTTCTCTTCGAAACCGTTTTCCGTTTTCCAGCGGGGCCTCAAAAAGTATTTCAAACTTCAGGCTGTAAATCCTGATATGTTTTCTGGTTAAAATATAGACCTTATTTTCATAGACCAGCATATCCATCAGATCTTCAAAACTGATATCAAAAGGATAGGAATTGATGGTTGTATCATTTCTGAAATTATACTGTATCAAACGCTTTGTACTGTCATCCAAAAGCCACAGCTGCTGGAGATCTTCAGCATAAGCCATCCTGATAAAACCAAATTTCTGCTTAAAATCCAATCTTTGAATCTCATTCATATTCTGGTCTATAAATTTCATTTCCTGAGCATTTTCAGAAAACAACGGTACATTCAGAGGATTTTGTACGGTCTGTACTTTGTATGGAACAGTAAGCATCATCTTTCCGATCTGTTTCCCTAAAGAATCATATTTGGTAAAGCTGAAATCTTTGTTCTTATAGATATACAGATTCCCATAATCGTCAGCAAGCATATCTTTAGCTTCCTTAAGTTTCAAAGTATCTAAAGGAATAATATTCTGTGCCGAAGCCATACAGAAAAGGAAAAAAAATAGTATGTTTAAAAACTTCACTCTGTTTTTTTAATGGGGTCAATTTACTGAAAAATAACTTTATCCAAAAGATGATTAAGTCTTAGAGAATCTTCTTTACTGTTAATCAAAACTGAGACCATCCTGTTGCTGCAAAAAGACCGCTCTACAAAAGATATAATGAATTTATTGAAAAGTAACTTCATAAATTTTCTCCCAGTTTTTCCCGGTAACCAGCATATGATCACCTTTAAAAGCAATTCCGTTTAACACATGCTCGCTCTCTCCTTTATCATTTTCTTTGGTCAACTGTGTAAAATCAAGTTTACCTATGACTTCTCCGTTTGCGGGATTAATTTTTAGAATGACAGGTTGATGCCAAACATTCGCATAGATAAATCCGCTGTGGTATTCAAGTTCATTGAGCTGATTGTAAATTGTAGAATTACCGCCAACCGCAATCGTTTTTATTACTTTTGAAGGATTATTAACATCCAGAAAATAAAGATTCTTTGAACCATCTGTAGCGATCAGATTCTTTCCATCATAGGAAAGCCCCCACCCTTCTCCTATTGCATCAGGCAATGGAAATTCAGAAATCTTTTTCAAAGTGTTTTTATCATAAATAAAACCGATTTTATTCTGATACGTCAGCTGATAAACCTTATCTCCCACAATGGCACAACCTTCAGAAAAAATCTCAGCAGGCTGCTTTGCAACAATTTTGGGAACAGCAGATCCTAATGTATATTTTATAAGCTGGGAAGCTCCCTTCATTCCGTCACTTTCATACACCGTATTTCCCTCTACCACAAAGCCTTCAATAAAATTTTTAGGATCATGAGGGTAATCGGCAACTATTGTATAGGGAATATTCTGCTCAGGAGTTTTTGTAAATACATTGATGGTAGCATCCTGATTCAGGACTTCTCCGCTGTTGGTCTTAATTACAAAGACCACTTTATTATCTCCAAGTGTGAAAAATTCGGGATCAATCCTTAAGTCTGCGGTTTCTTTATCTCCAAAGCTAATTTTAATGCTTTCTGCATTTTCCGTCACCTCTTTCGGAAGGTCAAGTTTATCCCCGAAATGATATCCTTTTGTTTCCTTTGCATTGTTATAATCTGCCAGAGAATCAAGCATTTTTTCTTTATTACTGCAAGAAGCCAAGAATAGAACTGCTGCAAAACCAATAGTAATGTTTCGCTTCATAAAGGTATTAATCATTTGTCAAAAGTACTAAAATTTAATCCTCAAAACGAAAATAACGCTCCCGGAGGAACGCTATTTTTGTTTTTTATCAATAGAATCAGATTATTTGATCTGAACTTCGTAAATCTTTGACCAGTTCTTTCCTGTTACCAGCATATTGTCCCCTTTGAAAGCAATTCCGTTCAGGACATCATCACTTCCTTTGGTATTCTGTTTTGCGATTTCTGTAAAATCAAAAGTTCCCACTACTTCTCCGTTAGCAGGATTGATTTTTAAAATGACCGGCTTCTGCCATACGTTCGCATAGATAAATCCGTTGTGGTATTCCAGCTCGTTCAGCTGATCATATGCCTGAGAACTTCCTGCAACGGCAATATATTTAATCAGTTTTGAAGGATCGTTTACATCAAGGAAATATAAAAGCTTACTTCCGTCAGAAGCAATCAGATTTTTCCCGTCATACGTTAATCCCCAACCTTCACCTAATACATTTGGATAAGCAAATTCTGAAAGCAGCTTTAACGAACTTTTATCATAGACATATCCTTTTTTGCTCTGCCATGTAAGCTGATACACTTTATCTCCAACGATGGTACTTCCTTCAGAAAAATCTTCCTGAGCCTGTTTTGTAGAAGCCAACGGAGTGGTCGTTCCCAGCGTATATTTTAAAATCTGTGAAGATCCGTTCTGCCCGTCACTTTCATAAATCGTATTTCCTTCAATCTGGAAACCCTGTACAAAGTTTTTAGGATCGTGAGGATATTCGGCTACAATCTGATAAGGAATATTTTTTTCCGGATTTTTTGCAAACACGTTGATCGTTGCATCCTGATTAAGGACTTCTCCTCCTTTTGTTTTAATATTGAATGTAACAGCATTGTCTCCTAGTGTGAAAAATTTGGGATCAATTGTTAAATCGGTTGTTTCTTTATCTCCAAAGCTGATCGTTACGCTTTCTGCATTTTCCGTTACTTCTTTCGGAAGCTCAAGCTTATCTCCAAAATGGTAACCCTTCGCCTCCATTGAAGTATTATAAGTGTTTAATGTATTAAGAATCTCTTTATCCTTATTACAAGACGCCAATAATAAAATCGCTGCGAAACCCGCTATAATATTTTTTTTCATTGAATTTCTAAATATTTCTCCAAAAATAGCAAATTTTATTCCGTATTGCCAATATTATCTGCGGGTTCACCAAATTGTAATATGTAACCATTGTTATCATAGATAGCAAATTCTCTCATTCACTTTATCTACAGTGGAATAAAAAGAGCCTTAAAACCAGTCTGCCGTAAACTGTAAACTGTTTCATGATTTCTGTACGTTAAAAGTATTTCTGTGGATTTTCATATTCAGGGAAACCCATATTTCCTTATCGATCATGGCTTCGTTTTTAACATCGGGATCAAAAGCAAACCCTACTTTTCTGTAACATTCAATAGCTCCGGTATTCCAGTCGTAGACATTCAGTTCGGCAGTTTCTTTATCAAAATGACTGAAGCCATATTTCAAAAGCTCCTGCATAACCTTCTTTCCATAGCCTTTTCCCCTGTTATTTTCATCCCAGATCAGAATTCTTCCCAGCAGGAAAGTTTTTTCTTTTAAGAAAATCTGAGCATGACCTATTGTACTTCCGGTCTGATCTTTAATTTTAAACAGCGTTCTTTTTTCATCAGACAAATCTGTTTCCAGCTGTTCTTCTGTGAGAGGAAAACGATATGCGGGTCCGGCAAACTGAAGAAGCATTCTTTCGTCTTTTATTTTTGAAATCAGTTGTGGAGCATCATGTATGGTAAAGGGCTGTAATGTAATCATTGTCTATTTTTCTAAATATTCTTTTAAGCTCTGTCCCAAAATGGTGTTCCAGCCTTCTGTAAAGTTCTCTCGTGAAAAACCTTCGCCCAAATTTTTAAAGTTTTCCATATCTTCATGGGTTAGCTTTACTACCGTATGTTCATTTTCTGGCTGCAATTCCCAGGTTACAACGGTCTTCAGGGTTGAAAAATCAGGATAAGACCATGTGTGCTTTAATTTCTGATTGGGGATTATTTCTAAAACCTCCCCGTGATGATGATATTTATCGGCTCCTCCTGGTTCATAGAAATTGAATTCCTTACCTGTTTCCAATACAAAATCCTGGATATCAAAATACCAGGATTTCATTTCATTTTTATCGGTTAATGCTTTCCAGACTTTTTCAACCGGAGCATTTATGGTACACTGAACAGTGATGGGTGTGTTCATATTATGGATTTAATATGTTTAAATGTACATATTTTATCCCTACTATTTAACCTCAAAAACCGCAAAAGTTTTTATCTTCTAAATTATTTCAAAACATTCCTGTCCGATTAAGTTAAAATATAAATATAATTAACAGGCCGTAAATATTGATGTTTTTAATGTATTTCTACTTTTTATCGGACAGTAATGATTTAAAAGTTTAAATTTCCATTAATGAGAAGTACACTTAAGTTCTGAAAATCTAAGGATTTTCATTTTGTGATCTTCCACAATTTAAGCTTATTCCAGTATACTCTTCTGTGACTTTTATAGTTTTTATTTTTAATTACCCATGTGAAAAACCTGTGATTTTGGCTTCATCAAAATCCAGCTGCATTTCAATGGTTCTCATGACGTGATCATCAAAGATTTTCTCTCTTTTCATTCTGTGCAGTTCGTTTCTCTGTGCCTGAATGATTTGGCGTAAGACATCTTTATTTTCATTGATCGCTGTTACATAATCTCCTGTGGAAGCCATGCATTGGGCTTTATCTGCCATCAGCATCATTTCATTTTCCAATTTGTGCTTTTGATGACGCACCAGGCTATTGGTTACGGCTAATTCAGAAAAGTCATTATCCAGTTTATGCAATGCTGTTTCTTTCAGTTTGCGCATAAGAATTACCTCCTGTTTTTCTTCCGGCAGTTCACTTCCGGCATCCTGAATATTCAATAATTTCAAGATCGGACTCAACAATAGACCTTGTCCTACCAGAGTGATCAATATGATCACAAAAGTTACAAACAAAATAATATTTCTGTGTGGGAATACTTCTCCGTTGGGTAAAAAAGCAGGGATTGATAGGGCTGCTGCCAGTGAAACCACTCCTCTCATGGCTGCAAAACTGATGATAAACGGCTCCCGCCAGTCTGGTTTTGGAACTTTTAATCTTAATTCTTTAGAGCAGACTCTTGGGAAGTACATCAATGCATAGCTGTATAGAATTCTTGTTCCAATGATAGCTCCGCCAATCACTACACTGTAGAAAATACCTTCTGAAATGGTGTATTCTTTCATTCCTTCCACTACAATCGGAAGTTCAAGACCAATCAGAATGAAAATGATGGTATTCATCAGGAATATCAGCACACTCCACACATTCCCCGACTGGATTCTTGAGGTATGGCTTAAATAACAATGTGAATTATATGACATCAGCAAACCTCCGCCCACCACTGCCAGTACTCCTGAAAAATGAAAATGCTCCGCTCCCACATACATAATGTAAGGGACGATAAGAGTAATAATGGTATCGATATTGGAATTGGTAGGAATAACCTTAAGCAATGCACCAAACAGAAAGCCCACAGCAACTCCTACTGCAATACCACCGACGGCCATCATAAAGAAATCCTGAATGGCATCTCTCCAGATAAACTGTCCTGAAATAACGGCTGCCAGGGCAAATTTAAACACAATTAAACTTGACGCATCATTGATTAAGCTCTCTCCTTCCAGGATACTGGTAATTTTCTTAGGAATTTTCATATGCTTCAGTACAGAAGTGGCAGCTACCGCATCCGGTGGAGAATTGACGCCTCCCAATAAAAATCCCATTGCCAAAGTAAGTCCGGGAATAATGGAAGATGAAAGATAAGCCACGACAATGGATGTTAAAAATACCAATCCGAAAGCCATAGAAAGAATCTGTTTTCTCCATTTATGAAAATCCTGCCATGAAGTAAACCAGGCTGCCTCAAACAAAATAGGCGGAAGGAAAATAAGAAAAACAAGATCAGGCTCTATTTCAATACGCGGCATTCCTGGTACAAAACTTATTAATAATCCTGCAATAACAAGAAAAATAGGGTAAGCTACTTTTAATTTCTGGCCAATCATTACCAATATCATCACAGACAGCAGTACTGCAATGGATATAATAACATAGCTGTGAATCATTTTGAGTTAGTTGTTTTTAAGTGTTACATATTTTTATTTGGATTTGTCCAAACCTTATAGGTTTTAAAAACCTATAAGGTTTAATTTCATCCGACGTTTAGACTTTTTCTTTACAGCCGTCCTCATACATTATAAAGACGGAAAGAATTAAAGTACGATATTATTCTTCGGAGTGATGGCTGGCGGAAGATCAGATTCATCCAGCATATCCCTCATATCGATTTCAATGGTACGGCTGATCTGAGTGATAGGAACGTCATTGGGACTTCCTTCAAAGGGATTTACCGAGGCCTCTCCCACACTGTCCAGTGTATGAAAACACCATGTCACGAGTAAAGAAAACGGGATATTAAACCATAAAGTTAAGCCTTCTAACGATGTTCCTTCACCTAATTTATCAAACTCTTTCAATAATCCGAAAGGCACGAAAACAATGAATAAAAGCAAAAGATAGGTTGTGATGGAAGAAAAATTTCTCGGATAAGGAAAGTTTTTAATTCTTTCAGCTTTTCCCTGATTATCTGTAAACTTCACCAATTGCTGGTTGATCTGTGTCCATTGAAAATCATTGATTTCTCCCTTTTCGTAGGCTTCAGATAAAACTTTACTCTGTCTGGCCATCAATTGGGTAGCTCTGTTTTTTTTGCTTATAATGTACTGAAGTTCATGTTCAGAAAGATATTTTTTCAATTCTTCATCCAATGTGGCCAATCTCTCCGGAATATCATATTTTTTAGCATATTCATCAAACTGATCTGATCCCATGTTTTCCCATGCTCTCGGTTCACGAAGCTGAAATCTCAATGCGGTAAGCCATGCATAATGACGAAGAAACATTTCTTTTACTTTATCAGAGTCTTTGGAAAGAAGTGCATCTCTCAGGATATATCCAAAACTACGGCTGTCATTAATAATAGCTCCGTAGATCTGTCTTGCTTCCCAGAGTCTGCTGTAGCTGGCATTGTTTTTAAATCCAACAATAAAGGCAACTGCTGTTCCCATAATGGCAATCGGCTGCCATGGAACGGAAAGAAACCTCAAGCCCAAAAAGTAGAGGACTGTAGGGATTGCCGATAATATAACCAAAGCGTAAATGCTCCGTCTGGTCCAGATAATGAACTCGCGGGCTCCGAATCTTTTTCCTGAATGCATAAGTGTTTATTTTTTAGTGTTTAATATATTTTCAAATGATTTTTCAAGAGCATTCAGCAGCAGCTTTATTAGTTTTTGGTAAACGGAATATTATTATAAAAACCAATCTGAATCTGTCCGCGGTTTCTGTTCTCCTGAATCTGGTTCATATACCCTGCTTCAATTCTCATATTTTTATTGATGACATATCCTAAGGCTCCATAGACTCTGTTTCTGTCGAAAACCGGACTATTGAAGTGCAGAAAAATTTCATTATATACTGATGCATAGAGGGTTTTAGGAAGCATCTCTTTTTGAGTAATCGGTATATTCAATCCTAGCATATAACGGAATCTCATTCTGAAATCATCCTGAAGAAAACGTTCTTCCAAACGGTAACGATGCTGAAGATAGAAACGTCCGAATTTCTGTTTGGTGATAAACTGCTGGAAAATTCGGTGTTCAATATTTTCTTTTTTTTCACCGTTTACATAAGGCTGGCTGAGAATGAAACCGTATCCCAATAAAACATTGTTGTTATTTTCAGTGAGATCATACCCAACTCCTGTACGGATCAGTAACTGTTCAAGATCTCCAAGAGCATCAAAATTACGGTACTGAATTTCATTGTGCCAGTTCAGCTTCTTGCTGATTTTGTTGTTTCCAAAATACATATACCATGCTCCCAGATCGTTTTTTTGAGCAAATGTCAAAATAGATCCCAAACCTAATACTGTGAATGCCAACTTCGTAAAAACCTTTCTCATGTTTATCAATTACTATTATCTATCGTTTTTAACAAAATTAATATTTTAAATCAATAATAGCAAACAATATTTTATAAGTTACTTTAAAGAAGTACGGATGCAATGGTCTGCATCCGTTTTTTTGTAAAAAATTATCCCGGAACCTGTTCTGTCAGGACAAAACTTTCATTCTGGTCAAAATAATTACAGGTCATTTCATTCAGATCCATTGTCCAGCCATTGATTCCGTTTTCGGCACAGTCTTTACAGAAAGTCATGTAGTCTGTTCCTCCTTGTTGATGTAGTTTTAGCCTGGTTTTAAAATTTTCAAGGTTTAAAGTTTTGGAAATGGGAAGCTCATCATATTTGCTGCCGGTCTGTACAGATTGGTTTTCATTATTAAAGTACCTGGTATTTCCATCTGAGACATATGTTTTGTAATGAGAAACCCCCAATGCTTTTATAGCCTGAATATATTGGGGAAAATCGGCTCCGCTTTTTACTTTCTGATGTTCTGCTTTAATGTTTTCAATTGTAAATTTCATTCTTTTGTATTTTCTGTTTGTTACTGTAAATTATTGTTTTTCATAAACACCCTTCTGGGATTCTGCTTTTCAAAACAACTGCTAATTTAATCAGAAAATATAAATTTCATTTAATTTTTAATAAAACATCTGCATAAATGTTTATTCAAACCTGTCTTTTAAATAGTTCATATCTGCAATTTTACTTTCTATGGCATATACCACTAAACCCGCAGTATTTTTGGCTCCTGTTTTCAGCAGAAGGCTGTTGCGGTGGCCCTCAACGGTTCTGGAGCTTATAAAAAGCTGATCAGCAATCTCAGAAGTATTGTATTGTTTGCAGATGAGTTCCAATACTTCTTTTTCTCTTTTGGAGATATGATTGGCATCAAAAATACTGGAAACTTTCTTTTTAGGTTCTATAAGATTTTGATGGAGCGCTTCCATTACCTCATTATTATAAAAGAAGCCTTTGCTGTGTACTTCCCTTATTGCGGTGAGCAATTCTGCAGGGCTTGAGTTTTTTTTAAGAAAAGAGCAGGCTCCTGACTGTATCATATTGACGATAAATGCTTTTGTATTATAGCTCGTTAATGCAATAATCCTGATCTGAGGATATTTGATATGGATTTGTTTGGTAGCTTCTACTCCGTTAATTTCCGGCATATTGAGATCCATCAGGATAATATCAGGCAGTTTTTCAAGGGTTACAAGCTCGTCCAGCAGCTCTTTGCCATTACTGAAATCACTTACCAGTTCAATATCTTTTTCTCTCTGTATCAACAATGAAATTCCCTGGCGAAAGAGTGCTTCATCGTCTACAATTATTACACGAATTATGTTATTCTCCATCTTATAATGATTTAAAATGTAAATTCTACAGCGATTCCTTTATTGTTTTCACTTTCAATTTTTAGTGTTCCACTGATTAGTTCTACCCGGCTTCTGATATTTCTTAAGCCTAATCCTTCTTTCAAAGTATTTTCATTCAAATTAAATCCTTTACCATCATCTTTATAGATACAGGTATTTTTACCGTCTTTTCCCAAAAATTCTATATCGATATGTGTACTTTCCCCGTGTTTTATGGAATTGTTAATGAGCTCCTGAAGTATTCTAAAGATATGCAAATTTTTTTCTTCCTCTGCTTTTGCAAAGTACAGACTATTGGAATAAGTAACCTGCAGGGTTTTGGACAGGTTTATTTCTGAGCACAATGCATCTATTGCCGCATGGAGTCCGAATTTTTCCAAAATTGGGGGAAGGAGATCATGTGAGATCTGCCTGGCACTTTCTGCAGTTTTGTTGACCAGATGTATGATTTTATTTTTCAGATCATTGTATTCTTCTCTGGTTAAATTATCAAAATCCAGAAGATGGATATTCAAAGAAACCACACTGAGTTTTGAGCTGATATCATCATGCAGATCCTGGGCAATCCGCAGTCTCTCTTTTTCCTGAGCACTGATAATGGCGTGGGTAAGATCTTTCTCATATCTCACCTCCAGCTCTTTTTTCTGAATAAGGTTTCTTGTTATTTTCTTATTCGAAAAATAATAAAATATGATCAGGGTAACCGCCAGTAAGGTAAATGCCAGAAAGGTATAAACGATAGTGGAAATAATTGTATTCTCATTCATTTTGTAAGATCATAACAGTAATTACACATTTTTTTTACGGGAAGAAAGATATTCAATCAGAATAAAAATCTGGTACACAATAAACATAACAACATTGAATACCCAAATCTCTTTATGCAGTTTTCTGTTCATCACCGTATAGAGGTTTCCGGACAAAAATATTACGGTACTGCTTATCAGGTAAAGTAAAAGTCCCAGGCTTATATAATTGTATTTCTTTTTGGTATCCAGTATATTATATAAATGAAATAATGCCAGAATGATAATAGAATAAGAAGTGACAAATATTTCGAACAGATTAAAAACATAATACTTTTCGGGATATAATATATACTGTATAACAAGAACTAGAGGAATGATGATTAAAAGTGTACGTGCTGTTTTTTTCTGGTATTTTTCCGTTAAAATTTCATGAAAAAATAATCCCAGTAACAAAAACTGCCCTATCAGATAATAATGTGAGAAAAACAGATTATTAATCTTCTGTGAATTCAATACATAGAAAACAATTTCACATAGTAATATCCATGCCAAATAGCTGATGAAGAATATACAGGCTCTTCCTCTTCCGGAAAAGCCTATACAGTATACTGCCAGATTAATCAGCAGAATGCCTTTTCCAATTAATGACAATATTTCTATCCAGTGATCCAATGATCTCTAGTTTTCGGATTACAGATTCCACCATTTTGCAGTGGAGCATACGCTTGGACAAGGTGTGGTCATATCATAAACATAATCTCCCTTATCATAATCTACAATATCATTATCATATGCATCCACTCCTACCATCAGAAATTTAAATTCGCCTTCATCGGTAATGGCATTGTATCCTCGATATCTTTCAAATCCTTTGTCTTTAATGAAAATATCATAGATATCCTTTGCCGGGATAAGATGAGCCCGGATAGATGTTCCATCGATAATTTTTGTATTCTGCCAATTGCTGATCCATTTTTTAGCATCTTCCAATAAGACTGCATGTTTAGGTAGTTCCATAGTTTTTCTTGTTTTAAATTATATAATAGGTTTGAATAAAGTGACCGTATCTACACATTACAAGTTATAAAAAAAATAACCATACCGTGAAATAAATTGATTTCAATTAACATAATATTTATTTTTCAAAATTATTACAATAATAAATATCCAAACTGCGTATTTCTACGCATTTTTCAATCCAGCATTTAATACGCTGTTATCAGTTTGTATTTCTAAGTTATTTTGTGGTATCATTTACAGGAAAATCTCGTGAGTAGATCAACAATACAGGAAGCGTATGACCTTCTGTTAATATTAAAAATCTGTATCATGAAAAAAATTATCTCTTTTGTAATTTTTGCTTTATTAAGAAATCTTTCAGCATTCAGTGCCCAGAAACTACTGTAATTTTTGAAACTTCAACTGGCGGCAGCACAAGCTTTACCGGTAGAGGATATACATTCAGTATTGTTTCACAGGCCGGAACTTTTAGAATTCAAAGCAGTTATCCGAACACCGGCTGGAACGGAGCAGCCCATGACATTATCTATATTGACAACACAGGAACAACCAATATCAGCTCTCCTTCTTTCAGTGTTAAAAGAAGTTCTGCATTCACTGTATCAAAGTTTTGGGTATTCTTAAGCAATACTGCTTTAAATCAGTCTACCTCATCAGGAACGCTTATCATTACAGGAAAATCAGGAGGAGTTACAAAGTTTACCATTACAAAAGCCTCCGGTTTTAATACGACATTCAATGCAAAAATGGGAACAACAGACATTAACAACGGATTTACCCTGATTGATCTTACTACTTTAAACAATCAGAATAACAGCAATACTATCATTGATGAGCTTCAGCTGCAATCTACCGGAGGATATGTCTATATGTGCCTGGATGCATTTACATGGACAAAAATTTCCACACCGGGTACTTCAGAAAACACTGTCAAAGACAAGATCAATATTTATCCTAATCCAACTTCCGGTGTCTTCTATTTGGATAATCTGAAGAAAAATAACAAAGTTTCGTTATATGACCAGTCTGGAAAGCTTGTAAGGTAAACAAAAGCCGAAAAAGGTGAAAACAAGTTTGATATTAGTGAGCTGCCTGACGGAATGTACCACATCACAACAGAATCAGGAAGCGACAAAATCATTAAAAAGAAATAAAAAATACAGCTAATAAATAAAAAAGCCGACAAAGCCTGCCGGTTTTTTCAATATTTTGAATACAAAGATCAATTTTATGGGTGCTGCTGCATTTTAGCAGGATCATCATAATTTACCATCCAGTTGATTCCGAACTTATCACTAAACATTCCGAAATAAGCGCCCCAGAAAGTCTCTTCCATAGGCATTGTTACCTGTCCTCCTGCAGAAAGACCACCGAATAATCTGTCTGCTTCTTCTTTAGATTCAGCATTCACAGAAATTGAGAAGTTGTTTCCTGCCTTGAAGTTGGAAGACCATTCTCCTCCTGTATCACTTCCCATCAAAATCGTTTCTTTAGAGATCGGAAGTGAAACGTGCATAATTTTGTTTTTGTCTTCCTCAGGTGTTTCTTTTCCCTCTAATGGAGGTATTTCCCCAAATGTTCCTATGTAAGAATATTCTCCTCCGAAAACAGATTTATAAAAATCAAATGCTTCTCTGCAGTTTCCGTTGAATGTCAGGTAAACGTTTACTGTTGCCATAATTGTATTGATTTGTTTTTTTAAGTTTAGCTTTTTTATTGTGGTTTTTCGGATAGTGCTTTTAATCTTGAAAGCCCTTTCTGGTAATCTTTTCCAATAGCATTCTCCATATTCATAAACAGCTTTATCAAGGTAAAAGGATAAGGTATCTCTGAGGTAAATCCCCATGTTGCCTTTGTTCCGTTTCCTTCCGGAACTAGTACTACATAAGCATTTGCTTCACTTTCGTATGGCGTAAGAAATTTGATTTCCGTATCGATTCTTTTACCTGCTTCATCTACTTTTTTCAATTCCTGACAGCCTTTTCCTGCATTTTTATTTTTACTGTCCCAGCAAACTTTTTCTCCAGGCTGTCCATTTGTTCCTGTCCAGTCTTTTTTCATCCCAGGATCAAGGTCATTCCATGGGCTCCATTGATCCATTGCGTTGAGGGTATTGGTATTTTGCCATACTTTTTCTACCGGTGCATTGATAGAAACCGACTTTTCATATTTACAGTCTCCCGAAATAAAAGCAGCCCAAACCAACAAAAAGATTAATAATGTAGCTAAAAGTAAAATAATTCTTCTAAATATTCTCATCATACGTGTGTTTTAATTATTATCTGTGCTGATCTATAAGAATCATGTTTCCATCAGGGTCTTTAAGATAGATATGTTCCGGTCCGGAGGTGGTTTCATCAGCTTCTTTTCCGATTTCTACTCCACTTTGCTTTAATCTTTTCTGGATTTCACGCACATCGTCAAAAGATTCGAGATTCTGTGCATTTTCGTCCCATCCGGGATTAAAGGTAAGCATATTTCCATCAAACATCGCCTGAAAAAGGCCTATCAGTGTAGATCCGTTTTTCATGATCAGATAGTTTTGTGCTTCTGTTCCTGCCATGGTTGTAAATCCAAGCTTCTCATAAAAGTCTTTGGATTTATGAAGATCTTTTACGCTTAAACTGATTGAAAATGCGCCTAGTTTCATAATAGTAGTGAGTTTTTATTTAGGTGTTTTTTGAGTATGAGTTCGTGTTACTGATTTTTCAGATGGGTCTTAAATTCAAGGGTTTCGTCATAACTTTTCCAATCACCTGTAAGTTCAATGTGCTGCTCTTCAATTTTCTCTGTTTTCCTGTTCCAGCTAAAATGATAGATAAACTTTCCTTTAAAAATTCCGGAATGTTTTCCTTTATTCTCTTCCGCCAGCTCATATTCTCCGTATACTGTTCCCTGTTTTCTGGAATCTTTATATTTTGAAATGGTAATTTTTCCTTCAAATTTTGCATAATTGGTATCCACAAGAGAGTATCCTGAAACAAAATATTCCTGATCATTCTTTTTATTCTGTTCAGAAATATTGATTTTCAGTTTCAGTTCCTGGCCTTTGTTTCCAATAGTTCCTATGTAAGGTTTACTATTGTTCAGCCATGTATTGGAAATATCCGGCATCTGACCCAATACAACATTCGCAGTCAGAATGAGAAGCAATACAATTTTTTTCATATTGTGTGATTTTTAGACGCCAAATTGTGCCAGGTGATGGTTCAGGTGCTTGGCAAACATATTATTCCACTCCTGAGCATTTAATTTACCAAAAGAAAAAGATTCTTTACCGTCGAACGCATCTGCCCCCAACTGCTGTGTCTTTTGAATAAACCCGATCAGTCTTGTTTTTTCTTCATGAAAATTCTTTCTGGTGGTAATCAAAAATTGTGGAGCGGTAGGAGAATCTTTTGGATATGCTTTTTCGCCCACTACTTTAGGTTTTACGAAAGTTTTCAGTATAAATTTTGCAATAGCTCCGGGCTTTTTGTGTTTTTCCGGCTCGTAGATCATTTCATAGGTAATACAACAGTGCGCCAGCATCTGGTCTACTGTCATTTTGCCCCACAAACCATGGGTGTCTTCCACTAACTTATTTATTCTATCAATATATTTTTGAGCATCTTTTGCATCAAATACATTTTCCATATAATTTCTATTTTACTATGAACAAATATATCAGTTTTTTTGTTTGATTGTATTGTTGACTGAAAAAATTGAAAGCTGCGAGTTCAGGCATTAGGGTTGTAGGTTTACGTATTACGCAGAGAGGGGATCCTGCAGCTAAATAATAAGCAGCCAGCGGCCAAAAACTATTCAATCTCTTCCTGAGAAGTATTCTCCACCTCAGTTTCCTGTGGTACAGATTTTTTGAAAATAAACCAGAGTTTGATTTTTAAAGCAATCCACCCGATAATAGCATATATTACTAAGAGGATGCTTAGGTGTTTCAGGTAAGGAAATGTAAGTTCTACTGAACCTTTTTGAATCAATAAAATTTTGAAAGCCTGTAAAAAAGGAGTTAACGGAATGATATTCGCGATAAACTGAACAAAAGCAGGCATTGCACTCAAAGGCCATGTAAAACCACTGATGATGAAAGCTGGTGAAGCAATAACCATAAGAATCTGTGTTGCCTTCAAAGCGTCCGGAATCAGAATACTGATAAATACGCCCAAAAATGAAAC
The DNA here is from genome assembly GCF_003201365.1 of Chryseobacterium sp. CBTAP 102. Lineage (NCBI taxonomy): Bacteria > Pseudomonadati > Bacteroidota > Flavobacteriia > Flavobacteriales > Weeksellaceae > Chryseobacterium > Chryseobacterium sp. CBTAP 102. The sequence goes on from NZ_QICX01000004.1 coordinate 133,577, forward strand.
TGATCCTACAAAAACGGCAGTCAAAAGAATAAAATTAAAAATTCCTTCCGGCATCGGAACCCTGAAGATCATATGCATAAAGTAATAAATACCTACAATAAGAATAGAAAACACCCAGATTGGAATCACTTTTATCAGCATGGTTGGGAAAGCCCATCTTTTCATTTTGAGATATTCTTTTACAAAAGACCCTCTTTCAAATTCGGCAGCAAAACTTACCGCCATTGCCAATAAAATCACCTGTTGTAATACCACTGCCAGCATCGCCGGCCACATGAAAATGAGATAATTTCCGGTAGTATTGAATAGCGTTATATAATTGGCTTTGAAAGGTTCATATTGTGTAGCTGCTTTTGCAGCAGGCATTCCAGCTTTCTGAAGGGCTTTGATGGAAGCTCCCGCAGAAAATGTACCAATGGTAAGCTGAAGTGCTTTGGAAGCAAAATTGGCCGTTAAAACATTTCCTGTATTGATATACACATTCAATTCAGGATATTTTTTCTGCAGCATATCTCCTTCAAATCTTGAGGGAATAATAACTACAGCAGCAGCCTCATGTCTGATCACCTCATCTTTGATACTGAGAGGTTCCTGCAGATATCTGATAATTTTAATGCTTTTATTATCATCCAGCATTTCTGTCAATTGATTGGATAAAGGTGTATTATCCCTGTCGATAACAAGAACTGGAGTATTTTCAACTTTTCCGCTTTTATAGACAAACCCCAGCAACGTTGCATAGAAAACCGGTGCCAAAAAGAACACCGTCCTTAAGGTAGAATTGCCGATAAAAAGTTTGAACTCACGTTTCAAAAGACGGAAAAATTCTTTCATCTGTATATTTTTATAGGTGGAAGAACGAAATGAAACTCTAGAGAAGCTTCATCTGTTCTTTTCAATTTATTTCAGGATTACATTGGCATTGACTAAAATACTTTTAGCCTTATTCATGTCTTTGGGTTTTACTTTGATCTCGTAGATCGCATCCTGTAACTGGTAGTCAGGGTAAGCTGTAGTGATATCCGCATATTTTGTCAGCTGTTTGATATACACGATAGTTCCTGTCAGGTTTTCTTTGTTGTAAACTACCTGCATGGTGACCTCCTGCCCTTTTTTGTATTTTGAAATAGCGCTTTCCGGAATGGTAAATCTGAAATAAGTACTTTCCGGAATATACCCGTTGAACAGTGCAAAACCAGCGGTTGCAAGCTCGCCGGTGTTTAAACTGATGGTTTCAATCTCCATATCATTGGTGGCAATAATATATCTTTCGGAATACGCTACGTTAGCTTCCTGCAAAGCTCCTTTGGCCTGTGAGGCCTGACCGGCTGCCATTTCTACTTTTTCGAAACGGGTTCCTCTTTTTACATCATCCAGTTCTGCAACTACAGCATCGTATTGAGCTTTTGCGCCTTGTAATTTTGCATAAATTTCGTCATGAGCCTGTGGAGACATTAAGCTGTCTCGGAACATATTATTGGCTCTTTTATAAGATTTCTGAGCAAATTCATACTGTTCCTTGAGTCCTTTATATTTGGCCTGAAGCTGCCTCATCTGATCGGCAGTAGCTCCGTTTTTGGCCATTTGTTCCTGAGCCGTCGCAGCGCTTACTGCACCTTGTGCCTGTGCAATTTTTGCAGAAACTTCCGGAACATCAAGCTGAGCAAGCGTATCTCCTTTTTTTACGGTCTGACCTTCGGAAACATATATTTTCAGAATCCTTCCGGTAACTTTAGGAGCAAAAGAAATCACATCCTTTTTAGTTTTTCCTTCCGGTTCTTTGATTTTTTCATTTTTTTTGTCACAGCTCCCCAATAAAAACAGAGCAGCGAAGAGTATAGATATATTTTTATGCATCATTTAAATTTTTAAGGGATTAAATAAAATTTGGTGATATCCAGTTCCTGGGTAGACCTCATCAGTTCTATTCCCGCTCTTCTCTGGTTGAAAATGGCATTCTGATATTCGAGTTCTGCAACTTCAAGATCATTTTCGGCATCAATAAGCTGTGAAGATTTACTCATTCCGTATCTGAATTCTTTTTCTGCCTGCACGAGTGCATTTTTTGCCAGCTCTTTTTCCTTAGCTTTCAGCGTAATCTGTGCAGAAGCAATATCATAATTGGTTTGATTATTGGCAAGATTCAATGTCAGTTTTTTCAAAGCATCTTCTTTCTGATTCTGTAATACTTCTTTTCCTACTTTGGCGGTTTCTTCTGCATGTTTTCCTTCTTTCCCGTCAAAAATTTCCCATTTAAAACCAACCCCTGCAGTAATCAATGGAAATACATTGATATTATTGGGTCTCCAATCCAGTTTTTTCCCTTCATATCCAAGAATGGGAACAGCTGGAATAACATTTTCTGAGGATTTTATTCTGTTTCCGTACAATCCGAAATAATAGGCAGAAGCCATCAGCTGTACTTTAGGAATCATCCATGTTCTTTCTGCTTTTATTTTATAGTCTGCAGCACTGATTCCATGTTCCAGAGCACGAATTTCGGCTCTTTGCTCTATCCCTTTTTCTGCAGCCAGCAATTCCACCGGAGATAATACAGGATCAATCATTCTGAGCCTTTCTCTGTTGATTCCGGTTAAAATATAAAGCTGGGTAAGAAGCAATTCTTTTTTCCCTTCATATTCTACCATTTTGGCATCTAAAGTAGCCTGGGCCAGCTCAATTTTCTTATGGTCATAAGGTGTTATCAAACCATAACCAAGGGCTTTATCGGCTGTTTTTCTGTTGATATCAAGCCTTTTTTTACTTTCATCGAGAACCTTTTTAGACTGATGAATCAGTGCGAGCTGATCATACGCTTTAGAAATAGTGGCAATCACCTCATCTTTTGTTTTCTCCAGAAGGATATCTTCAGACTTTTTCTTTTCCTCCACGGCTTTTTTCATGTATTTCACCTTTCCTCCTGAATACAGAAGCATTTTGGCATCTGCCTTGGCAATACCGGAAAAACCTGATACGTTGAAGTTATTATTGAAAGTCCCTTCGGGAATATTGATGAAGGGAGCAAGATTAAATTCGGGTGACGTCAGTCTTACTGTTCCGTTGAGATAACCTGCCTGGCCACTCAATTCCAATGTTGGAAGAAAGATATCTTTCAGTTTATGTTCATCAAGATCGGTAAGTTTGTTTTGGGTAATCTGCATTTTAAGGTTCGAGTCCCGAACCATCGCACTATCCAGAAGTTCTTTAAAATCCGGCGCAGACTGTGCCCAGCCAAAAGCGGGGAAAGCAAAAAAACTAAACGTAAAAATCAATAAATTGTTTTTCATGGTTTATGTTTACAACAAATATAATGCAAAAATTGTTAAAATCTTTAAAGATAATTCTACAATACAGTGAATTTAAACTAAGTTTAAAATTTGTTTAGATTTAAAACCCTGCAAAATAAAGTTTTGCCCAAAGCGTTTAAATGTTAATTAAAACTTAAAAAATTTTGAAAAAATAATTAGCTCTGCTTTTTTCATAGTCTTTTTATTGTATTTTTCTGAGGAAATAAAAGGGGTAAAACAAGGTTTTATTTGAAAAACTAAGTTTGAATTTTGGAAGATGACTCCCGAAGAAAGACAAACGAGTGGATAAACTTTGAAAATATATAATCTGCTCTCTGTCAAACTGAGTGTAAGTTTAGGCTAAAGCCAAAGGGGCTTAAATCTTTTAATTAAATGGGCTAAAGCCCATTTCTATTGAATAAAATTGGACTTATTCTCTTTATAAATTTTAAAAGCTGGATTTCTGCGGAACGATAAACGGAGTAAATAAACTTTGAAAAAACGATCTTTACTGCGAGAGATCATGTTCAATAGGAACGGACTTTAGTCCGTTTGGAAAAAAATTAAACTTCAATTGGCTTTAGCCAAAACCTAAAATACAACGCAGTGTTCGCAAAAGCATTGTTGATAGATTTGAATTCGTTCGCAAGGGCGTTTCACTTAGCAAAGAAATGACGAATTATTTTACCCTGAAAAAAACGAAAACTCCCCACATGCTGTGAGGAGTTTTCTGTATGATTATAATAAGCTGATTTATTTTTGAACTGCTTTTTTCATGGCAGCATCAGGACGCAGGATTCTGTAACGAACTTCGATATCTTTCGGTACATAGAATACCAATGGAAGTTTACTGTTGTATCTTACGATTTCAGGTTTTAGCGTGACGAATTTTTTAGTTGGTTTTTTATCCAGACAACCCATCAGTGTTCCTGCTGTTTCCCCGTTAGATTCTACTTCATAATAGTTGTATCCCCATCCCTGAAGATCCTGGGTTTTCATTTCTCCCATTAAGAAATAGTTGTTACAGTCTAACATTTTTTCAGCCCCCACAAAAAGCTCAACTTTTAAGTCGTTTTCATTTTTTGCTACGGGAAGCTGAATATATACTTGTTTATATCCTTCTTTTGCTTTTGGGAACATTTCAATTTGTAGTTTTTCAAACTTTTCTGCTTTCTTTTGTGCGAAAGCATTTATTCCAGCCATTAATACTAATCCTGTTATTAAAGTTTTAGAAAATTTCATCTTTTAATAATTTTTTTAATTGCTACTATATTAATTTCAAAAACCATTCCACAATTAAACGAATGTTTGAATTTTAGAATTAATTCTATTTTTACTGAAAATCCGGAAACAAAAAACTGCAGTAAAAGTTACTAGAGTTCTTTTTGTATATCCATTACTCTGAAATTGTCACATTACTTCCCTTTGTGTGAGCATTCATCTGGGGTGCGTAATAATTCTGCATGGTTGTAATTCCATTGGAGAATGTACCGGATGCATTGGCTACTACATCATACTCAAATATATATTTTCCTTTCGGCATATACTGAATATAGAAATTGGTAGAAGCATCTTTGGTCGACTGATAGTAGCCCAGATTATTTTTCCATTGATATCCGGATAATACATCTACAGGCTCAAATCCTGCTGCACGCATATCTTTAATATGAATAAACTCCATCGCTCTGTCTGTATTCAGAATCATCCTTACAGTTACCTTATCACCTACTTTCAACGGGGTTTCAGAAGAAATTTTCTGAAGCTCTTCTCCGTTTACCGTTTTCACTTTTTTATAAAGCTCTTTCGTTACAGAAATATAATTTTCAGAAGATTTAATTTTATCAAGATCCTCATAATACTGCCAGAACAATCCTCCCTGCACAATTCCGGGACCAGGTTTTGTAACCGTTACGGTGGCTAAATTTTTATCTATAGCTTCCGGTTTCACGGTTGATTTTACATAACCAGTTGCCTGTGTCTGAGGAGCCAGTTCTTTTCCACCCCAAACAATCGTTGCTTTATCACTTTCTGTACCCGTCCATGATTTTCCTGAATTCAAAATGGTAAAGATCACCTCAGCTGTTCCTCTTGAGCTTCCCCATGAGTTGACTTCTTTTTGGGTTACCAGCCAGATCTTCATATCTTCAATAAAAGATTGATCATTAGCTTTCAATTTGTTGAAGGCTTCCAGTGCTCCGGCATGGTTAACTACTTTGGAACCAAACCATCCCCAGTCATTCAGGTTTTGTTTCCAGTAGACCCCTTGTGTTTTGGTATCTGTGGAAGTTTCTTTAAGGTAAGTCATTAACTTATCTGACACCTCTTTCAGACCATAATCGTTCATCAATAATGCCGCGCGGTGAAGCCCGAAGAATGTAAAGTCGTTGATCTTAGCTGTCTTTGCTTTTTGCTTTACCAGCATTTTCAGGGTAGCTCCTTTTCCTTTTAAAGGATATTGCTGCTCCCAATAGTTTCTGGTATCAAGATAATCGATCGCCCAGTTGTTCCAGACATTGTCTTTTTTCACATCATAATATTTGGCCACTTCATTGTCTACATACTGAATCAATTTTGCTACCAGAACTTTCTGATCAGCACTTTGATAGTCTTTCACATTATCTTTTAACCATGAATTGATTTTTCCTAAGTTTTTAAGGATATACAATGACGTTCCGTAAGAACTTGGGTAGCCGGGATACCATGAGAATCCACCGTCAGGATTTTGTAGTTTTTTGAAATCATCCCAATCCTGATTAATGGAGTTTTTCATCGTGTTAACATCAAACAGCAATGCCAGCTTTTGCATCTGCTCGCCTTCATTTTTGCTTTCCAATACCCAAGGAGTTTCTTCAAGCAATAACTGTTTCAACTCCTGATTTTTTTCCAGATTTGACTGTAATAGTCCTTTGTTCTGATATTCTTCAAAAACCGTTTTCATTTTCGGATTGGCTTTGAAAATTTCTGAAGCCAGCACATCAGCAAACCATTTATTAAAGATAACATCCGCAGAATTGTTCTGATCATTTTTCAGACCTGGAAGCGCAAACATGATCTCCCAGATCGGATTAGTTGTCAGTTCCAACGTATTGGAAACATTGGAAGCCGTTGTAGATGTATTATTTTTAAGATTATCTAATACAAATGTTTTGGTTTCGCCTTCTTTCACAAAAACCGGAACAGCATCCGTCACAAGCATTCTGTTAGGCAATACAGCAATGGCCTGCTGTTCTCCGTCAGAATAAGCTCCTGCTTTGGCCACCACTTTGAAAATAACAGAAGAAACATCATCCGGAACCTTTAATTTCCATGTTAATGCACTGCTTCCGTTTTCGTTCAGACTGAAGTTTTGTACTCCGGAAGTGACTCCAAACTTCGAAGAAATATTTTCATTGGTAAAGGCATCCAGAATCTGTAATTCGGCAGAACCATTTAGTTTTTTATCGGTAAGATTGGATAATTTCGACTGTAGATTCAGTTCATCTCCTTCTCTTAAAAATCTAGGATAATTTGGCGTTACTGAGAATTCTTTCTGCGTTACCACTTCTTTTTCCAGGGTAGCTGCTCTTGCATCTTTGGTGTGGGCAAGGAACATCAGTTTCCATTTTGTCAGTGCTTCCGGAGAGGTGAACTCGAAGCTTACATTACCTTCTATATCGGTTTTTAGATCTGGATAGAAAAATGCTGTTTCATTCAGGTTTTGACGAACAGCTACTTTATCCAAGTCTTTCTCTACATCAACAGAGCCAGGAACGTCTGTATATCTTTTTCTCTTCTCTTCCGTCAATTGTCTTCCTGAATCAAGGAGATCAATCGCACTATCATTCAATACCACAGCTTCTTTTGCCACGGCAGCTCTTGCTGTTTTAAATTTGGCACCAGCAATTGGTGACGGAGGAGATGCATACGCAGGAGCTTTCACTCCTTCCTGATTGCTAAATCCTACTATAGTTTCCCTTGAAATTGAATAATAATTTCCATCAAACCAGTTAAACTGAGGAACAGTTATATATCTGTCTTCAAAATACTTTAATCTCTTCTGATAGTTTTGCTGCTGCAGATAATTTCTGATTCCATAAGAAGTCACCATTACAAATGGAGTATATAATTTTCTCCAGCTGTACGTGTTTTTAGCAAACTGATCCAAAGATATATCATACATATTCGCTAATACCTCGGCATTGATCTTTTCCTTGTCATTTCCGGTAACTTTTACCGTCCATTTTTCCTTAGCGTTAGGTTCAAGCTTATCTCTGAAGGTTACGGTTTCAATTTTTAAAGGTTTTTCTGTGTCTTTTATTTTTAAGGAAACAGATTCTGTATTCACATCATTAAATGCTACCAGCTGAAACTGAAGATTCAGCTCTGAAACACTTTTATCTTTAGGAATTTCAGCCGTATATTCTAATATTCCGTTTTTCATCTGACGAACTTCTGAAATCGTTTTTCCGGAGCCGTCCTGAACAAAAACATTCACCAATGCATCAGGAACTGCTGAGTAAACATAAACTTTTGCTTTTTCTCCTCTTGATAATTCTTCTTTTGGAGCGATCACTGTAAGAAATGTTTTTTGATTGGGTTTTAAAGCTGTTTTATCCCAAACACTGAAATACTGTGAAGTTTTGATGGTATCTTTTCCTTCCCTATTGAAAAGTTCAAGTTCATAATCTCCTGTTTCCAGTTTTCCTAAATCAAGATTCGTTGAAAGCTGAGCATTGTCAGCGGATGGCTGCTGCTGTCTTTCAACTAATACTTTCTCAGTTTTCCAGTTTTTAATTTCGTCATTTTTATCAAAAAGATCATGTGGGAATTTGCTGATGAATTCTTCTTTTGAATATTTCGGCAAGTTCTGAACATCAGATTTGAAATTATCTCTGAAAATTCTTTCCGGAGCCTTCAGTTTGGATAGTTTAACCTGATAAGGTTTCTTAAGATTCTGATCATTATAATTTTTGGTTTCCACCTTCAATTTCACGTTTTCGTCAGTAAAAATATTAGTGATATTTTCTGCCTGAATGTAATGAGAAACTGACGCTACTTTCAATTGGGTATCTGCGGACTGCGTTTCTCCATTGATGTCTGTCACAGAGGCATTGATGGCATAATTATCAATCTGTATGCCTTCCAGCTTTTCATCTTTTTTAAGTTCTAAACGAATTGTGAATTCTCCTTTCTCGTTGGTTTTTGCTTCGCCTAAAATTGAATTTTCATTATCATCATTCTGCGGATACCAGCTGAAGTATCTCCATCTGATATTCTGTTTTTTGATTTCATAATTCACTGTGCTATTGCTCAGCGGAACACCGGAGAACATGACAGCTTTTCCTTTCAGTTCTATAGTCTGACCGTATTTGTACTCCTCTTTAACAGGGTCAAAGGTTACTTCAAACTTTGGTCTTTTGTATTCTTCTACCCTGAAATTTTTATATCCTGTGCTTTCTCCTTCTATTCTCAGATAAAAGTTTCCGTTCAGTTTCCCTTTTGGAAGAATAAAACTTCCATGATAAGAACCAAATTCATTGGTAGTAAATTCCTGTGAAGAAACCTCTTCACTATTGGTATTCAATAAAGTGATTTTTTGTTTTAATCCTGAAAGAACAGCTTCCACCTCCTTGTTGATTCTGGTATTGATCACTTTGAAATAAACAGTCTGCCCGGGACGGTAAATTCCTCTGTCTACAAAAATCTGAGCGGTTGAACGCGTTTGTTTATTTGGATTATAATCATCAGCATAGCCTCTGTTTCCATACACCTGCATGATCTGGAAATCATTTGTTTTAGGCTGTTGGATCAGGAAAGTTCTGTAATATTCTTTGCTGTCTGTAGCAGGAAGCTTAAATACTCCGCTGGCACTGGTTGTTCCCTCAATTTTAGTTAGAGTTTTATTGGAAACAAATTCATAAAATCGAAGACCTTCATTGGCTAAAGGCTTACCATTCTCACTATTAACTAATTTCAGTTCGTCAGAAAGAGGCTTTCTGTCTGTTTTGGACTGATAAATTATTCTGTTCCCGGAAACCAGAAAGTAAAAATTCTGTCTGGAGTCAGTATCTTTCATATCTGCTCCTGCAACGGTAAATTCTGCCACATATACTCCTGAAGGAAGTGGCTTCACTTCCAGAGAACTTGTATGGCTCTGATAATCTTTGGGATCCGGAAGCTGAAATTTTTCCTTTCTTACCAGATTCTTTTTTAGATTTCCGAAAGTATTGGAATAAGAGTTCTGAACGTATTGAAGCAGTGACGTAAAATCCTCTTTTACTTCATAAATATTCAGGGTAAATTCTGATACATTCTTATATTGTGCAACAAAATGAATGGGCAGATTATTCTGAGTCTGAGATTCATATTTTAAATTCAGAAATGGATTGACAATCTGAGCTTCTTTGCTTTTAATATTCTCCAGAAAAAGAGATTTTGGATATTCACTTTTAGCTTGTGCAGCCAATGCAAGAGCTTCTTTAGACTTCTTCTGATTAGTAAGCTCATCCATGACATCTCCCATAATCATTACTTTATAATCTCCTTCTACATTAGATTTCAAAAGATTCTGAAGCTGCTGAAGTTTATCCTTACAATGATTGAAGCTACAGTTTTCCGTGATCTTTTCTCTCATGAAATACAGCCTTGAATTTCCTGTATTCTGCCCGATCAGTTCATCATAAGTTGCATTGATTGTTGTACGGTTGGCAGCCAGTTCATTTCTGGTGAAAATATTGTTTTCAGATAAAAATCCTATTTTCTTTACGCCATACCAATCTGATAATGTCGGGAAATAAGCGATATCTCCAGCTTCTGAAAAGATATTCTTATACTTTTCCAGGGAAATCTTTTTCATTTCAGGCTTCTCCTGATCAAGTTCCTGATAGTTTTTAGTCAGATAATTTTTAAAATCCAGCTTACTCCAGGTTTCAATCTGTGAAACGTCCTGCGAGTTGATATTGGTTCTTCCGTTTATTTTCCATGCATTCTGGTTGTAATAATCCATGAAAAAACCATTAAGCAGAACTTTAAATATAAGTTTTCCCTCTCCCTTTATTTTCCCTTCTGCATTTTTAAGTTTTTTGAAAAACCGGGAAGCATCATCATTCTGATCATCGTCCACTGTCTGGTTCACAATACTGAATTCCGCTTTCAGAGAACGGATCAGCTCGAAGGCATTATTTTCTTTCATGGCTTGTTTTTGTATGTCTAAAATAATGGGAAGATTAGATTTGTAGGCTCCTTTTGTACTGTTTTCAGCTACTTTTTTCCATTGGGTATCGTAATATTTCTGTGCGGACACCGTTGAAAAGCTCAGCATTATAAGCAAAAGCAGAAAAATCTTGGAAAATCTTTTCATATATATTAATTTTGATAAATGAACATTTTAAAAATACTGAAAAAAACCGTCATAGACAGTCAGCTTTATGTCTCCCTTATGGGAACTCTTTTTGCAGTATTTTTCATGAAAGAGCAAAACACATTCCGTTTCCCTACCTTTGCACTAATTTTCATTACTTATTTCAGTGGTTATCTGTATACTAAATACCAATACACCAAACACTTTTTCAAAATAGTGATCATGAATGCCATTGCAGGAATTGTCTGCGCTTTTTTAATCATTCATAATCATAATGAAATAAGACTTTTAAAATGGTTTATTATTGTTGTGCTGGGACTACTTTATAATAGCTTTTTTCTTGATGTTTATATCCGGAAAATCCCTTTACTGAAAGTTTTCTACGTAGGATTGGTGTGGGCATTGGTCAACTGCTGGCTTACCCTTCCTGAATTCAGTATACCTATTTTTCTGATCAGTTTTTTCTTTATTACGGCTCTAGTACTTCCCTTTGATATCCGGGATATGAATAGTGATACGGTAAAAACCTTTCCTATGCTGATAGGTATTGATAACACCAAATACATTGCCTACACCCTTGTTTTCATCAGTACTATCATTGGGATCTTCTATCTTGAATTTCAGTATGCCTTCGCATTTTTTATGGCAAGCATTATAACTTATATTCTCATCTATTTCTCTGATAATAAAAGAGATGACGCTTATTTCTCATTCGGAGTGGAAACTTGTTCCGCACTTCCTTTTTTATTTTTAGTAATAATGGAGTATTTTTGACGAATGATTATTAAGAAGCTTTCCCTCTACAATTTCAAAAACCACTCTGAGAAAAAATTTGAATTTTCCCCGCAAATCAACTGTTTTGTGGGAAATAACGGTATGGGAAAGACCAATATTCTGGATGCCCTGCATTATTTATCCGTAGGAAAAAGCTTTTTAGGAAATACTGACCTCAACAATATTAAACAAGAGGAAGACTTTTTTACCATTGATGCTGAAATTCAGAATGAAGACAATGAAGATATCATCAGAATCACTCAGCCTAAAGAAGCTAAAAAGGTCATCAAAAAGAATGATAAAAGCTATGACAGGCTTGCAGATCATATCGGGTATTTGCCAAGTGTTATGATTTCTCCCTATGATTCTAATCTTATTTCGGATTCCGGGGAAAGCAGGCGTAAGTTTCTGGATGCTATGATTTCTCAAACGGATTCAGAATATCTTTTTGATCTTATTCAGTATCAGAAAACCATCCAGCAGCGAAATGCCTTACTGAAATATTTTGCCAAAAACAGAACATGGGATAAAGATTCTCTGGAAATCTATGATGACCCGATCACCAGATTTGGAACAAAAATATTTAAGAAAAGAAAAGATTTTGTAGAACAGCTCAATCCTATTGTTCAGAATTTCTATCAGATTATTTCCGGTGGAAAAGAAACAGTATCTGTTATTTACGAATCACATCTGCTGGAGGATTCTTTTGAAAATCTTTTAAAGGAAAGTCTTGAAAAAGACCGTATGCTTACTTATACTTCGAAAGGAATTCATAAAGATGATCTTCTTTTTGAAATGGATCATGTATTAATCAAGAAAATCGGTTCTCAGGGACAGCAGAAATCTTTCCTGATCTCTTTAAAGCTGGCTCAGATGAGTCTTGTAAAAGAGCTCACCAAAAAGACTCCTATCCTGTTGCTTGATGATATCTTTGATAAGCTTGATGATACCAGGGTTTCACAATTGATTGAGCTGGTTAATAAAGAAAGTTTCGGACAGATTTTTATCACAGATACTCATAGAGAACGTACAGAAAATGTGGTAAAGAAAATCAATGAAGAGAGTATAATTTTTGAGGTTTAACCATCAAAAGGTTCTGAAACCAAAATTTATAATTAAAAATCATAAAATATTTAAATCTGATTCTCCAAATTATAGATTTTTTTATCTTAACTTATCATTCGAAACATATCCCAAGCCACGTAACTCAAAAACCCGAATCACGACTATGAAACCCGCACTACGACTATGAAGAAGAAAAAACGTGAATATCAATCCTCTGAGCTGGTAAAATCTTTTGCCAGAATTTATGGTTTTGAAGATAAACTTGTGGCTTTTGACATCAAAGACTTCCTTGAAGAATATCTTGATGAAAGTCTTTTCAAAGAAATCAGAAGTGTCAATATAGAAAATGAATGTATCGTAATCAAAATTGATTCTCCTTTATTGAAACATGATTTTAAGATGCGAAAGAGCTTCTATCTCAAGAAATTTCAGGATAAATTCGGAGCGGATAAATTTAAAGACCTTCAGATTTTATAATATTAAAACAGTTGAATGGTTAAAATAATTCACTAAAATTGAAATTATTTTGTTCCATGCAATATATTATGTATTTTAGTGAAGATTTAATATTAAATATTTTTACCATGAAAAAATCAATTGCATCAAAAAAACTAACAAGAAAAACTTTAAGAACAATACAAGGAGGTGGTATCGGAGAAATCTGCTGTGCCGTAAGCTGTGCTAACGAGAACGAATGTGTTTACTGGACAACTTTACCTACAAAATGTCCGTTACTTCCTATTTGTCTTTAAAAGTAACTTATAACGATAGAAAAATGCTACCTGAGGGTAGCATTTTTTATTTTAAATACCATTAATCTTTTTCTGATTTATTGGAAATCGTACTGCTCATCAGATCATCTGCTTTTTTATCCAGTCCGGATTGTAATGGAAGGAAGAATTTCAGCGGATGTTTCGTAAAATATCTGAAAATCTCTTTATAGATTTCACTTACCTGGCCAAAGTTCATCTTTCTTGACCTGAATGCCAGGAACATTGACAAACTGAAACTTACCAGGAAGTTGAAGAAACCAATCAGAAATACTGTTACAAAAGACATCCAGAATGTATAAGAATCTACAGAAAAATCTTTTCCATATAGTCCTAAGGCAAAGTTACCGGCTGCGAAGGTAATGTGTCTGATATCCAGATCCAGCCCGAAGAACATTCCGACCGGAGCAGTTGCTCCAAGGAAAACCCCAAACCAGAAATTAGAAATGATTCCCGGCCAGTTTTTAGCATAATATTTCGAAAGTCCTTTTGCGAATTTTTTTCCGAAAAAGCTTCTGATGGAAAGGTTTTTGGCAATTCTTTCCGGAATCTGATAAAACACAGAGTTATTCCCGATATTCCCGGAAATGATCCCGGAAATAAAAAGGTAGAATCCGGCAATACTTGCGTGAAGAATAGCTTTTGATTTAAAAGGATCAAGATCTTTTAACAATTTATCAGAACGTTCTACAGCAAGATTTTGTGAGAAAAACACATCCAATCCGTAAATAATGGCAAGAGCCACCGGAAAAGCGAGCAACACATTCCCTACAAAGGCAATAAACTGACTTCTGAATAATTTGGAGACCAAATGGGCAAATTCCGTGTTGTTTCTTTGGGCATTGCCTTCTTCGGATAATACTTTTGTCATCGTGGCAGCTGTCATTGCAGGCTGTTTTGTAGCAAGGGTAAAGCCCATCAGATAAATCATCACAAATCCCATTGCATAATTCATGGAATACAAAAAGGCATGTGAAAAATCACTTCCGGGAATATATCCGTAAAGCATTTTCAAAACACAAAGTGCTCCTACAATAATTCCACCGCCACTCGCTTTGTAGAACATGGTCATATATTCCTTACGGGTAGAGGTAATATAATGAGTACCAGTTTCTGCAGTATGATTGGTAATAAGGTGAGAAATCAGCCGCGTGCTGTCATTAATCAGGTCTGAGATATTATTTTTGTGAGACTTATAATTCAGAATATTAAAAATCAACTGTTTAGACTTTATCTGAACATCTTCATCTGTATCAATAACCAATAACTGAGTAATTTCATATATTCTTTCCGTCTGCTGACGAATTTTTAACAGGGATTGATTAATCTTTCCTGAAATACCATATTTGGCTGAATTTTTAAAAGCAATACTCACAAACTCCTGGCATTGCTCTGCATAGATTTTGATCTGCTTAAATCTGCTGTCTTTTGAATGCAGCTGTAATTCAGGGTCTTTTACCAGATCATCCGCTAATGTTTCCAGCTCATTCTGAAGAGCAAGAAACGGATTGTCTAAATTTCTGTATTGAGGTGCCATTCTTACTACTTCCACTTCCATCGCCATTCCTGTTACCCTCCAGGAAAGGATGTTCATTGAGAAAATAAGTTCCTTTTTAACGTTAGGGCGGATAATAAAATCCGAAGCTCCCAACATGTTTAAAAATTCATTAATCTCATTTTCAGGAAGATTATGCAGGTATTTCAAATCCTTTTTCGGTCTCATACTGACGTTATCGATCATGTACCACACCGTGTTTTCGTTTTCAACGGGTGGAAGAACCTTGTTCAGTATTCTTTTCTTAAGTTCCGGGAAAAAGGCATTTTCTGAAAGAATATTCGCTTCCGTCAGGGAAAGGTTGAAAGGTCTTTCTCTAAAAATATTATGGATATAATACTTAAAGTTGTCCGCAAAATTAGGATTGCTTCTGAAGAAATTGAGCACATCTGTGAAGTCCGCCTCTTTTACAGTCTCCAGAAACTCCGCAAAGGGTTCTAAAGAAAGAGTTTCGTTCTTAAAAGAAAAATATTTTTTAAGAACTGACTCAAAATTTGTGCTGGAATTAAAGAATTTCATTAGGACAAAGATACTATTTCAAACTCACATTCCTCATCTGTCTCATAATCCAATTATGTTTCTTTCTTAGATATGGAGATGGGTTTTTAGGATCATACTTCTTTGGATTAGGCAATACAGCAGCAATCCAGGCTGCATCTGAGGTACTTAAATCTTTGGATGATTTTCCAAAATAATATTGAGCAGCAGCCTCTACACCAAATACTCCCTGCCCCATTTCTATGGAATTCAGGTATCTTTCCAGGATAATATCCTTAGTCCATACTTTCTCGATGATGAAAGTATACACAGCTTCAAGCCCCTTTCTCACCCAGCTTCTGCCCTGCCATAGAAATACATTCTTTGCTGTTTGCTGGGAAATGGTGCTTCCTCCTCTTATTTTTTTGCCTTTCTCATTATATTTCATGGCTTTTTCGATGGCTGTATAATCGAAACCGTCATGATCAAAAAATTTCTGGTCTTCCGAGGCTATTACGGCCTTTTTCACATTATTTCCCATTTCATCATAGGAAATATAATCTCTATGCAGTTTTCCATATTCAAAAAGCCCTCCTATCTGGGTAAGTGTAATGGGCGGATTAAAGAATCTACCCCAGATAATGAAAACTACATTCAAAACAAGAATGATGAAGATAAGCTGTTTAATTTTTTTCCACATAACTTGATAAAAAGGAAAGACAAAAATAAGCAAATAGTACGAGTTACTGCAATTCTTTCATATAAGTAAGCTGATAATCCGGTAAAAGTTCCGGATGGAAGATCTTAATGTAATCTTTAAGGATCAAGTCTGCTCTTACCACGCCACTTTCGAAGAAATCATTGGCTTTCAGTTTTTCTTTTCCCGCAATGGTATACATTTTCCCTTTATTGAACACATCCAGCTTCCCATAGAAAGGATTCATGCCCAGCATTTCTTTTTTCGAAGCATGACTTCCTGCATTTACCCAGTACTCAACTCCTCCTGCTTTGGCATAAACTTCCTCAAAGCTCATTGTCAATGCTTTTTCATCTTTATTATCCTTCATGATATAATTAGCGTTGGCATCCGAAATATAATGAGCCACGGAAGTATTTCCTCCCGGAAGATACCAAACATCTCCATACATTTCATTGGCAAGTACAACAGGTTTTTCTTTTGCTTTTGACGCAAGCTGTTTCAGATCGCTGTAACTTTTTTCAACTTCCTGATATTTAGCTTCTGCTTCTTTTTCTTTTCCTAAAAGTTCTCCGAAAATTTTGATATAAGCTGTTTTTTCCAAAGGTTTCTGTTCCATGTATTCATCCAGAAATATCACCTGAATACCATTATTCTTTAAAAGCTCATAAGTATTGTCAAAACTTGCAATATGATTGGTAAAAATAGCATCCGGTTTCATAGAGATAATTTTTTCCACATCATATTTCTGTTCGCTTCCTACATTCTGAATTTTTCCTTCTTTAATCAGATTCTGAATTTTTTCTGAATAAATATACTCCGGACTGGAAACTCCTATAATTAAATTTTCTGCTCCAAGCTCCGAAATATAGCCGGCCATACTTGCATTCAACAGGATTATTTTCTTGAAAGGTGTTTGATTTTGCTTAAAGTTATAAGTAAAATTCCCCGATTTCAGTTCCAGGATACCATCATGTTCCTTAAATTGGGTGCGGTTTGAGATATTTGTCCAGTCTGAGGACGAAATTTTTGATTCTCTTTTACAGGCAATTAGCGAGAAGACCGTGAATAAAAGTAAAATTTTCTGTTTCATGTTTCAAAGAACGGAAAAAAGTGGTATATTTGCAACCGTTAATCAAGAAGATAACAAAAGGCCTCGTGGCGCAACTGAATAGCGCATCTGATTACGGCTCAGAAGGTTACAGGTTTGAATCCTGTCGAGGTCACAAGACCGACATTTGAAGATTTTACTCTTCAATGTCGGTTTTTTTTATTTCCTAATCCGTTATTATACTGGTAGATACACTGAGCAACAATATTCATTTTAGGTGTTTGAAAACTTTTTCCGTCAAATTCTACTTTTTAGGGAAAGCAACCTTTTCATTAAGTAAATTGATCTCTTTTGAAATTGACTTTCTCTTAAATTCTATATCGCAAGTGAACTGTTTATAGTTATCTAAAAATATTTCTTTCATAAGCTCTTTGATAATTGGATTGTATTCCAGTTTAAAAATTTCCGTTTTAAAGAGTTCGTTTAATTTGTCCGGATCAAATCTGAATCAGCATTTGTAATGACATCTATAATAGTAAATAGATTATACATAGCATTTCAGATAGATTTTCCAAAAAATGAAAAAAGTCTATATTTTGGAATTTTCTTCCTTGAAACACGCATATGTAAATACTTGATATACAGTATTTTAAAAATTCAAGCATATCTGTTGATTATCGTTTAATATGTTAAATAATTATCAGCTATGAAAAATTTATTCTTTTTATTTATTCTTTTTTTAGGGATAAATGATCTTTACGCAACAGGGGAACCTTCCACTTATTTTCAGATCTACGTTCCTCCGAATAATGACGCAGTGCAGAGAAATGTCTGTCTGATTGTGACCGCCATCTACGATGATACTGAATTTAATATTATTGATGATGGTGCGGACGGAGATACGGATGATTCCAAGTCAGGGATCTTAAAAGCAGGACAGAGTTATGTTCTCTACATCAAGGACAACGGTATCAATGATGATGCCCGGTATGCTTCCGGTGGCGTTTTAAAATGGGACGGAGATTATTTTATCGTAAAATCCAATAAACTGGTGTATGCCTCCCAAAGCACGAACAGCGACTGGCAGCATGACTGGATTCCGAGCGTGGATAAGAGTTCTATAGGACAGAAATTTATTGTATATGCTCCAATGATATCATCTTCTAACAGAGACATCAATGTATTTGCGTATCAAAATAATACGGTTATCGATTTTTATAAAATTTCTACCCAGCCCAAAACCAATACGGGATTTACCGATGTCAATGCAGAAAATGCAGTGAAGGTCTTTTCCAAAACGATAAACGTAGGCCAGGATTTAATTTATAACTCTGCGGAAGGAAGGGATGCAATGATATCCGGAGAAACCTATATGCTGATCGCTAACAAGCCCGTAACCATGCAGTATGGTGCCTTATTCGGAAATGAACGGGACGGTGGCGGCTATGTTCCTACCTCCAATGGAAGTTCTTCCGGAGAACTGATGTATTTCACTGTTCCCTACCAGGCGGCGGGTGAGCAGGAAATCAGGATCGTCAGTTGGGACAACGCCAATACGGTAAATCTGGATCGTTATGTGAACGGGAATTGGGTCTCCGTGAAAACCTTCTCCCTTAACCGATTGGCCGCGGGAGACTGGGTGGGAAAATCCAATGGGAATGTTTCTTATCCCACCGTTTTCAGAATTAGCTGCTCAGCAGGGAAAAAAGTGTCTGTTTTTGAAGGAAACTGGTTTGAAACTGGTTCTCCCGGCACCTCCGATATGGCAACGATGGTCTCTTCCGAAAGCGGAACAACAGCAGGGAAAAACTTCCTAACGTATATTGCGCCTCCGGGAAATGAAATCAATGTCACCAACCCGCTGACGGGTTCAAAGTACAATGGTTCCTTTTCTCATCTGTATTTGTTCTCAAAGTCAGGCGCTACCGTAACTGTAAAAGATGCTTTAACAAATGGAACAAAATTCAGCAAAACATTTACCATTGCACCTGAAAAGTATGCCGACTGCTCTATAAGTCTAACTGAATGGAAAGCATTTTATAACGGGACAGGAACACCTTCCGGATCGGAAAGACCGTATTTAATCGTTCAAAGCAATAATGATATTGCCGTGATGAACAGCAATTTCAATGATAACTGGATGTGTTATACGGGAAGCTCACTGGGACATTCTTTCACCCAGACAAGCATTGTTAGTGATGACACACTGATCCCTGCCGAACAGGCGACCGTGATCTCTCAAATCAAAACCAGCGGAGAAGTAACCACACCCTCAGTTGAGGTTATCGTACAGGAAGGGCTGAAAGTGGTCGAATCCAAATTGATCAATCCCAATCAATCCCAAACACAGGGGACTGTTACAGAACTCAATGACAAAACAACGGTAACATACAATAATTTGCCGACCCTCCAACCCAATTCCACATATAAGGTTGAAACAAAAGTGGTGGCCACCGTGGGAGCCAATAATGGGGAATTGGTAGGGACTACCCTTAATACGACCGTAGAAACCGTTATTACCGGAAAGGTGAATGGAGAGACGCAGCAATCTACTATAGCCAATTCAGTCTCTGTACAGACCTCCAATACCTCCAAGCTTATATTTTCACGGTTGGATAATCCATTATTTGATTCTTTTACCACCAACTCCTGGACGATCAGCTGGGTAGACATCAATAATGACGGATACGACGATCTTTATGTGACAGATATGGGACTTACCGCACCTAATTTGATCTTTATGAATAATAAAACAGGAGGTTTTACCGCCGGACAGACTTTACCTGAGGATGGCGTATCGATGAGCAGTACATGGGCAGATGTGGACAATGATGGGGATGAAGACCTTCTGGTTCTTAATAATACAAGAAACCCTAATAAATTCTACAGAAATGATAACGGAACTTTGGTAGCAGACAATACCAAATCTTTCACCCAGGATGTTTCTTATTACCACGGCGGTGCCTTTGCGGATTATGATAATGATAACAAAGCGGATGTATTTATGTGTAATTATTTCCCAACAAAATACAACGAACTGCACCGAAATAACAACACGGGAAGTTTTGTAAAAGAAGCTACAGATGCTATTCCACTGGAAGCTAACTCTTCTCTTGGACCAACCTGGGCAGATTACGATCAGGATGGATTAATGGATCTGTTTGTGCCTAATGGTATTGGCAGTAAAAATTCTTTATTCCATAACGACGGGAACGGTACTTTTTCCAAGAAAAACAATATCATCAACCAGGAAGGGGGAAAATCCGTGGGAAGCTGCTGGGGAGATATTGATAATGACGGCGATTTAGATTTATTTGTTACCAATTCCAATACAACTACCAATTTCCTGTATAAAAATTTAGGAAACGGAAATTTTCAGAAAGTGACCAATTCTGTTGTTAATCAGGGAGGTAGTTCTCACGGATGCAGCTTTGCAGATATTGACAATGACGGAGATCTGGATCTATTTGTCACCAATGATAAGATCAGAAAGTTTCTTTATTTTAACGATGGAAACGGAAATTTCACCGAAAACAGAGATGAAGCTATTACCTACAACTTCGGGCTTTCTTTTGGTCATGCCTGGAGCGATTATGATCATGACGGAGATTTAGACCTGGCAGTGGCAACGCATTCCAATCAGAAAAATCATATTTTTGTCAACAACGGAAATACCAATAAATGGATTGAAATTAATTTAAAAGCCACTGAGAGCAACGGCTCTGCCATCGGAACAAAAATATTTGTTGAAACCGGAACCAAAACGCAGATGAGAGAGGTGAACAGCCAAAGTGGTTTTGGAGGACAAAGCAGTTATACGCAGCATTTTGGTTTAGGAAATGCCACAGCAATTAACAGCATCACTGTGAAATGGGCAAGCGGAATTATCCAGAAAATAAATAATGTTTCGGTCAATCAGATCCTAGAAATCATTGAACCTCAACAGCTAAAAGTAAAAGGGATCGTATATTTTGACAGCAACAATGACGGGGTAAAACAAGACACTGAGCCAACTGTCTCAAGAGCTGCCATAAAAGTGGTGCCCACAAACGCCAAAGTATATTCGAATGATGCAGGAACGTTCAGCTTTTATACCACTCAAAATAATGTAGAGTTACAGATCTTAGCAGAAAACGGACTGAATGCAGGGTCTAAACTATTTGATCTGACCAATTATCAGGCTTCACAGCAAATATACATTCCTGCAACGTCTGCCTGCAATAATACAGATTTGAAAATCAATATGGGAGGAACTGCCATCAGAAAAGGTTATACCAATAATCAATTTAAAATAGTGGTGAGCAATCAGTCTCGGAATGTTTCTGCTTCCAGCGTGCTGAATTTTGTAGTTCCTTCAACAGTAAGCATCTCGAGTCCTTCCTCTCCTATTACACAACAGGAAACATTTGTAGTAAATGCTAAAAATTATACAAGATATTCCTGGGCTTTGGGAGCGCTGAATCCTTTCAATAACAAGGTGATAAGCTTTATGACAGGTACAGGTGCATCAGTTTTGATTAATGATGAACTTGAATTCAAAGGTGAAATTGTAAATGCTTCCACAGACTGCAATCTGGAAGACAATACATTGATCCAAAAATACAATGTGTACGGCGCAATAGACCCCAACGATATTTTGGTTTATCCTAAAGGTTACGGCGAAGAAGGTTATATTCTGCCTGATCAAATGCTTACCTATACTATAAGATTTGAAAATGTAGGGAATTTTGCTGCCCAAAATGTATCGATTGTTGACACAATGCCGCAGGAACTCGATATGAATACCTTCAAAATAGTCTCTACAAGCCACGATAATATTTCGACGGAAATTGTTGGCAATAAGGTTACTTTCAAATGGGAAAACGTATTCCTGCCTCCTACTGAAAAAGATTCAAAAGCATCCCAAGGATATGTAACATTCACTGTTCTTCCTAAAAAAGGCCTGGCTGAAGAAACAAAAATTATTAACAGCGCTGTTATTGCCTTTGATGATGAAAAAACAATGAGAACCAACACCGTAACCAATACAATCCAGTCCAAAGCAAGAGAAGAAGAACTTACGGTTGTCCAGCTGTATCCGAATCCGGTAAATGATGTCGCCTTTATAAGACTGGAACACCGAAAAGGTTCAGAATATACAAGAAAACAAATCGTAAAGGCTGATGTTTTCGATCTTAATGGTGTCCGCATTTTAGAGAAGAATTTCAGCCCGTCAGAAGAAGTGAGAATTGATCTTCCATTGGAAATTAAAGGCTATTATCTGCTGAAGGTTACCGACTCGGAAAATAAATCCTACACAAGGAAAATGCTGGTCAAATTTAAAAGATAATTCAGATTCTTTCGTTTTCCTAATCAAATCGGACCATAAAGGAACGGGAGTTGAAAATATAAACCATCGAAAAAGTTAGACCAAAATAGTTTAACCCTTCAATACCAAACCATTCGAAATTTCGGATGGTTTTTTTACCTCTCAGGTAGATCATCACCGGTAGGAAGATCAAATTTATCCGGGTAGTAATTTCCTTAGTAGATTTACAGTGCCAATCAAAATATTTCAATAATTAAGTTCCTTCCTGCAAACACAGCCTTTCCTTTTTAATCGCCTGCATTTTTGACAGACAGAATAAAGCAAATTATACGGAAAAATATATTTATTTCTTGAAAAGAGTACTGATTCATAAAAGATCTTGCGCTACTGTGATTTAATGAATTACACATCGGAAGGTCATAAAATTTAAAAACATTCTAAAATAAACCATTATTGATATTTAATAAAATAAAAAATGTCATTATATGAAGAAAAACTATTATTTTTAAGAGTATATTTTTAACACACCACAATGACCAAAATATTCTTAGTTGATGATGATGTTTTTACAGCCCCGATAAGGAGTCTGAAGTCTTACCTGATCAGCAAAAAACACTCAAGGAATACACAACAGAAATTATTCTTCATTTTCTAATCAAAAATAACAATGATGTCATCAAGACTGCAAAGATTCTTAATATAAGCAAATTAACGATCTATAACCTGATGAACAATGCTGAAACCAAAAAATTAAAAAACTAAAAAAAAACAAATAATAACTATGAAAGTCGCCAAATTACTTTTTTCAGACGGAGAATGGATTACTGAAAGGAATGATGAAAACCTTGACTATCATAAGGCTCAGTTGATCCTTGGATATGGTGCCAGGGCCATTATTGAGAAGAGTGATTTCTTTTTGCTTTTAAAGAAGAAATTCCCCAATGCCGATATTGCGCTGTCCTCTTCTTCCGGAGAAATATTTTCCAATGAAGTACATGATAACACGATTGCATTGACCGCCATTGGTTTTTCAAGATCACAGATCAAAAGTACACAGATCGATATTGAAGATTTCCAAAACAGTTTTGACGCAGGCTGCGCATTGATGCAAAACCTTGACAAAGAAGATCTGAAATGGGTCTTTGTACTGTCCGACGGAAGCAAGGTCAATGGAAGTCAGCTCGTAGAAGGCATCAACAAGATACGTCCACCCCATGTATTGGTGTCAGGTGGATTGGCAGGAGACGGAGATCGTTTTGAAAAAACATCCGTAGGTCTCAACCAGACACCAAAGCCCAATAAAATAGTGGCAATTGGCTTTTACGGTGATCATCTGGAATTATCCCACTCTTCCTGTGGAGGCTGGGAAAGTTTTGGATTGGAAAGAACCGTTACCCAATCATATAATAATATTCTGTATGAGATAGACCATAAAAATGCACTGGACCTTTACAAAAAATATCTTGGAAAATATGCCGAAGAACTGCCTGGCTCTGCCCTGCTCTTCCCTTTGTCTATAAGGTCTTCAGAAGATGACACTCACGTGGTAAGAACAATCCTGTCCATCAATGAAAAAAACAATATGATGATTTTCGCCGGTGATCTACCTGAAGGGGGCAAAGTAAGATTTATGAAGGCTAATATGGACAGATTAACCGATGCTGCCAGTGCCGCCGCAAAAGAATGTCTTGAAATAAATCGTAATCACAGCCCCAAAATGGCTGTCATCATCAGTTGTGTGGGAAGGAAACTGGTTCTGGGCGAACGCATCAGCGAGGAGGTGGAAATAGTGAGAGACATCTTTGGTCCGCAGACAATGATCTCAGGTTTTTATTCCTATGGAGAAATTTCTCCATTGAAGCCGTTTGATGACTGTGTACTTCACAACCAGACCATTACCATTACTACATTAAATGAAACAGAATAATTATGGAACCCGAGTTTCACAATCTGCTCAACAGACAGATCAACAAACATCTTACAGAAGAGTGTAAGTCTCATCCGCAATTCAAAAATTTCATTCGCGCAGTCAATCAGTCTTATAAATCTTTTGAAAGAGATAAAGAACTGATGAATCATGCATTCAAACAAAGCGAGGAGGAATACCTGGATCTCTACCAGGATCTTAAAAATGAGAACGAGCTCAAACAGAAATCGATCTCCAGCCTTTATGAGTTTATAAAAATTCTTGATCCCTCCGTTGAAAATCAGGATTCTGAAGATCTTACTGAATTGTCATCTTACGTTAAAGAGTTATTGAAAAAAAGAATTTTCCTACAGGAACAGCTTAATAAGCAGCTTGATTTCCAGCATCTTCTCATGGATATTTCTTCAGAATATATTAATATCCCGATCGAAAAAGTGTCGGAAAGCATTCAGAAGTCCCTCCAGGAAATGTCTGAATTTGTAAAGGCAGACAGGGCATATATTTTCAAATACGACTTTTCAAAAGGTACCTGCTCAAATATTTTTGAATACTGTAATGAAGGGGTAAGTCCGCAAATAGAAAATCTCCAGGATATGCCTTTGGAAATGATCAGTGAATGGGTGGAAATTAATAAAAAAGGAGAAACCATCTACTATCCCAATGTCCAGGAATTGCCGGAAAGCGATCTTAAGGGCATTTTACTGGAGCAGGATATCAAAAGCCTGCTGGTCATTCCTGCAATGCTGCAAAATGAATGTCTGGGCTTTGTAGGTTTTGATTTCGTTAAGAATCATCACCAGGTATCCGATACCGAAAAGAATCTTCTTACCATCTTCACACAGGTTCTTGTGAACGTGAGAGAACGTATTTTTCTTGAAAGGGATCTATCGAAAACTGTGCAGATCTTGAAGAAACTACTGGCTAATCTACAGTTCGGAATATTAATGGAAGATGAAAAAAGAAAAATCGTTTTCACCAATAATCTGTTCTGCAGGATGTTCAATATCCCGGTTTCTTCAGATGATATGATTGGCGCAGACTGCACTAACTCTGCGGAGCAGTCTAAAGCTCTCTTTAAAAACGAAGCATACTTTGTGCAGAGAATTAATGAAATCCTTAAGAAGAGAGAGCTGGTTACCAATGAACTTTTGGAAACAAAAGACGGCAGGTTTCTCGAAAGAGATTATATCCCCATCTTTATTAATGACCATTACAAAGGGCATCTCTGGAAATATAATGATATAACAGAACGTGTCATCACCCAAAATCTTCTGAAACAAAGTGAGGAACGCCACAGAATGATCATGGATTCCGCCATGAATGCTATTATTATCACCGACCAGAAAGGCAAGATTACATTCTGGAACAGAAGTGCAGCATCAACTTTCGGATGGACCGAAAAAGAGATGGAAGGTCAGCAGATCAATGACAAGATTATTCCCAAAACGGAAAACATACCTTTCAGATCTATGCTCAACAAACAACTGGAGCGCAATGTGATTAAAGCTAACGGAGAACAGCTAACAGTGGAAATGTCAGTTATTGAAGTGGTGCAGAATAGTGACAAACATTATTGTTATTTTCTAAAAGACATTTCCGAAAGAAAAAAAGCGGAGGATCATTTGAAAAGACAGGAGGAAAAATACCGGAATATTATTGCCAATATGAATCTGGGGCTGCTGGAAGTAGACAACAACGAGACCATTCGTTATGCCAATCAGAGCTTTTGCAATGTATCCGGCTACGATGCAGATGAGTTAATCGGCAAAAATCCTATGCTTTTATTTTTACATGATGACCATAATTTTGAGTTTGTCAAAGAGCAAATCCAATTGCGCAAAAAAGGGGTTTCAAGTGTGTATCAGATGCCTGTAAAAAACAAGCGAGGTGAAATCAGATGGTGGGCGATCAGCGGCGCACCTAATTATGATGACAACGGCAATCAGCTCGGGTCTATAGGAATCCATCTCGATATCACAGACCAGAAAAAACTGGAAGAAGACCTGATGCAGGAAAAGGCCAATGCGCTTGAAGCTTCAAAGGCAAAAGAAGTTTTTCTGGCCAATATGAGCCACGAGATCAGAACACCCCTGAATGCCATCATCGGTTTTTTACGGGAGCTGAAAAGACTTGAACTTACCAACACTCAGAGGCAGTTTGTAGACAACAGCTATAATGCCTCGGAGCATCTTCTTTCCATCATCAACAATATTCTGGACATTTCCAAAATAGAATCCGGTGAGATGACCCTGGACAACCATAGCTTCTCTCTTGCAGAAAGTATTAAGAAAGTGATCACAATCTTAAGCCCGAAAGCTAAGCAGAAAAAGATAAAACTGGAAACTCAATTCCCGGAAAATCTTTCTTCTGAACTGAAAGGAGACTCTTTGAAGATCGAGCAGATCTTATTCAATATAGTTGGTAATTCGCTGAAGTTTACGAATAAAGGAAAAATAACCATCACGTGTAAAGTGCTCAAAGATTTTAAAAATTATCAGCACGTTTCTATCTGTATTACCGACACAGGGATCGGAATGACTGAAGATTATATAAAGCATATTTTTAAAAAATTCAATCAGGAAGACAGCTCGGTCTCAAGAAAATACGGAGGTACCGGGCTTGGTATGGCAATTACAAAGCAGCTGATTGGCCTTATGAAGGGAGAAATACAGATCAAAAGCGAAAAAAATGTAGGAACAGAGATCACGATACTCTTAAATCTCGATAAAGGTAAAGAAAATTGCCCTTCAAAAAATATCAAACAGGCAGAGGATATTTCTGTAAAAGAAACCAGAGTTCTTCTGGTGGAAGACAATGAGCTTAATCAGCTGGTTGCAGAACGATCGCTTACCTACTTCGGATGCCGGGTTACCAAGGCAGACAACGGAAGGATGGCATTAGAAATCCTTTCGAAGCAGGAATTTGATATTATACTGATGGATATTCAGATGCCGGAGCTGGATGGAATAGAGACCACCAAGATCCTGAGGAATGAACTGGGATGTACAACCCCTATCATTGCCCTCACCGCAAATGCTTTTAAAACTGAAATTGACAACTGCATTTCAGCAGGAATGAACGCCTATGTCACCAAACCTTTCAATGAAGAAGATCTTCTCGAGATAATCTACCAATATACAAGAAGCGAAAAAACAACCAACATTAATTCATCTGATATGAGCGAAATAGTATATGATCTTAAAAATATTCAGGCACTAAGCCGCGGAGACAATGATTTCGTAAAAAAAATGATTTCCATATTCATCACGCAGACCGAAGAAACAATGCCTTTGATTGAAAACGCATTCATTAACAAAGATAATGCAGAGATTGCAAGGCTCGTCCACAAAATCAAGCCGGGCATACAAGGTATCGGAATCTATTCTTTAGACGAAAGCGTTAAAAGGCTTGAGATCGATGCGAAGGAAATGACAGAAGAGCTTCCTGTACTTTATCATCATTTTATGGAAATAAGGAAAACTTTGGAAACTGCTGTTCAGCAATTGAAACTCGAACTGGACTGAGGAATTTGTAAAATACGGAATTAACCTATGAATCTGGAAAATATATTTGTTTAAAAATAAAGAGCTACGATCCTAATCATGAATACAGAATCGGTAAAGATGATATTTGTCTTTGTTATGGCCTAATATCATCTATTTTTGAAACTCGCTGATTGAGTTGAAGATTCAAACCATTTGCTAAATAATTAGAATACTATCATCTTCTCTTTGATAAGAAGTGGCCAAAATTGATGGTATTAATAATAAAAGTGATGATCCTGTTAAGGTGGTCTTTAATAAATTTTCTTCTTTGCATTTTTAAGTCTGTTTTTTAATAATGTGTCTATTTTTTGCAAAATGACATACTACGGTTTTTGTTTTCCCGATTATTGAAGATGTAGAAGTCTTTGATTCCAATGAAGAATATCAGGCGCATATCAATAATGCAAAAAATATACTGTGCGGTCAGAAATTGAGAAGAATGAGTGAGGATATGGAATTGCCTTTTCGTTATCGTTCCATTTAAGCCGTCATACATTCGCTATAAATGATTTAAATAACGGAATGCGTATCGAATATTAGGCCATTCAGAAATTGGTATTAGGCAGATTTATGCTAAAGTAATTAGTGAAGAATTAGATAATGCTGTAGATAAATACATCAACTCATATAAAAACGTATTAAAAAGGCGTCCAAAGTTCACTACGAAATAAACAATCACTATCTTTGAAAGCATATTTTACAATCCCTGTGATGAATGACAAAAAAGAAAAAATTCTAACCGCTTCCATTGAACTTTTAGTTTCAAAAGGTTTGCACGCAATTACTGTTGCAGAGATTACTGCTAAAGCCAAAGTAGGTATTGGTACTTTTTATAAACATTTCAAAGACAAAGAAGACCTAGTTCAACAAATTTGGATTTGGCAAAAAAAAGGCGAAGCCGATTATATTTTCAAAAATTATTCAGCAGTTAATTTGTCTGTTCGCGAACAGTTTTATTATCTCTGGGATAAAGTTGCACGCTATTTTATTGAAAACCCCACTGAGTTTTATTTCTCCTATCAATTCGCCTCTTCTAATATTTTAACTGATGACATTAACGACATTGCAATGAAGCCCTTTTTGGTTTTTGATATACTATATGAAGAAGGTTTAAAACAAAATTTATTTAAACCCTTAAAAGCACATCATCTTAGACTATTTACTTTCAGTACAATTAACGGATGGATACTTTGGGCTAAAGATGAAAAAATCCCTTTCACAGACGATACAATCCAACTTTTTTTGGATATGTCTTGGGACGCAATTAAAATTTAACTTTTTTTAACAATTTTACTGAATGAATATTCAGTCATTTTAATATATTTACAAAATATTTTAAAAATATAACACAAATGTTGAGAAAAGATTTAAACGGAAAAGTAGCCATAGTAGGTGGCGGTGCAAAAAATCTTGGGAGATTAATTTCTTTAGATTTTGCAACTAAAGGCGCTAAAGTAGTAATTCATTACAACAGCGATAGTACTAAAGCAGATGCCGATAAGACAGTAGCAGACATTATTTCTGCAGGTGGAGATGCTTTTGCCATACAAGGTGATTTAACAGTTGTGGAAAACAATACAAAATTGTTTGATGCTGCAATTGAAAAATATGGGAAAGTAGACATTGCAGTAAATACTACCGGAATGGTTATTAAAAAACCAATAGTTAATGTAACTGAAGAAGATTACGACAAAATTTTTGCAGTAAATTCAAAAGCGGCTTTCTTCTTTTTACAAGAAGCTGGAAAAAAATTAGCTGACAATGGTAAAATCTGTACAATTGTCAGCTCATTACTAGCAGCTTACACATCCGACTACGCAATTTATCCAGGTAGTAAAGCACCAATAGAGCATTACACTCGTGCTGCCTCTAAAGAATTTGGTTCAAGAGGGATTTCAGTTACAGCGGTAGGCCCTGGTCCAATGGAAACACCTTTCTTTTATGGTCAAGAAACTGATGGTTCTGCAGCTTACAACAAGTCTGCGGCTGCATTGAGCGGGTTTAGCAAAACAGGTTTAACAGACCCCGAAGATATTGTTCCATTAATCACATTCTTAGTTACTGAAGGATGGTGGATTACCGGTCAAACCATCTTCTCAAATGGTGGATATACAACAAGATAATTATAGCCCAAAAAAAGAAGCCAGCAGTCCGAAACTGCTGGTTCTTTGCTTTAAGATTAATATAAATGCACAATTATGAATAACTACCAATCATTATTCGATACACAAAAAGAATTTTTTTATACCAATACCTCTAAAACCTACGAATGGAGAATAGAGCAATTGACCCGTTTAGAGAAATTCTTAACCGACAATCAGAAAGTTTTTTGCGAAGCTTTGAAAACCGATTTCAATAAACCGCCTTTTGAACAATTATTTGAAATCACAGTTCCACTGGGCGCAATAAAATATTATAAAGAAAATCTTCAGAAACTAATGACTCCTGAGCAGGTAGAAATTCCAAAAGGTTTGGAAGAAACAGGCAATAAAGGAATGATTTATAAAGAACCTTATGGGGTTACTTTAGTAATCGGGCCTTTTAATGCTCCGGTTTTATTGTTGTTAGAACCTGCTATCGCTGCTCTTTCTGCAGGTAATCCTGTAGTATTAAAACCTGCCAATACCACACCGACTGTTGCTAGATTATTTGCTGAACTAATTCCAAAATATTTTGAACCAGAAGCCGTAACCATAGTAACAGGTGGCAGAGAGGAAATCACAGAATTACTAAAACTGCCTTTCGATTTTATATTCTTCACAGGAAGTTCTGCTGTTGGAAAAGTGGTAATGCGTGCCGCTGCAGAAAATCTTACACCGATAGTGCTGGAATTGGGCGGACAAAATCCAACGATTGTAGATGAAACTGCAAATCTTGATATTGCTGTTGACCGTATTCTTTGGGGACATATGGCGATATCTGGTCAATGGTGTATTGCGCCAGGTTATGTATATGTTCACGAGAGTATTGCTGAGGAATTTATCGATAAACTTAAAAAGTCAACAATCAAAATGTATGGCGAAGACCCAAGTCAAAGTCCAGATTTTGCAAGAATGATAAGCGAGAGTGATACACAAAGGGTTGCATCATACATCATTCCGGAAAAAGTAGTTTTGGGTGGTAGATTTAATGTTAAAGACAGATACGTAGAGCCTACTATTCTATATCCTAGTACGTGGGAAGACCCCGCAATGCAACAAGAAATTTTCGGTCCTGTATTTCCTATTTTGGTGTACAATGATTTGAAAGAAATTATAGAAATCATCAAACGGAAGCCTAAGTCTTTATCTGCTTATTTTTTCAGTAAAAACCAAGATAACATTGATTATTTCCTAAATGCCGTTTCGTTTGGTGGTGGCTGTATCAACCAAACCAATCTGCATTGTTGGATAGAAAGTTTACCTTTCGGTGGCGTTGGTAATGCAGGCATCGGTAAGTATTATGGCAAAGCTGGATTTGACGCGTTGAGCAATTCAAAATCAATGCTCATTGGTAATCCTGATTTGGAATTAGACGTTTTCCCTCCGTATGCAGGTAAAGATATTGCGAAAAATCTAAGTGTTTTCGGATAAGAAAATAACACAGCAAGAAGCCTCAATTTGATAAATAAAGCTATCCTACAATATAATAAACCTCAAATTTGGATTGTGGTGATGGTACTTGATTAGAATACGATACTTCAATTGCCAATCAATGGGTTTCTTACCCTATTATTTTTTTTTAACTTAAAAAAATATTTATGCAATTTGAAAATTATAAAATCTATAAAATTGCTGAGCGGCAATCCATATACGGTCAGGGTAATTTATATAGCGCATTAATCAGTTATGACAAGCCAATAAAATAAAAATTATGATATTAAAAATTATCAACTCAGCATTAATACTCGTGGCAGTATTTATGGGTTTCAAGCAAGGTTGGGCAATGTTTTCTGGTAAACCCGAAATGCTCGAAATGTTTAGCAAATGGAATTTCTCTAAAACGACAGTAATGGTAAATGGTGCAGTAACGATTATTGCAGCTTTACTCATTCTATTTCCAAAAACCTTTGTATGGGGAAATTTCATTATGGCAGCAGGCATTTTAATGATTATCTGCCTTCATTTGTCAGATAAAGATTTAAAAGGTGTGGCAATAGAAATTCCTTTTTTATTGCTTAATCTGATTATTATCTATTTGCAACATCCATTTACAAAAACTATTTAGGATGAAAATAAGCAACCTATTCATTATCACCTTCACCATAATTAGTCTTTCGGCTTGCGGGCAAACAACACCAAAAAAACAGAAACGAAAACAATTCACAAAAACAACAAAATGGATACAAGTAAATTAATAAATGAAACCGTAAAAAAAGCTTTTGATGCTTGGCAAAGTGGCGATAGCAAAACATTTTTATCATTTTTTACTGCCGATGCAAAATTATATGATGATGGTAATCTCCGAAACTTTCAAAGTTTTGTAAAAGAAGCTTGTGGACACGAGAAATTTACGACCATAGAAAAAGTAAGTAACAATGGCAAAGACATCATTGGAAATTTTCATACCGAAAGTTGGGGCGATTTTAAAACCTATTTCAATTTCACCATCAACGATGAAGGAAAATTTAATCGATTAGACATTGGACAAGCGAAATAGCTATGAATAAAACAATTGGCACATTGCAAAACTATAAATATGAGTTTCTGTTATTTGCGTTAGTCCAGCATTTATTTATAGGCGTATTCATTACCGATTTAAATTTTTACACCACCGTAATTTGGCCAATAAATATGCTGGTATTGGGTTTGGGTAGTATTTTTATGTATACTGGTAAACACAGTTGGCGGCATTGGTCTCGTAACCTTCATTTTATAATAGTGCTTTTGTTGCCAATTTGTATTCCATTTTTTAAAGATGTGTCCTGGTATTTTTCCTTTCTCAACATCAACTATGTGGTGTTTTTTGCAT
Organism: Chryseobacterium sp. CBTAP 102; assembly: GCF_003201365.1. Lineage (NCBI taxonomy): Bacteria > Pseudomonadati > Bacteroidota > Flavobacteriia > Flavobacteriales > Weeksellaceae > Chryseobacterium > Chryseobacterium sp. CBTAP 102. The sequence goes on from NZ_QICX01000004.1 coordinate 166,322, forward strand.
TTCTGTTTTTAGAATTGCTTAGGTTTTTAATTAAGCCAAGTTACATCAATGCAGACATTATCACTGCTTCGGCTTGCGGTTATTTGTTATTGATAGAGATTTCGGTATTTCTACTTCAATATTTTATGTACCAAAATCCGCAATCTTTCAAGGGAATTGATACTTCTTCTCCCGCGTCAATCTATACAGACTTGGTCTACTTTTGTTCCATAACCTTTACCAGTATTGGTTTTGGAGATATTACACCCAATCATCACATTACAAAGCTCATTACTTCCTTCGTAGGTATTGCAGGGCAGTTTTACACTGTAGTTTTAGTAGGAATTTTACTCAGTAAGTTTTCATCTAATACAAAATCATAAATGAACATATCAAGCCATTATAAACTTACCCATTTCATTCCGTGGACAAGGGTAAAGATTTACAGAATGCTTTTATTGAGCATTGTTCCAACCGTATTATTCTATTTTTTTGGATTAAATTGGGTGGCAATTCCTTGGGTTCCAGTTGCATTATTAGGTACTGCAACAGCCTTCATTTCAGGGTTTAAAAATACCCAAACTTACAACAGAATGTGGGAGGCTCGCCAAATTTATGGAGCGATTATCAACAGCAGTAGAGCTTTCGGCATTATGGTAAAAGATTTTGTAAGAACAACCAGTACTGAAGAAGATAAGGCTTTGCATAAAGAGATTATTTATCGTCATTTTGCTTGGCTCACAGCATTGCGTTTCCAATTGCGTGAAACAAAAAGCTGGGAAAATGTCAAAACAAAAAGCTACAACAAAGAATATTTGAAATATTACAAAGTTCCGGAATGGGAAAGTAATTTAGAAGATGAACTTAAACCATTTTTAAAAGAGAATGAGCTACAATATATTTTATCAACCAAAAACAGGGCAACCCAAATTATTTCAGACCAATCATCAGTTTTAAGAAATCTGAATGAAAGCGGTAAAATTTCGGATTTTTATTATGCCAATTTGGTCATTCAACTAAAAGATTTATACGACCAACAAGGCAAGTGCGAAAGAATTAAGAACTTTCCTTATCCACGTCAGTTTTCGAGCATCAACATTTATTTTACCAACTTATTTTGTATTCTTTTACCATTGGGGTTCATTGGCGAATTTTCAAAATTGATTGAGAAATTTGGGGAAAATATTGTATGGCTTACCATTCCTTTCAGTATTATATTGGGATGGGTATTTTTGGTTTTGGAACAAATTGGGGAAAGTACCGAAAATCCATTTGAAGGAAATGCCAATGACATTCCTATAACACAAATCTCCAGAAACATAGAAATCGACTTAAGAGAAATGCTTGGAGAAAAAGATTTACCATCCGCAATTCAGCCTCAAAATAATCTAGTGCTTTAAAATAAATTATACGTTAATCAAACAAAAAAATATACAATGAACAATTTAGAAACGGTAAAAAAATGGTACCCAAATGCAAAAACAACAGAAGATACCATCAATAAGTTATTAGATGTTATTGAAAGCGAATTGGGCTTAAAACCTAAACAGCTAATGCACGCAGACAGTATGTGCTGTGACGATGTAAACGCCATACAATACCCGCCACGAGCATACGAAATGCTTGGTCCTTTTCATATGGGTGGTTTAAATGGATATCCGTTTGCAGGTGTAACAGGTATGAACGCTTTTGCACATCACGTTCCCGAAGATGGTGCAGTTGTAGTATTTTACGCACCTCATATTGGTATCACAAAAGATGGCACCATTGGCGAGATACATAGAATTGGACAAAGCGCAAATTCGGCGTGTTGTGGTGCCGCAAAAGGCGCATTGGGCAAACTATTGAACAATCAAATTGAAGAAGGAAATGTTACCGATTTGGATTATCAAATGAATACCCTTGAACAAATATTTTTGAAACAAGCTAACAGAATTAAAAATGCCGACAGCCAAATATTTGAAGCGACTGAAGTAATGTACGAAGCCATTGACGAACGTATAGAAACCTTGGTAAGCAAAACAAATTATCCCTGCAAATATGTAGTGTTAATTGGTGCAATTTTTATTAATGGTGATAAAGATATGGGGTCATTCTGTTCTTACAAACGTTTTGACTATATCAACCTTGAAACAAACGAAAGAAAAAGCTTATTGGAGGGATTTTATAGATAGATTTATGAAACCCACCGAGATTTTCCAACATCAATTCTAAAGAGAAATCAAATGTCAACTCTAGAAATTTCTGAAATTTTTTCTTAATCTTTAACTAAATATTTGATGTCTCTTCATTTACAGGTACAAGACAACAATAGCAAAATAAAGACTTTCTATTTCAATGCTGATTTTTATTAGTTTTTAGATTATATTGCATTAGGCAAAAACTAAACAAAATTATCTGATAAAAATAAGTTTTGGAATTCTTGTTTAATTTGGCTCCATCGAACCAAATCATCTACAAAAGTGTTTGAAGATAATCCCGTCTTGCTGAGAAAAAACCAAATGGCATCAACTAAAGACATTTGGCGCCATTTATTTTATTCTTGATTCCAAAATAATCCAGATGTTTTGAGATCAAGAATAAAATCAGGGGAAACTAAATTGACTTATTTTTAAATCACAATCATTTTTTTGATAGAATATTTACTGATTATACAACCTGAGAATCTCCACCAGTTCAGGTATAGATCGTATCTTCAGCTTCTCAAACAACCTGTTTTTGTAAGTACTGATCGTGGATGAATGAAGATTCAGCTGATTAGAAATTTCTTTGAGGGGAAGACCTTCTGCAAGTTTATTGGCAATTTGCAATTCGCGGTCTGATAACGCTTCAAAGGGAGATTTTTTTGCCGCGCCATTTAATGATTCTAAAAAAATAGCTTCTTTTATATTGTCACTTACATATCGGCCCTTACTGAGCATCGCCGTTAAGGCAGTCTCAATAACTTCAGTGGAGCTTAGCTTGCTGAGATAGCCACCAGCACCCATTTTCAGATAACGCATCCCATACAACTCTTCATCCTGCGAAGAAAATATTAAAATTTTTAATTCAGGCTGGTGAATTTTTATGTAATCTATTGCTTCCTGAACAGTACCATTAGGCATATTAACGTCCATAATGGCCAGATCAAATTCTTCTTTCAGAATTAATTTATACAGCGATTTATAATCCTCTACTTCTGAAATGATGGCATCGGGTCTGAATCGTTTGATTGTTTGTATCAAACCCATTCGGACAATACCATGATCATCTGCCACAACAATGCGAATGTTTACTTTTAAACCCATCATTCTATAAATTTACGTAAAAAAAGGGAAACCGTAGTGCCTTTATTTTCAGCGGAAATGATTTGGATGTTTCCATTAAGCAAGGATATAAAATTTTTTACAATTTTCAAACTTAATCCAACTCCTTTCTCGCCCGCAGTTCCCAGGAATATGGGATTATCATAAGTGTAGATCGCAGATAAATACTTTTCATTCATTCCTGTCCCGAAATCAATTATGGAAATCACAATCTGATCACTTTCCGTAATTACCTGTAAATAAATATCTTGATCCGGAAAGGAGTATTTTAGCGCATTGTTAAAAATTTTGTCTAAAACATATTCGAGCAACAGGCGATCGCTTGCAAACCATACATTCTGATCACCTTTAAAATAAAATTTAATGTTTTTTTCTTTTAATTTTGCAGCGTATTTTTCTTCTAAATAGTGAAAAAGATCCATCACCATCATTTTAACGGGTTTAATCTTAAATTCACCGTATTGTGTTTTTAGCCAGGCAATGCTGTCCTGGGTAGTTTGCAGATTCTTCCGGGCATCGCGTTTTATCTGCGGCAACAACTTAAAAAAATCTTCCTCACTTAAAGTTTTTTGCTCCAGCTCTTCTATAAGCCACAGAAAAGTTCCAAACAGTTCTTTTGAGTCATGAGACAATATCGAGATCAGTCCGTTCTTGAAATTGATTTCGTTTTCCAGTCTTTCGATTTTTAATTGGAGTTCGTTGATAAAATCATTCATAAATTAAGTATCACGGTTTTAGAAGCTGTTTGAATTATTTTTTTGAAAGAAGGCAGAAAGGGTTATATTGCTTCAATGCAACTAAAAACATATAGTTCAGACCTTTCTTCCAGAAGGCAGCAAGTTAAAAAAAATATCATATTAGTTTTAAAAAAATCAAATGGGATTTACCTGAAATAATACATGTCCTTTTTTATCTCACAAAAATGACTGTGTCAGATTCCATGAGAATTTTGACTCTGGCAGACTGTTGACCGGTATTATCGAAAATAGAGAAAAGGTGAAATATAGAACAGCATCAACAGATTACTGATCACAAACAGCTGAATGATGCAAGATAAAAAATGGCAGCCTGAAGTAACAATCATTGATAGCCAGACTACCAAAATACATCTACAGATATTGAAAATATAGGGGTTTGATGAAGGAAAAATCATCAAAGTAAGACAACGTATTTATGGCGATACTTCAGGAAATCTTTTGGCCAGTTTTGTATTTTCCGACAATTACATGATGAAACCACAGCCATAAAATGCTGTCAGAAAACGAATTATTGGAAGGCATTCACCTTATTTATACTGATGAAGGAATTTTTCATCAGCCAATAAGAGGATTCATTTTCAAAAAGTATTGTTAGATTGCCGTAAAGCTGTAATAAACATTGATAGAGTAAGTGGTATTTTCCTTACCAACCAAACTTTGTGCACCCGCAGGTGATATGGTGTATCTTACGTTCAGTCTGCGGTCCAAAACCGGTGTTCCGTTAAAGAGGAGTTTTTGAGGCGTTTTGGATAAGGGAACATTTACAGAACTTCCATCCACGCCAATTTGTAAAATATTTGAATTAATGCTGGTCTGCAGACCGCCTTTCTTGAAATAATTTTCGTCCGATTTTACATACAGCTCAAAATTTTCATTATTAGACAACATAATTTGGTTGGGAATCATTTGTGACTGACCGTCAGTGTAATGGGCTGCAGTATTAAAATTGAAGTTTACATTGCGTCCTGAACCGGGGATGGTGATCTCCGACAGAGGAAGCACCTTTAGCTGAACAGCTGTATTTTGCAAACTGTTAATTGAGTTATCTGTACTTCTGGCATTGAAGTTCAATTCAAACGTGTAAGTTCCGGCTTCAAAAAAAAAGTTTTTAAAATCATCCGCAGATACATAAAGCTCCGGAATGAAGTTGCTTCTGTTTCCCGCTACAACACTGAAATTAGCAGCGGAAAAATTTTGAAAATCGGCAGACAAGGCTTTGGTTGTGAGTCCGGATCCGTTACTACCCAATTTAATGCTTGCTATATTTCTGGTTCCTGGAACACCTTTAGAAGAAGTAAACTGAATGTTTGTGGAAGCAGCTTTCGCCCAAAAATTAAAATCGACCGTATGCGCGATTTCCGTATTTCCCAAATCCCATACCCGAGTGCTGGTATTGCGGTAGTCATTCAAAGAAGATATTTCTATGTATTTTGTTAACGAGTTTGTGATCCATCGCATAGATGAAGGAATGACTAAAACTGTTTTAAAATTACGTGGTGTGAAATCATTATAATTCTGAGTGATATCCATGGAGTAATTCCCGGCCCGAAAGGCATTGGCAGTAAATTGTGAGGCAGGAATTTTAAATGTAAAATTGATATTTCCCCGGTTGAATCCTCCCGCCAGACTGATCGATGGTGGTTCAAACCATTTTATAGCACTTGTACTGAATGACTGAAAACCTGGCAAATAACCTGAAAATCCAGTAGATGGCAGCTGTCCGCCCATACTTTCTAATTGCCACAGAAGAGTGGAACTGGGTAAAGTAAGTGAGGAAGAAGAGTGAGTAAAATTTGGCCCGGAAACAGAGGTAAATGTAGGAGCTATGGGAAATAATCCCAAAAAGGCATAATCCCAGTTTGTTCTGTTGGCGTTCGTCATTACCCTTATAGGTACTGAGGTAAATTCGTTCCTGTTAAAAATAGTATTGTCAGGAACCGACAGGTACACATCCTGAGCTTTCATGACTGTAGCCCCACAGAACACGGTAAAAATTCCTATTAGAAAAGTCTTCATCTTTTTCATACTTTTAAATTTAAAACTTTTTCACCTTAATGTTGGTGTCTTTCTTCTTATATTCAAAAACCACGGTTTTTGAATACCCTTCTTTTGTCACCTGAATAGTTTGGGTAGGTTGTGTATAACTGTATTTGTCATTTTCAATATAAAGGCTGTATTTTCCATCTTTCAGGAAAAACTCAAACTCATTTTTTTGGTTAACCACGGCAGTATAAATCACTCCATCTTCACTTTTTGCATACACCACTATTCCGGTTACATCCGTTTCCAAAACATCATAGGCTTGTTTAATCTCTGTTAATTTCCCACTTACCCTGATGTTTTTCACCAAGCCCACTTTGCGGTTAATATTACTATGTACCATAATAGCAGGATCCATCATCAGTCGGGCACCTGCACTTTCGTTTACCTTCAGTGTGTAAGTACCTTCGGGTACATTCTGAAAAACTACTTTTCCGTTCTTATCCGTCATCGCTACATAATTCTCCAGTTTTACAATTTCATTAACAAGTACCGATTCGCCGGATTCCAGAAGTCCATTGAAATTTTTATCTTCAAAGAACTGAAACACCACTTTATGATTTCCGAGAGCCGTAGCTGTGGTAAAATATTTTTTAATCCCCACTCTGAACTGGTAATAGCTGCCACTGCTTGCATATTCAGCCGTAGATTTATAACCTGAAAGATTAAAATAACCTGTGGTGGACCAGGAAGGCGAAATCTTATATTCCAGATTACCGGTGATATTGCTGTTTAGATTTTTATAAAGTTCCGAATAGAAAGTCCCGGCTGAAAAAGATCCGGTGAGATTATGATTAAACATCTGGAAATTATATGAGGCATAAACATTATAGTTGGCGAAATTACGGGTTACATCATAATAAGAATTTAAATCAAAGACACTGGTTGCGTTCCATTGAGCTGTTCCGTTGAGGGAGAATGATTTATATCTGTAAGATAAAGTTGTTTTCAAACTGTTAAACCAATCCGGTTTATTATTCTCTTTTGAATAAGAATATTCCGCCGTCAGGTTCAATCCGTGAGCACCTAATGTAGTACTGATATTGGCTTCCAACCGGTAAGAAAAAAGCTCCTGCGATGTGTAAAAATTAGCTGTTTTTTGCTTTTCAACCTTTGGAGACAGTAGAAAATTCCACTTTCTTAAAGAAAACTGATACCCTAACCCCAAAGCTTCTGTACTGTTGAAATAATAACGCAAATTAACAGTATTGCCAGGCTGAACTGGCTCATTCTGGAAACTCAGGAACTCAGGTTCTATCTGCGAATTCTGATATTGTATGAAAGCGCGCTGAGAAGCAGAAAATTGGCGGCCGATCCGCTGATTTGAAAAAAAGGATCCCCGTTTAATCCCTGCATAACTTTTAGTAGCAAAGGAATTAAAAGATTGTATATCCCATTTCCCTATTTTCCCTTCGTAATTGGCTCCCATTGAAGCTCCTGCGTTTTCATCTTTGTTCAAAAGACCTTTTTCATGGCTCACACCCACTTCCGTACGGATTGAATGTTTATCGTTAATAAAAAATGATGTTAGTGCGTTCGCTACCTGAGTATCTACGTTAAGACGCGGATCATGGTCGAAAATATAGGACACTTTCCCATTGAAAGATTTAGCATTCCCAAAAGCATATTTTGCCCCCACCATGGTAGATCCTTCTGTTTGTTGGAAATAAGTACCATACAGATTATAATTATTTTCCAGCGCGAGAATTTCAATCTGATTATTTTTACCAAATTTGGTAGAAACCTTCCCTCCTCTTCCGAAAACCGGGTAATCGTAATCGCTGCTATTAACATTTCCCACCCGTAATACCGTATTTTTTCTCTCCAGTTCCAGCCAGGTATCATACAGGTTGTAACGGCCGTCTTCAAGATAGTAATCTGCGCCAATATTGAAGTGTGATTTCAAATTCTCAGTCACCCGAAATGCTGTGTTTCCCCTCAATTGAAGAAAATTAAGACGTGAACTGTTTTCATTATAGCTCATTTCTGCAAAATTGTTTCCGCTCACCGCTTCGTTTCCCCGGGCAATTTGTCTGTTATGCGATAAAACAACTAAGTAAAGTGTGTTGCTTCCCACAATTTTATTGTCAAGCAGGTCTGTAACTATTGCATTAATATTAAATTCAGGATAAAGTGTATTCTGTTTTCTTACCGCAATTTTGATCTCAACCGTTTGTTTTTCTAAACCTTCCAGCGATACCGTTTGTTGTTTTGGTAAAATTTCCAAACCATCAGGAATAGATTGTAAATCAATCTTAACGGTTCGTTTACTATAACTTTGGTTTTCTACAGTCAGCAGAATTGTGGACTGCGGTAAAGCAGGATTAATGAAATTTTCGTATGTGGCGGTATAAACTGCGATGTTTTTGTTCTCGCCTTTAGCAACGAAGAACGAGGCATTTTCAGTTCTGGTGACCGTTGGTTTGGTGTAAGAAATCTGGAATTGAATCTCATTGGATTTCAGCTTCATAAAATCCACATTGGCGATCAGTTTCACAGGAAGATTTCTAGACTGTCCCGCACCTAAGGTAAAGTCATTTTTGGGATAGAAAAGCAATCCCGGATAGTTTTCCTGAGGTATGATATTCTGAATAATAATCTCTTCAGAACTTTTATTCTCAATGACCAGGAAATTAGTAAAAGTAGAACCCTTCTCAACCGCTACACTGTCATTTTCAAAATGGATTTGAATATCTTTCTTTTCCTGCGCAAAGGCCAACGAAAAGTTCAGAAGAACAACTGCAAAAAATAAGATTGTTCTTCTTAAGATTGATAACGATATTCCATTCTGTGGTTTCAAAACGTAATTTTAAAATTTAAAGTTTTTTTCGCCTACGCGTAAGTCATTGGATTCTGCCATTTTGATAATAACCACGCCAAGGAAGTTCCCTGAAATGTTCTCTGGTAAAGAAAACTGAACAACCTGATTGGTATCCGGAAGCATGGAGATAGCAATTGAAGGCAATTTTATTTCCTTACCACTGTCTGTGTCTGTGAGTTCAAACTCAACGGTGGCATCATTGATGGTGTTTCCATCATTATGGATGCTTACTGCAACTTTTCTGTTCCCTGTACTCTCATTATCTGCCTCTGAAATATTGGTAATATCCAAACTTTTTACATGGTTTCCCGGTGGAGTATAAAAAATGTGAAGTCCCACTTCAAATAAGGTGATAATACCAATACCATTCTGAACACGTGCTTTATCTGCCTGCTGAGGAAGTTGGGTGAAAAACAACATGCTGTTTGTGACGGCAGACTGTGATGCGTTTGCAGGAATCTGCATGGTTACTACAATCTCCTTTGTACTTTTCGCAGGAACTGTTACAGCGTTTTCTAAGGTGGATACCCAGGAAGCATTCGAAGTTTTTGAACTGCCTGCTTCAAGATAAACCTTATTACCGTCTTCTTCTCTAACCCAATCTTTATAGTTCAGGTTAAAAACATAATCCTTATCCGAACTGTTTTGAAGCGTGACTGTCTTTGTTACTTTTTGTCCCGGATTACCTGTGAAAAACAAGCGTGTAGGCGACATAGAGATACTTTGTGCCAGAAGTGAAGAAAAGCCTGTGAGGATACAGAAAATGAAAAGGTGAATAAGCTTGTACATGGTGTAAATAGTTTAATACAAAAGATTTCCAAAACTACTGAAAACATAGCAAAAGGAACCTTTACCAACTAGAAATTTTATTATAAAGCAGTCGCGGTATAGATTACTGTTTGCGTATAAGTTCCGGCTGGTTTTCCTAAAATATCAGACGATGAGGATTTTGCCGCTGGAATGGTGTAGTCCAGATTCAATGTTAAGGCACTTCCAAGAGGAGCATTGGCTACCAAGGTTCTTTCTCCTGGAGATAAAACCACATCGTTTTTTGTTCCGCCCATTGTTCCAGGAGCTGCTGCAGCTTTGATTGTCAAAACATCTACAGGGATTGATTTTAAACCATTAACGAAATTCGGACCACCTGCTTTTACCTTTACATTAAAGACTTTTGTTGAAGTGATTTTCAAAGCGGAGGCCTGGGCAACTGTTTTGTCCGAATTATAATCCGCTGCAGTAAAATAGTTAAAGGCAACTGCACCACCAATTGCTGTACTTCCTGCATCGATAGAGATTACATCGTTCAGGGTAATGTTTACAGTTGTGACTGCGGTTGTATTCTGAGCTTGAACATTCTTGGTTCCTAATATCATTACTCCAATAGTGAAGGCTGTGATTACAATTTGCTTTGTCATGGTAGTATTATTTAATTGTTATTCTTATTTAATTGTTCTCTTTTGAACATTACAAATCTACAGCGGTGATAAAAGTTTCTTTGTAGTGGAAAAAGGAAGTTAACGTAGTAAAATAACTACAGGATTATTCATTGGGTTTAAAAAGAAAAACCCTCAATACTTAGAAAATACTGAGGGCATATATATTGATGTGTTTTTTTATTATAAAGCAGTCGCGGTATAAGTTACTGTTTGTGTATAAGTTCCGGCTGGCTTACCTAAAATATCAGAAGATGAGGATTTTGCCGCTGGAATAGTGTAGTCCAGATTCAATGTTAAGGCACTTCCAAGAGGAGCATTGGATACTAAGGTTTGATCCGTTGCAGATAAAACTACAGCACTTTTTGTTCCGCCCATTGTTCCGGCAGCTGTAGCTGCTTTGATAGTTAAAACATTGACAGGGATTAAGTTGGTTCCATTCATAAAATTAGCACCTCCTGCTTTTACTTTAACATTAAAGTTCTTCGTGGAAGTAACTTTTAAAGAGTTGGCTTTAGTAATTGTCTGATCAGAGTTATAGTCTGCTGCAGTAACATAGTTAAAATCAACCGTATTACCAATTGCTGTACTTCCTGCATCGATAGAGATTACATCATTCAGGGTAATGTTTACAGTTGTGGTTGCGGTTGTATTCTGAGCTTGAACATGGTTAGTTCCTAATATCATTGCTCCAATAGTGAAGGCAGTGATTACGATTTGTTTTGTCATGGTAATACTATTTAATTGTTATTCTTATTTAATTGTTCTCTTTTGAACATTACAAATCTACAGCGGTGATAAAAGTTTCTTTGTAGTGGAAAAAGGAAGTTCATGTAGTAAAATAACTACACAGTTTATTCATATGATAAATATGAAAGGCCTCAATACTTTTGTAGTATTGAGGCCTTTTTATTTAAAAATTGGTATTTGCTTACAATGCAGTGGCAGTATAAGTTATTTTTTGTGTGTAAGTTCCCTGTGGTTTTCCGAGAAGTACCCTGGATGCATTTTCCGCCGAAATGGAGTAGGCAATATTTAAAGACTGTTTGGTGCCTAAACTTGCATTACTCACCAGCACCTGATCATGTGCAGATAAAGTAACCTCATTCAGAGTTCCCACCAAACTTCCGCCCGGTATTGCTTTTACCTGTATTATATCTACAGGAATTACGTTTGCACCACTTACAAAGTGTGTACCCTCAGATTTTACTTTTACATCAAAATTTTTGGAGGAAATAATGACTAAACTATTGGGAACGGTCACATTTTTTGCTGAATTATAGTCATTTGTATTCCCATAATTAAAATCTACAGCGCCTTCTGAAGCAACAGAACCAATGTCCACTGCAATAACGTCCGATAAAATAATATTTACTGATGTACTTACCTGCTCTGAATTTTGTGCCATAGCCTGTTGATTTCCTAAGGCTATTGCTACCAGAGACAGTGCAATGATAAAGATTTGTTTTTTCATGATTAATAAATTTAGAGAGGTGTATAAAATATTGTCATTCAGAACTAATTATAAATCTAATAACATTATCTAACATTACCAAAGCCTTTTTCATCATTGACTACATATTGTCATTATAAAGTATAAGGATATTTTGATCTGGGGTTAACTCTTATTACGATCTTTTACCGTTATCAGTACCATAGGTCCGAAAACTGATGTCATTATTCATGGATAAAAATTTTAAACTTTACATCATACATTCAAGTCATTTTTGTAGCTGGATCTATTGATATTTTACATGGTAATCATAAAATATTATTTTCGGAACAATCTTTTCCATTTCGTTATACTATTCCTACTTATATTAAAATGTTGTGCAGTCTGAGTGTTATTCAAACCATATACTTTCTGATAATTTAAAATTCTAAGGATAGCTTCCTTATTATATGACCGGTATTTTTGACTGGTCTGCTTACCGGATCTGTCTTCTTCACCAAATAACATTTTATTAACCTTTATTACACTGAGAATATCCAGGTTATTTTTTAATAAAGGCTTAAATTCTTCACTTCTTTGCGGAAACTTTTTTTTAATAAGATCCATGTAGATATAATTATAATTGGGGTAGTTGATCTTTTCCATTATAAAATTGATTTTCTTTGACCTAGACTATGGCCTGGCTTGTTTATTACTATACTTATATAACCATCTGTGCAGCGTTGTTTTAGGAATTTTATATTCATTAATCACATCACTCATACTCTTTTCACCCGTTTCGATGATTTCCAAAATAAAATCAATCAACTCTTTGGTATAGATACTTTTCCGGAACTCCGGCATTTTAGAATGGTCCGTATTCAGATGTAAAATATGATTTACATTTTGAGGAGCAAACAAAATAAGGTGTTGAGTGTAGATCCTGAAGAAATCATATTGTAATAATTTACTCCATTTAAGCAAAATATCCGTATTCATATTTTCCGACTGGTACATTTCTTCAATTTTTTCTTCATTACATTTAAAGAATTTACCTATGCGCTCCGGTTCTATACCGCATTCTTCCACTCTTTGCCGGATCAAAGATCCTATATTTATAGTTTTAAATTTCATGAATAAGATTGGTATTATAACTTCAATAATAATTTTTGAGAGCAATTCTGATCTACAAATTATATGAACAATCGAAATTAATGATTGTTCATATAATGCAGTATTTAGATATTGTGTTTTATAAATAAAGAACTAAAGGTAAAGGCTCTGATAATGGCAATTAATATCTGCCATAAGTCGGAGTTAAAATATTGTCATTGTTTGTTGTTCCCAATTGACGATAGGCATTATAGCCGCAGACTATTATTCTGTTGGAGTTTTCCAGGTCTGTTCCTATAAGCAAACCTGAATAATCTAAATCAAGAGAAGTAAGTATAATGTCACCGTCATATATCTCACTGTTTAACTTAGCCCAGGTCATAATTTGTCCACCGGCATTTGAAAATCTGTAAGATGTATCCATTCCGAACCTCCACACATAATGATTGGTTATAATTGCCCCGCCATTATCACTAAAGTCAAAATCAACAATTTTTTCACCTGCAGCCATTGTAATATAACTTGTGATATCCTGTAAGTCTGAAGAAGTTGAAGTTGTGTTTCCCAGCCCGATATAAGATTTTGAAATTCCAACTGCTTGCGCAGCCCATATGGTACCATTACTTAGCAACGCAAAACTTCCATTATTACCAATCATTACTTTTTTTACAACACCACCAGATGCAGTAGCTGCAGCAAAAGAAGATGTAATTTCTATAGGAGTTGATTTAACGCCATTAGTACCAAGACTTGAGCTTAATCCTGCATTACTGTAATTTCCCCAGGCATATATTTTATTATCATTTGTAATTGCAGTAAACATATCATTGGCATCAACATCATCCCCGCCCCAGATGGATTTTACATTACTTAAAGAGGGTATTTTTGTAAAACTTGTTGTATTTCCATTTACAGTTCCCAGACCTGTCTGCCCAAAAACATTACCTCCTGCAGAGTATACATATCCTTTGTTGGTAAGAATAATGGACGCATAAGGTGACATTTGTACCTGTATTGCTTTCTCATCTGCGGTGGCGCCCGTTAATGTAACCTCTTGCCATGTATCAAGATTTGAAAGATTTCCCGTTCCCAATTTTCCATTACTGTTAACTCCCGTAACAAAAATCTTTCCATCCGTATTGATCATAATGCTGGATTGATAACTACCGCTTACTGTCAATATATTACTTTTATAGACTCTTTTAGCAGGAGATACAGCTACCGCGGGTCCGGGTACTCCCAAACCATATGCCGGATATCCTGCCCCTGTAGAGTAATCTTTATCCGCCGCATTACTGAATACCGTAGCATACTGAGTTCCGCTAAACTTTTTCTGCATTAGCGGCTCCGTTAATGTGGAAAAAGAACTTGCAACCCAAAAGGTACTTCCTAAAGCCGTAATACTCACATTAGACTGATCAATTAAACAGTTGGACCACCCGGTACCTGTCTTTACACGGATACACTGACCCGTCTGGTCGTATACCAAAGTACTTTCTGCAGCAGCGCTTCCTGATGGTGTAACGGTGTTATTAGCGTCATCAACGACTGGAAGAACCAATCCGCTTTTGCTACCGGCCTTGTTCTTTATGTCTAACACTCCCTGAGGATCTTGTGTATTTATACCTACCTGTGCAGTATAAAAACTCGAAATAGAAATTAGAACTAGTAATGCATTTTTCTTCATTTTGTTGAATATTTTAAGGGTTAAATCTTGTTACTTTTCAGACAATACTTTTTAGAATTATTTCTTAAAAAGCTCTTACAGCAATGTAAAAAACAGATGTATAAGATTGTATTTGGCAAATCTATAGGATACCAAAAATCTTAATAACAAAACATTAAATCAAAGATTAAAAAAAACTAAAAAAAACAGTAAACAACTAAAAAACAATAATTAACAATTAAATACATATAAAAACAAAAACTATTTTTGTATTATTGATTCAAACAAAAAAACAATAATTTATTAATTGATTGCTTTTATTTGTACCATTGTTTCTACTCATTGTCTTTTTAAAAAAATTAGTAATAATTTTAGAAATGCAAACAAATAATCTTTTACTCCAAAAGGAAAAGGAGTTTATGAAAAATTTTATTTTATTTACCGCTCCGTTTCATTTATTTATGGGAGCCTTCTATTATATCGTAGATCCTGAAGGCATAGGACATTTACTCATTTTTTTATTTTTTCTATGTGTACTATTTGGAGGGACTCTAGGCTTAAAAAAAAATCTAAGTTTTAAATTCCTTTCAACCATATATATATTCGCCTACTCAATCCTTCAGTATAGCTTTTATCTTCTATACAATTCAATTTTAATACAGGCTCTTTATTATATTCCTATTTTTTTACTTTTAAATTACCATTATAATATCAAAATCATGCTTTTATGGTCTATCTATATAGTTATTTCTTTTCTTAGTCCTTTCCTGATAAGTAAGTATTTTAACATTTCACATCCCCTTAAACTCAGCAAGACCGAAGATCTTATTCAAAGTATATCTACATTTGTTACTGTTCTATTCTGTGTATGCTTTAATCTTTATTACATTAAAATATTTCATAAAATAAAGGAAGATGAAGCCATAAAATCACAAAATGAAGATAAAAAGCCTTCTCTTATGCAGACATTCACGGTAAAAACAACAGACATTAATCATGAAAACCCTGATGCCCCTGAATCGGTAACTTCTGATAAATTCGAAGAACTTTATCAAAAAGCTATTTCCTGTCTCGAAGAAAAAAAACTGTGGCAGGACCCTAATTTTTCTCTTAATCAGTTTGCCGAGATCCTTTGTACCAACCGCACTTATCTTTCCAGAACATTAAAAGAAAAAGGAAATACAAACTTTTACAATCTGCTGAACAGCTATAGAATCAAACAGGTTCTTGATGATTTTGACCGTTTGGAACATAAAAATTTTACGATTGCATTCATTTACCAGAAAGCAGGATTTGCATATCAGGCAAGTTTTAACAGAGTATTTAAACAGGTTACCGGCTGTACAGCAACAGAATACTTACAGCAGGAGAAATACCAGGTTTGATTAAATACTATCCTTGAGATTTCCACTTTTTTGAATTAAACTTGATTTTTTCTTGTCAAGAATCTTAAGAATAACGTATCTGTTTTTGGATCTGCATCTTTGTCCTGCCCTGAAATAAATCACTGTTAATCACCTCATTTAACATTTTTTAGGATGAAAAATCTCTTCTGGGATATTTTCCGAATGAAAACTGACGTTCAATATTTTCCTGAAATCTTTTTTTCTACTACCCAAACCAAATTAGGATTCCAGCCATCTTCGTATTCTGAAAACGCATAAACAGTAAACAATTTGCAGGCTTATTATATTGTGACTGTATCTTTAAATAATTCAAAAATCAAATCGCTTATATAGTATAAATTTATACTTTATTATAATTTAAAATAAAATTAATTACTAAATTTGTTGGTAAATAAATTCTATCATGCAAGAACAAGCCAACATCACGCAGGAAAAAATATTTGAATTATATGGAGATTATCTTTTGAATCACGGAGAAAAACCGAAAAACGTTTATCTCTTTGCTAAAGAAAACGACTTTGAAGAGAAAGAATTTTACCATTATTTTTCAGGTTTTGAGCAAATTGAAAGAGAAATGCTTAATCATCTTTTCACAAAATCGCTGGAACTCGCCTCGGAGGTTAATTCATCAAGTGAAATAACAGCCAAGGAAAAACTCCTGAATGTATATTATATTTTCTTTGAAAATCTGACGATGAACCGTTCCCTGGTGTTATCCATTCTGGGAAGCAGCAAAATCCAGAATATCAAAACGCTTCAGAAGCTTCGGGAAACCCACAAACAGTTTGTCAACACTTTGGATTTCAACGAATGGGAAATGATTGAAAAAGCAAAAGAAGACCTTCGAAAGTTCAACGAAAAATCAAGACAGGAAGCACTTTGGCTGCATTTTATTTCATCAATTGATTTCTGGAAAAAAGATACTTCTCCCGATTTTGAAAAGACCGATATTTTTATCGAAAAAACCATAGACACTGGCTTTGAACTGATGGACAACGAACCCTTGAGAAAAGTTTTCGACCTCGGAAAATTCCTTTGGAAGGAAAAATTTAAAATGAGCTAAAGTAAAGATCTGGATTCGGTTTCAAAAAATGACTATTCATGATTGGGGCAGCTATTTCCGTCCTCCGTTCCCGCTTTTTTGTGCCAAAGCTTTTCCGAAAACGTACAAAAAGAGCTCCACTCAGGTCGGGCTGCAATAAAAATGACAGAAAAAAACTTCGATAAGCCTTGCCAGACACTGAATATTTAAGCCTCTACGCTTAAAAACACAATAAACAAAATGTAAAAATGAAAACATTAGATAAAATCCCCACAGGAAAAATTGAACGGACGAGCAGTCTCTTGAAAGCTGGTGCAAAAGTAGGAGTCAATTATCTGAAATACTACGGAAACAAAATAACAAAAGACGAAGATGAAGCACGTAAAATATTAAATGAGGACAACGCAACAGATATTTACGATTCTCTGAAAGAGCTGAAAGGTTCAGCGCTCAAAGTTGCTCAAATGCTGAGTATGGAAAAAAATATCCTTCCGGTAGAATACGTAGAGAAATTTTCGCTTTCACAGTTTTCCGTTCCGCCTTTGTCGGGCGCATTGGTGAAGAAAACATTCAGAAAATATTTCGGGAAAAATCCGGAAGATATTTTTGATGAATTTTCCGCCGAATCAGTCAATGCAGCAAGTATCGGACAGGTTCATACCGCAAAAAAGGAAGGTCAGAAACTGGCAGTTAAAATCCAGTATCCAGGCGTAAGAGAAAGTATCTCTAGTGACCTTAAAATGGTAAAACCGATTGCGATGAAGATGTTCAACATCAAAAAAGAAGGTTCGGAATCTTACTTTCAGGAAGTGGAAGACAAATTGTTTGAAGAAACCGATTACAATCTGGAACTTAAAAGAAGTCAGCATTTTGCAGAAGAATGCAGTCATCTTCCGAATGTAAAATTTCCGCATTATTATCCCGAATATTCTTGTGAGAAAATCATTACTATGGATTGGATGTCGGGAATTCATTTTTCAGAATTTACCAAAAGACAGAATTCGCAGGAAGATCTGAACAAAATCGGACAGACCCTTTGGGATTTTTATATGTATCAGATGCATGTCCTGAAAAAAGTTCATGCAGATCCGCATCCGGGAAATTTCCTGATTTCGGAAAATAAGGAATTGTTGGTGATCGATTTTGGCTGTATCAAAGAGATTCCGGAAGATTTCTACATTCCGTATTTTGAATTGGCTAAAGAAGAAAATCTTAAAGATCCTGAAATTTTCCGTGAAAAATTATTCACACTGGAAATTCTCCGCGAAGAAGATTCTCCGCAGGAAAAAGAGTTTTTTGCTAAACTTTTCTATGAATTGCTTGAATTATTTACAAGACCTTTTAACAAGGAAAAATTCGATTTTTCTGATGAATCTTTCTTCCAGGAAATCGCCGATCTGGGACAAAAATACGCAAAAGCAAGTGATATGAAAGGAATGAACACCAACCGCGGTTCCAGACATTTCATTTACCTGAACCGAACGTTTTTCGGACTGTATAACATGATGCATGATTTGAAATCGAAAGACGTGGTAATTAATAATTTTAAAAACTCCTTAAAGTAATTTTTTAAAGAATAAATAAAGACTTCAACAAGCTCAGCCTGACAGTAGAGAAATAATGAAGCGAAAAGTATTAGAGTTGCCGCCCTGAGCTTATCAAAGTGTCTTTAGCAGAATCAGGAAAGAGCGAAGTCAAAAATAAAAACTATAGAAATATGCCTTCAGGATTACCGTCCAAAATCTGTGAAGTCTGCAGACTGCCTTTCAGCTGGCGGAAAAAGTGGAAGAAAAACTGGGACGATGTAAAATATTGCAGCGAAAGATGCCGGAAAAACAAAAAATCAACATCCTCTGGTTCACCAAAGATTTAAGAACGAGAGATTCAGAATCCTTATACAACGCGATGCAGGAAGATCTACCTTTTCTTGCCGTCTATGTTTTTGATTGTGAATTTTTTGCTCAAAAGCAGTCCGGCTGTAGAAGAATTGCTAAATTCAGAGCCAAATTCCTGCTAGAAACGGTTGAAAATTTAAAACAGAATTTAGCCAAACAAAAGATTTCTTTTTTAGTTAAATACGGAAAAACGGCAGATATTTTCAAAGACATTTCCAAAGAATTTGAAGTAGTTAAGATTTTCTGTCAGGAAGAATGGACAAAAGAGGAAGTTGAATTACAGGCTAAAATTGAAAAAGCTGTTCCGTCTGCAATTTGGGAAAAATCGTATTCTCAGTTTTTGGTACATCCGCTTTTTGCATTTAAAGCTTTGGATAACATTCCGTTGCTTTTCACAACGTTCAGACAGAAAATTGAAAAAAATCTCCTGATTCGTCCTGAATTTGCATCGGAAAATGACATATATGACAAAGCAGATATTCACCTGAAAAGTGATGAAATTTCTTTGAAAATATTAGGTTTTGAAGCTTTTGAAACCGATAAAAGAACAGCCTTCCCTTTTTCCGGCGGAGAAAATGCAGCTTTGAAAAGATTACATTATTATTTCCCGGAAACACAGAATCTGAGCAGATATAAAGACACACGAAACGGTTTGGCGGGAACAGATTACAGTTCAAAATTTTCAGCATGGCTTTCGGACGGAAGTCTTTCTGCGGTAACGATTTATTATGAAATTAAAAAATATGAAAAAGAGTTCGGAGCTAATGATTCAACGTATTGGCTGGTTTTTGAACTGCTGTGGCGGGATTTTTTCAGGTATATTTCTTTACAGTACAAAGATTTAATTTTCCAAAAAAACGGAATCAATCATCAGAGTTATCTTGCCGAAAAAAATAAAATATTGATTCAAAAATGGAAAGATGGAGAAACTGATTCCGATTTTGTGAATGCGAATATGCTTGAACTGAAAAATACAGGCTGGATGAGCAATCGCGGTCGTCAGAATGCGGCTTCCTACTTCTGCAAAATCCTGAAACAGGACTGGAGAATTGGAGCGGCTTATTTTGAGGAAATGCTTATTGATTACGATGTTCATAGCAATTATGGCAACTGGATGTATCTCGCCGGAGTCGGAAATGATAACCGTAACAGAACTTTCAATCCCGAAAAACAGGCAGAAATGTATGATTCCCGTCAGGAATTCAGAAGATTATGGATCAAACAGTAAAACATACCGCTCAATTGATTTTTCCACATCAGCTTTTTGAGGATGTGGATTATCTGGATAAAAATCAGCCTGTATTTCTGGTAGAGGAATTTCTGTTTTTTAAACAATATTCTTTTCATAAACAGAAGATTGCGTTTCACCGGGCAACCATGAAATTTTATGAAAATGAGCTGAAAAAAGCAGGTTTTGAAGTTGAATATATCGAAAGCTCATCGAAATTTTCAGACCTCAGAAATTTAATTCAAAAGCTTGAAAAAGAAGATTTTAAAACCATAAAAACAACTGATGTCTGCGACAACTGGCTGGAAAAAAGGCTCGGAAAGACAAAACTGGAACTCGAAATGCTGGAAAGTCCGCTTTTCATCAATACCAAAGAAGATCTGAAAGATTATTTTGAAGACAAAAAATCTTATCATCAGACCGATTTTTACAAACAGCAGAGAATCAAGCGAAATATTCTGATGAAAGCCGGAAAACCGTTGGGCGGAAAATGGACCTACGACACAGAAAACCGCAAAAAATATCCGAAGAACAAAAAAGCTCCTGCTATTTATTTCCCGCGAAACAATGACTTTTATGAAGAAGCGAAACAATATACTGAGAAACATTTCGCCAAAAATCACGGGACCCTGAGCGATGAGCAGCTCTACCCGACCACTTTTAAAGAAGCTGAGCAATGGCTGGAACAGTTTCTTGAGAACCGATTCCACGAGTTTGGTATTTATGAAGACAGCATTGTGGAAAAAGAACATTTTCTCCATCACAGCGTCCTTTCTCCGTTGATGAATATCGGACTTTTAACGCCTGAAAATGTTCTGGAAAAAGCAATATCATTTGCACAGGAGAATCATATTCCGGTGAATTCTCTGGAAGGTTTTGTGCGCCAGATTTTGGGTTGGCGGGAATTTGTACGGGGCGTTTATGTTTATCAGGGAACGTATCAGCGAAATAAAAATTACTGGAAACATCAGCAGAAACTTCCGGGATCTTTTTATACTGCCCAAACTGGAATCCGGCCGATTGACAGTACACTTCAGAAAATTCTGAAAACCGGCTATGCCCATCACATCGAAAGACTGATGATTTTTGCCAATTTCATGAATCTCTGTCAGTTCAGTGCCGATGAGGTTTATCAGTGGTTTATGGAAATGTTCATTGATTCTTACGATTGGGTGATGGTTCCGAATGTGTATGGAATGAGCAGCTATTCGGATGGCGGAAAAATGAGCACCAAACCTTACATCAGCGGAAGCAATTACATTAAAAAGATGAGTGATTACAGCAACGGAGACTGGGCGGAACAATGGGATGCCCTATTCTGGAATTTTATTAATGACCATCAGGATTTCTTTGCCCAAAATCCAAGACTGGGAATGATGCTGAGAACGCTGGAGAAGATGCCGGAAGAAAAGAGAAAGCAGCATGTTAAAACAGCAAAGAAGTTTATTGGGAATGTTAAATGATTCTTTTAGCCACGCAAGAAATGTTTGAATATAAATCCTGAAAAAGAAAAAAAGGCTTCGATAAGCTCAGCCTGACAAAGCAGAATAAAAGTTAGTATAAGAGATATCATCATGAACTATTTCAGTTAAAAAAACAAAAAAATGAATAAAAACCTCAACATACAACAAATCGACAGAATCATCGAAATGGCTTGGGAAGACAGAACGCCGTTTGAAGCCATACAATTTCAGTTTGGAATGAGCGAATCGGAAGTGATTGAACTGATGCGTTCGGAGCTGAAAGAATCCAGTTTTAAGCTGTGGAGAAAAAGAGTAAACTCCGGAGTGAGCCAGAAACATCTGAAAAAAAGAAGCGAAGAAATCAACCGCTTTAAATGCAGCAGACAACGGATGATCAGTAATAATAAAATATCGAAAAGGTAATTAATCCTACCATAAAAGAATAGTTTACGAATAAGTTAGTTGTTCAAAAGAGCATAAAAGTTTGATGTAAATGGCTTCGACAAGCTCAGCCTGACAGTAGAGAAATAATTAAGCGAAAAGTATTAGAGTTGTCACACTGAGCTGGTAGAAGTGTCTCAAATTAAAAAAGCCTACGCTCATAGCGTTAAAATATCAAAAATAAATCATTATGAAATCGCCATTATTAGCTTGCTCAAACACCAATGAAGATACAGCGATTCCATGTGATCTTAAAAAACAATAAATATCTGCATATGAAAAATATCGTCATCATCGGTTGTGGAAAAGGTATCGGACAGGCAACGGCAAAAAATCTTGCACCAGAAAACAAAATCATCGGAGTTTCCAGAACAGAAAATCCGGAACTGAATCATCCGAATATTGAATTCCATACCATGGACATTCTTTCGGGAAATTTAGATGAAATCAGCTTTCCTGATGTTGTTGACGGATTGGTTTATGCGCCAGGCAGCATTAATTTGAAACCTTTCAACCGGCTTTCTTTGGATGATTTTAAAAATGATTTTGAAATCAATGTTTTAGGAGCAGTTAAAATTATTCAGAAGCTTTTGCCCCATCTTAAAAAATCTGAAAGTGCATCGGTTGTTCTATTCAGTTCGGTCGCGGCAAAACTCGGAATGCCTTTTCACGCTTCTATTGCGGCAAGTAAAAATGCTGTGGAAGGTCTTACGAAAAGCTTAGCGGCAGAATTTTCGGGCCAGAAAATCAGGGTCAATGCCATTGCACCTTCTTTAACGGACACGAATCTGGCATCACAACTTTTATCAACCCCGGAAAAAAGAGAAGCTTCTGCGAAAAGACATCCGTTACAGAGAGTGGGAACTGCTGAAGAAATTGCGGAAATTACGGCTTTTTTGGTTTCGGACAGATCTTCCTGGATCACAGGGCAGGTTATTGGAATTGACGGCGGAATGGGAAGTGTAAAACTGTAATTACAGAAAAAATATTTAGCTTAAATTTGCGCTATGAATACTGACTTTTTCATTGATTTACTGCATCAGGTAAAAGAATTTGAAAGCTCCGAAGCCTATAAACCTCACTCCACTGTTGAGGATTTCCGCTTGTGGCTGAATGATAAAAAATACAGAACGGAAAGCCCGACAAAGCTTTTTAAAAATGAAAAGCATCAGGTTTCTTTTACAGAAAATGAAATCTGCAAACAGGTTTTACTTTTGGGACGGTATTCTAAACAATTGATCAGAAAAGGCCTTCATAATTTCCCTGAATTGGCCAATGAAGAATTCACTTATCTCTACCGGCTGAAAGACGAACCGAATCTCACTAAAATTCAGCTGATTGAAAGAAACGGACACGAAAAACAGACCGGAACGCAGATTATCAAACGTCTTCTGGAATATGACCTAATCGAGGAAAAGAACGATATTGAGGATAAAAGGAGTAAACGCCTCAACATCACCGAAAAAGGAGAAGATTATTTCCACCGTTCCGTTGAAAAAGTGAATATGACGTCCAGAATTCTTGCAGGCAAGCTTGAAAATAAAGAAAAAGCAGAACTTTTAGAATTGCTCAGAAAATTGAATGATTTTCATTCACATGTATATTCAGAATACAGAAGTTTAGATATTGACAAAATCTTTGAATTGTCTGGTTCTTAAAAGGCTTTATTGAGGATCCCTAATTCCTGTTTAATTAAGCTTAAAAGAATTAAATCATCTATAAAAGTGTTTAAAGATATGCCCGTTGACTCAATTAAAAAGACAAAATGCTTATTCTGTTTAAATAAACGAAATAGAACGGTCTCAATGGTAATCTTTGATACAATTCAAAACTTTAAACAAAAAAAATCCCGGATTAACCGGGATTTTCAGTTCTTCTATTTATTTTATCTCTACAGGAACTGAGATTTTATCCCAATCCATAGTAAATCCATTATTGTTTATTTTATACACCAGATTTTCCTGTGTGGCTGGTAAAGCTTTTGTTTTTACCTCTACACGTAAAGCATCTTTAGCTTGTTCGTATTTATAAGCGCCCCACTGTTTTGGTTCTTTATTAAAAATCGCAGTCCAGGTTCCGCTCTGTTTAGGGATTAAGAAAAAGCTGTATTTACCTGCAGGTAGTTTTTTACCCTGAACAGTAATATCTTTATCCGTTTCAAAAGTAGTTGCTTCATTAGCACCCGCACGCCAAACTTTATCATAAGCTTCTAAACCGCCCCAGATTGTACGTCCTTTTACAGAAGGACTGCTATAGGCTATTGTAATAGTTGCATCTTTAATTTTTCCCGTAGCCGTAGCCGGAGGGCTGGCAGGTTTTTTAGCCTCCTGTGCAAAGGCATTCACTGAAAGTGTTACGGCAGCAAAAAGTACGGTAGCAGATTTAATCATTGTTTTCATACTATTTTTATTTGTTTATTTTTGTTATTGTTTGTTTACGAATTTACTACTTTCTGTTTATAAAACAGCATTATGATTGCCGAAAATACAATAACTGCCGCTGCACCAATTACATTAAGCCAAAGGAATGAAATGATATCAAACTGATAAACGGCAATAACTGTAATTTCTGATAAAATTGCAGAAATAAATACATTTGAGCCATTGATTTTTTTATAGTAAAATGCGACAAGAAAAATTCCCAATATCGGGCCGTAGAAAAGAGAACCCAATACATTAACCGCCTCAATGAGGGAACCCATCTGAGTGGCAAACATGGCTACTCCGATTGAGAAAATACCCCAGGCCAACGTATGCAGACGGCTGTACTTCAGTTCGGTTTTTTCATCAGGAATTTCTTTGCTGAATATCAAATGAACATCTTTTAATGAGCAGGCGGCAAGGGAGTTCAGTGCTGCCGAAATGGAACCCCAGCTGGCCAGAAAAATGACGGCAAACAGTAAACCGATCATCCCTACAGGCAGGGTATTTTTCACGAAATACAGGAAAATGTAATTCGTATCCGTTTTCTCCGCATTATAGTTTGATTTATTGATCGCTTCCTCTACCCTGCCATGCAGTGCTTTTACTTCTGTTTGTGTATTTTTAAAATCCTGAATTGTTTTTGTAAGCTGAGGAGAATGAGCTTCTTTAAGCCTTAAAATTTCTTTCGATTCTGCATTAAATTTTATTTGTAAATCCTGATGTTCTTTTTCAAAAACCGCAGCCTGTTCAGGTTTTGTTTCCTTTAAGTATTGATAGGAACGTTCGTTAAAATAAATCGGAGCCGGTTTAAGAGAAAAGAAAGCGAAAAGTAAAGCACCGATAAGAAGAATAGCAAACTGCATCGGAATTTTGACCAATCCGTTCAACAGCAGACCCATTTTCGCATTGGTATTGTCTTTCGCGGTAATATATCTCCCAACCTGGCTCTGGTCTGTACCGAAGTAAGAAAGGGCAAGAAAAAAGCCACCAATTAAGCCGCTCCAAATATTGTATTTATCTTTCCAATCGAATTCTGTAGTGATTACGTTCAGCTTTCCGGATTTCCCCGCAAGATAAAGTGCATCATTAAAGCCAATTCCATTCGGCATATTCTGAATGAGCAGATAGCCTGCAAAAGCCATTGTTCCCAGAATAATCAGAAACTGTAATTTTTGAGTGTGAGCGATCGCTTTTGCTCCGCCAACATAGGTATAAATCAGCAGAATACCCCCTGTTAAGACATTCGTTAAATAAATATTCCAGTTTAAAACGCTTGATAAGATGATACTTGGAGCGTAAATGCTGATTCCCGTTGATAAACCTCTGGAAAAAAGGAATAACAGTGAAGTGAGTACCCTTGTTTTTTTATCAAAACGATTTTCTAAATATTCATAGGCCGTATACACATTCAAGCGCTGAAAAATCGGGATGAAAGTAATACAGATCACAATCATCGCCAAAGGCAGACCAAAATAATACTGCACAAAACGCATTCCGTCTGTATAAGCCTGTCCCGGTGCTGAAAGAAATGTAATGGCACTTGCCTGCGTAGCCATAATACCGATAAGCACAATGTACCAGGGCATTTTATTATCTGCTTTCAGGTAGGATTCGTTGCTTTTCTGACCACGACCGATGAATACGCCGTAAACTACCACTGCAACAAGTGTAACAATAAGAATTGTCCAATCTATAGTACTCATGCCCAGAATTTAGTAAACCCATAATAAAATGTGATCTGCAATACTAATGCAACAACCATTAGTATATACCAGGTATTCCAATTTTTAAATTGCTTGTTCATCAGTTTTTCTGTGCAGATAAAAAGTTTAAAAATAAACGTGCCGCCCCAACATTTCCCGCAGGCAGTTGCCTGAAAAATGCCAGCGATGTATAAATAAAATTACCCTTTCCGTATCGGGCATATAAAGTTGATCCCTTCAGAGGCTCTTCACCAGTATCATGCATTTCAAAAAGCGGTTCATATGCGGCATCCCATTGAGCAGGAAAATAGGCGCCACGTTCCTGTACCCAGCTTGTAAAATCATCCATAGTAATTTTGTTCGGAAAGTTCAGTAATTTATGATTGGGATTTAAAAACGTAACGGCTGCATTCTCTTCAGTAACACGCTTATTGGCAATACTTAAACTGTACATTCCCAATTGGTTAACGGTTGTATCCTGATTGGTGTTATACTGCATCACCAGATTCCCCCCACCCTTTGCATAAGACCATAAAAAAGGCATCCAGCGGCCCAGTTTTTTTTCTGTGTTATTGGCACGAACACCCAGCACTATGGCATCATATTGCGATAGCTTGTTTGGACTGCCGTTTCCAGCAGACTCATCCAAGTTACCATAAAAATCTTCGTCTTTAAGGACATCTACCTGAACTCCTGCGATACGTAGAAACTCAGGAATGAAATCTCCAGCGCCTTCTATATAACCCACTTTTTTAACCTTAGCCTGAATATCTCCTTTCATTACAACGACGGTTGCAGGAGCAAAATATTGCAAGGAAGGCAGATGCGGGTATTGAATTAATATCTGTTTTTTATTATAAGTTACTCCATCCGCAAGAAAACCGGCATCCAATTGCAAACGAGATGAGTGTATAGAAGCCAGCTTAGCTTTGGGAATAACGTAATCCACGGTAAAATCTTTACCTTTTGCTGAATTTATGTCTGCGCTGCCCAACCGTTCTCCGTTATACATCAGATTCAGAGTACCTTTATTGTACTGTTTGTCAGAATTCACCTTAACATTTAAACTCAAGTGTAAATCTTCATTTTCTTTGACAAGATAAAGTGGTTGTGTAAATTTCAGTTCCAGGGCAGGAACTATACGCAAGGCTTCAACCACATCGCCACGAACCGGATCTAATTTCTTGAAAGATAAAGGAAGTTTAACCTGAAGCTTTTCTGAACCGATTTTTAAACCAAGCAAAACATTCAGGGGTGATTCTGCCTCAGGCAAACCGATTAACGTATCATTGGGAACAGAAAAAGTGGCTGCGTCCGCAGGTGGTTTTGAAAGCCAGTAAGGTTCTGTGAGTGATGCATCAGCAGGAATCTGAATGGTATGCTGAATGGTAATTAAAGAATCTTTTGATAGTTCTCTATTAAAACTCTCTGATTGACTTACCCATTTTACATTCTCTAAAACAACAGGATTTGCAGTTCTTGAAATCAGATTTAACCTGAAATTATAATGCTCCCCGGCAACAGCTTCAGCCTGGCTGGTAACTGCCTCTCCCATAAATCCGGCACAGCTTACAATGATATTGTCGAGAGATTTCATTTTATCCCTTTTCAGGTCTGCATCTTTGATTGCCATGACCTTTTTTCGCAAAGCAAGCAAAGCAGGTAAGCTAAGATCAGGATTATTGAAATTAAAAGAGGAGATAATTTTATCCAATGCCTGGTCAATATCAGCGTTTCCCTGCGAGGTCCACGTCTTTGTTACTCCATCAAATAGTGTTGCTTTTGCGGGCTCACCGATAACGTGGGAAAAATATTCAGTTCTGATGCCGGCCACAGACTGTGTTCCTGCACCCTGGCTTTTATGTAAACTTCTGCTTAATCCTGCCAATTCACCATAGCCCATTCCCAGCTGAGCATCATATTGCCCAACGGTAACTTTCAGTTGATTTTCTGCGGTGGTATTAACCCCGCCAAACCGAAAAGTATTCCACAATACGCGTTTTGGATGCCATGTATTAACATATTTCAGCTGATCCGGGAAAGCTGTTTTATCGCCTGCCAGCTTAAAAGCTTTTTCTGCAACCACCGCAGAAGCCGCATGTTGTCCGTGGCCAGCAGCAGCAGTAGGAGGAAAACGACAAATGATAACATCAGGACGGAATTGACGGATTACCCAAACTACATCCGCAGTAATGCTGTCTGCATCCCACTGTTTAAAAGTATCAGTAGTATTTTTAGAGAATCCGAAATCAATGGCACGGGTAAAAAACTGTTGGGCGCCATCTAACTTTCTTGCCTCCAAAAGCTCATGTGTTCTGATTAACCCCAATGCAGCTCCCTGCTCTGTACCTAATAAATTCTGACCTCCATCTCCTCTTGTTAAAGATAAATAGCCCGTTTCTACATTTTGATCGTTGATTAACCAGGAGAGCAATCCTGTATTCTCATCATCGGGATGAGCCGCAAGGTATAAAACTTTAGGAAGGTGTTTAAGGGTTTTGAGTTCGCGGTAAATTTCAGATGATTTGGAAGGCCGAACCTGCTGGGCCGAACAAAAAACCGAATAAAAGCTAAGGACACATACGGTAATTACTTTTTTGAACATTTGAATTTGCTTTGCAGAGCAAATATAAGTAAATCGTTTTTCTTTCAAACATAAAAGAATCAGACTGTAAATTTCACAAAAAAGCTGTTTTAACTTTTTTTAAACTACAAAAGCAACAAAAGCTTTTAAATATTTAAGTTATTTACTTTGTCTGTAAGAAGTACCCTGAAGCTTTGTTGATAATCAAAGACCTTCATCATATGTGAACGTAATGGTGCTGTATTTTCTTATACTTTCTAAAGCATTAACAATGATGTTGTTTAACCTTTAATAATAACTTTTGTGACTTAATAATGAAGCGGGATGCTTATACGTATGTTTCAACTAAGCAACTTCGTTAATTTTATCCTTTGTTCTTTTACAATTAACAGTTTCAAAAATGTAAGCTTTGCGTCAGAAAATAATGTGATGCAGATAAAAAAACAGAATTTGATATAGATAACTTTAAACCAATATGAAACACAAAAATAAACCATAATATTACTAATTAATTAATTTTTATTAATTAAAGCCGTTTTTTATTAATTTTTCATAAAAAAAAGCTACATTTGACTTATACAAAATCACGCCTCCATATGAAAACAAAATTTATACAATTCAGTGCTATTTTTATTTCCGGAATCTCATTTGCCCAAGTAGGTATTAATACATCCTCACCCAAAACAACATTGGATGTATCTGCTACAAGAGACAATTCGGGACTGATTACGAATAACACACAAACATTCGGATTACAGGCTCCAAGGCTTACCAGAGCTGAGCTTACCGCCAATACGGCTACCTATGGCAGCGATCAAACCGGAGCATTAATTTATATTACCGATATCACTGGCGGAGATGCAACAGGACAGCGTATCAATGTTACTGCTACTGGCTATTATTACTTTGATGGAACAGTATGGCAGAGACTGACACAGGCAACCAATGCCATCGCTCCCGCCATTTCAGCATTACAATGTAGTACAGCTTATCTAAACCCCGCTACTTATACTGCCGGTACTCCTTACAGCGGAAACCTGAGAATTACTTATACCGGGGGAAACGGAGGTTCGTATAATTCCGGTACTCCTTTTACAGTAAACGGATTAACGTTTCAGCTAAGACCCGGAACGTTGGAATTTGGTGGTGGCGAACTGGTTTTCTCTGTGAGTGGAACTCCTACCACCAACAATGACATGAGTCTTCCTATAACCAGCACTGCAGTTCCTTTCTTAACAGCAGGACAAAACTGTACCGCTACAGTAGGAAATACAAGCCGTGCCGACATTTCATCTGTAGCTGTGATGGGATACCCTACCCTAACAACCGACCCCAACGGGAAACAAGCCTATACTTTACCTCTTGCCAGCCCGGATGGTAAATATTCTATCAGGGTAATATTTGATACTACAAGTGGTACAACCCTTGCCAATCCTAACGTACAATTATTTAATAATACAGGTTCCACCGTTAGTCTGTATTGGAATTATAATACCGAATATGGAGGCTATATTGGTTCAGCTGTAACCACAAACAATATTACTTCAGGTGTATGGGGTGGTATGGCAGACTCATCAACCAGCTGGTTTCCTCAGGGCACAGGGGCAATGGGGAACGCGTACTGGGGGAATATAGGGATTATAGACGGATCCGGCGGCGGACCTGAACATAGAAGATATACCTGGATAGACAGTAATGCTTCTTCAAAAACCGCTTATACCGCAACCATTATGGTAGGAGCTCCCACTTCAGGTAATGCCCAGCCCAACCTTTCTAAAATATTCATAAAGCTGGAGCAGGTAAAAGCACAATAATAAGACAGGCGCTATGAAACGGATGTTATTCATATCTTTTATCATAACCGATTGATAAATAGGCTGTTTACCAGCTCATTATAAATAAAACAAGGTCTATTTTATACAGAAACTTTGCTTTACCTTTCAGGAACTTATAAAATAATTTTTGAAAAGAGTAACGCAAAGTTTCTATTAATAATTCTGCTTTCATTAAGCGTAAAGCAATGCGACTTTGTCGCTGATGAAGCGGTACGCTTATCCATAAGCTTCAGCGAAGCAAAGAAGTTGATTCTATGCTTTGTTCGCTTATCACCAACAGTTTCAAAAAATAGAAATCTTTGCGTCAGAAAAATAGGTTATAGCAGATTAATCACCTGTATCCACAACTCCCTGCTTTTTATTTACACTCAATCTTCTTCTGAACTGGTCTCAGCCATTTTCTTTTCTCTTCTTCTCTGAAGAATAAGATGTGCGGCATCCAACATTTTCACCGTATGGATGTAAGGCATCACCATATTCCTTTCCGGCAAATTTTCATAGACACCCATAGAGAAATAGACAATTCCGGACATAAAGTAATCAAATTCTTTGATGGTGTATGCGCTGAATGCTTTTTTGAAAACCAGCAGAGGATTCCGGTATTCCTTCTCCGAAAGCAGACCAAGAACCCACGGGGAAATCTTTTCCGATCCGGCATCAACCGTCCATTTTCTTTCCTTCAGCATCATGAGATAGCCTGCCCGGATTAACGACCTCATCGACTGGTGAAACTCAAAGATCACCGCCGGATCTTCATGGATCCAGCTGTTTCTCTTTACCGCATAATTCATAATATTGCTGAGCCTTTCTTTGGAAACATCCAGCTCATTGAACTGAAAGAATGTTTCCATCAGCTGCAACCCGGAGTTCTTCTTTTCTGCCCGAAACCGGGAATTAAAGTTTCTGCTTTTTTTCATTGTTCGTATTTTTTTATAAATGTAAGAAAAAAACAAAAAGGATACTTATAAGTATCCTAAATTTTAAACCTAATCTTAGAATTTTACAGTTAATGAATGAGACCGAACTTAATAACTGTAAAAAAGCTCTTGGTTATAGAATTTCTGAATTAAGAAAGAAAGTTATAAATCCCGAGACAAATAAACCTATTTCACAAGAAGAACTGGGGTTAAGAACCGGGCATGCAAAAAAAACCATAGGAGAATTAGAAAGGGGTAATACAAATCCTCGGTACGATACTCTACTCATAATCAGCAAAGAACTCAATGTTACAATACAAGAACTCTTCGATTTTGATATGAAAAAATATATCGATATTATTAAAAAAAATTGGTAATATTTTTAACGTGGAACTAATTGACGTTTAATATTTTGCTTATACATTTTATTTACAAGTATATCTTATTAATTATTTTTATTGCTATTCTAGATATATAATATGTTCATTTTCTCTATGTACTTCTTTTGTACCTACAATAGGAAATGAGAACCAATATCTTTCTATAGGATCATGGTCTGAAATTATATGTAATAGATTAGAAATAAAGTACGAGAAAGAAAGATTAATCAAATTATATCTGATGTAACAACGGCCATTTCTATTTAATGGAGGCATTAATCCTTCGGTATGTTCCCAATATCTTATAAAATTTTCAGTTCCTAATGAAATATGATTTACCAGACCATTTGAAACTGTCAATGCTTCATTAATTCTATGGTGAAGAAAATTTCCATTATAATTAAAAGAAAAAATTCCAATAAATTTTCTACGATTATTCTGATTTGAAAATGATTCAAAATTTCGAAGTAAATTTAATTTCTCAATGATTTTATTTAATGCATTATCTTTAGTAGAGCTATAATTTTCAATTTCTGATTTAACCTCTATAACTGCTCTTACTGAGTTTTCAGTAAGAATAACAAAATCACCTTCGCGAAAAACTACAGGAGTTTTCTCTTCATATACTATTATGTCTAATTGTTTTGAAATAGTTCCTTCTGTTCCATTTAAATGATCATTATTGGAAACAATAAAACCTGTCCCAATTCTTAGATTTGAAGGTAAAAATTGCGAAATAACTTTTATTAAAACAGCTTCTTTATATCTACCCTCTTCGGCCCAATTAGCATCCCCTATTAGGTCTCTAACTCTATTATTGATAACATTTAATTCTTGAGTTATGGATTCTTGAAATCTTCGAATGTTTTGTGGTGGCATATTAATTCTTATTTCGGGTTTAAAATTTAGTTATAAATATTCATAAAAATATTACAGAATAAAGATTTGTAATATTTTTTTAAAATTTTAAAGTAGTTATGAATTAAACTGCTTACTAATACATCTAAATACAATATGCTTTCTCTTCCTTATTTGATTCATAAAGTGTTCCTCCTGAAAAATTGAACAACACCTTTTTACATAAGAATAATAATTTGACTCTTTTTTGGGGGTTGTAGGTACATAATGAGAAAATTCGTAAAAACCTCTATCATTTTTCTTTAATGAGCTAAATTTTCTTTTTAAACTTTTTTTCTCAGAACTTTCTGAATCATTTTTTTTTACTGGTTTATTATATAACTTTTTAACCTGATTCATAAAAATTGCTTTTTTTGCTTCTGGATTTTTATCTAAAACTTTTTTAACCCTATTACACTTGCGCTTTGTAACTGAAATTATTTTTCTGTAATATTTTGATAAATTAGCCGATTTAATTACAGTTTTATAGCCTCTAAATTCAAAACCTAAATATAATAATGGAGTTTCCGTTTCAAGGTTAGTTTTTTTATCAATCTTAAAACATGCTAGTCTTGTATTGTTATGTTTTGGAGAATATATAACATTCCTGAAAATAAATTTTTCAGTTTTATTTTCACTAATATTCACTTTACTTTCTTTCACAAGAGTATAAATATATTCCTCAATAAATTCTGCTTGACTAGGTTTGCAAACTACTACAATATCATCCGAATATCGTTTGTAATATGCCCCCCTTTCTTCAACAAGATCAGTTATAATTTTCAAGTCAAAGTCGTATAAATACAAATTTGCAAGTAAAGCACTGATTGGTAGACCTTGTGGAATTCCAATATTAATTTTATCCTTCGAGTAAAAAGGATTTTTATAAACACGTAATTTACCCTCCTTAATTGTTCTTCGAAATTCTTCGTTACTTTGAAAGAAGCATTTATATCCTTTTTCTTTTCTAATCTTTGCAAGTTTTGATTCATCAAATCCCGACTTTCTTCCATTTCGATTATTCTGGACTCTTAAGTCATCAAGCAGAACATATCTAAATTTTGTACAAGCTTTAAATACATTATAATGATCTTTCGGAAGCTCATCAACACCTAAAAGCCACTTCCACTTTTGTTTTAAGAATTGATGATTCAAACTTGGAAAGAAGCTTTTTAAATCAAACGTTAAAACACAAACTTCTTCACCTTTACCTCTCTTCTTAATTTCGTCAAATGCTTCTTTTGCAAAATGAATTGTACTTTTTCCTCTTTTATCTTCTTTCGAGATTTCAATTTTACGATATGCGTTTACCGAAGAATCTAATTGGGGGTTTTCCTTCAACTTCTTTTCATACAACTCATCAAGTATTTCTTTGTAATATCCATAAATCAAAGCATCCATATGACTAGCATAGTGTAAAGGTCTAAGCTTGTTTGACTTTTCAGCTTTTCTTGTTTTTTCGTTCACATGGCAGTGCCTTCTACCTTGAGTTTTATGCTTTTCGGGATCTGCTTTCTTGTATTTTCGATCGATTATATTTGTATGAATAAGTGGATAAAACGCATATCTTGCAACAAAATTTTTATTAATAATGTTACGGTAGTAATTTTGCCATTCTTCTCCTATTTTCAGAGAGGGGGAAATATGTAAGTAGCCTTTTTCTTTAAGCCAGCTAGGTTTCTCATTCATAAAAATACTTGCAAAAAGTCAATAACGTTTTATAACTACATACAGCTTTCGCTCAGATAAGTACCCAAATTATTAATATTGAGTCATTGATAATTCCGTAATTGGTGGAAATAGTATTAAGCATAGCAGAGACTGTAATCCCAGAGCTAATAGTTATACTGATAAATTATGAAGACAAAGATGATAAAGTTAATAAATAAAGTTACCCTTTTGGTAGTTTCAATAATTCTTAGTAAATTGCTACTGATTTCCTTTCTATCGGGCTGTCCTTTCGGCGAGCCTTCGATGAAATTCGCTAACCTTATAACCCACTTATTATAAGTAAATCTAAAAAGATCTTTTATCTTATTCTAGACGTAATTACACTACTTTTTGCAAGCATTTCAAAAATATGAAATAATTCTTATATTTGGAATAGTAACCATGAAAATAATTAATAATGATCTCGTTTAAAATTGGAGATTTCGTATGTCTTCAAAATCATCCTTATTTAAGTACAAATCATAAAATTAAAATTGCTGCAAATGCAGATATGACACCTCCAATTATGATTGTTGGAGAAATTCTGAATAAGGATGAATACAATACTTCAACTGGTAAACAATCTGAAATTCAACTTCGGTGCTATTATTATTCTACAAAAGAGGGAAAATATATAGATAAGTGGATTAAAGCTGAACAATTAAAAAGGCTTGATGTTCCAGAAACTTATTTAAATATTGACGAATTTAATAAGATAGATGATTTTGATTTAGAGTATTTGAAAAATTTGTATTTGAATAAACTGGTTTGTTTAAAAAGTGTAGACTTCGAACTCAATAAAAAAAAGATTTTTATTGACAGTTCAGATGGGATTCGTACAAATAAAGAAAATAACCATCTTGAATTCCTACCTCCAGTAATGACTATTATAGATATTGTGAAAAATAAAGAGGAGAAAAAATTTTCTCCTACTAAGTTAGACTCTATTGAAAAAGATTTATCTAAATATTTTTTTAAATGTAAATGGTATAATTCCAAAACTTCATCCTATTCAGAAGAACTAATACCAAGTAAAGTTTTAGGATTTGTTGTTAATCAGACAGAAGTTATTGAGGAAATTATGATAGGAATTAACGAAAACAATTTCTTAACTACAAGTTTGAAAGGGAAAAACATATTAGAATTAGAAGATAGCTCTGATAAAGTAATAAATAACATTATTAGACCTATAGAGATTATTTTCAATCACTATTATTACAAAATAAATGCATTTGACTATGTAAAACAAAAGACATCATCATATACAATAGACAATCTTTATTCATTAAATTTTATTGAAAAATCGACAATCTTTGCCCCTGCATATCCGAGATATAAGACATCTTTCCATCCCATCACTGAAAATATCTTCCATGAACAGGAATATTATTTTATAAAATATAGGGATAAATTTAACAAAATAACTAATCGGACTATTAAAGTATTATATAAGGAGCCTTACATCGATCCAGAAAGTAATGAAGATTCTTTTTTTATTGTTGCAAACTGTCTTCTAAGAAATGGACATATAAGACACTTTAAATTAAGTCAAATTTTAGAATCAACAGAGATTAACAATGGTGTTAAAATGTTTGAAGAGATTGAAGTCGAAGATATTTTATGATATTCGCTAATATTCTTTGAAGTCTCACAAATTTCCACTGCAGAAATCCCAACAAAAAATCCCAATTTCGTTGGGATTTTTTAAGCAAATGAAAGCTAATAAGCAAATCCAAGTCTGTTTTTAACATGCTTACTTTCTTCCTCTCTTAATTTCTGATTGGTCATGATTTCATGTTCTTTATTTTTTTGGATAACCTTAAACCAACTTATTGCGGGAATCAGCCCGTTGGAATGTAATTCAAGCCTGATGATGAACTCATCTGTCGGCTTTCGATGATTATTAATATATTGGCTAAGTACAGCTGGCTTCACATCCACCTCAACAGCAAAGTCCTTATCTTTTTTGTCTTGTCTGTTAACGTACTCATTTAAAAAAAATCCAAAACTAAGCGCTTCCAGATATTGGCTGCTATCTATATAGTCTTCCAATTGAAACTTTAGCTGTAACAATCTTGAATACATTTTCTGACTGTGAGTGCGATTGTCAAATTGTTTCCGGCGAGCTGCCCAGAAGTCTTCCTCATCTTTTTTCTCCTTCGCATTCAAAACTTGATCAGCAGGAAAGACAAAAGCATCCGCAAGTTCTTCACCTGTAAATTTTGAAAAATCTGTTTCCTTAATTTCCTTCCTGTTTGTCTTCATAATATTCCTGAATTAATTGTAATGAATTTTCTCCTTCAGTGATCAAATATATTTTGGTTGACTGTAAGCCATATTGCTGTATATAATGTTTTTCAAGCTTTGTTTTTGGCTTTAAGCATACATATCCTCCAAATCCTTTTTTAAACGCTTCTCTGCAAGCAAATGCAATAAGACAGCCTGCAATCCGGCTATAATTCTTCGATTGACCAACATTTTCTTTGGAGACCGCCAGAAGTCTGATTTCCAAAGCATAATCCTGTGGCCGCTCATTGATTGATAACAGACCTATTGGTTCTTCTTTATCTTCTGCTGTCAATTTATAAACATGAAAGCTTTTTTCTTTGTTCCAATTAAAGTCAAATCGCCTGGTTTTATTAATTTGCGAAATTTCAGCAGCATCAATTTTAGTTATTGTTGCAGCCTGTTTCTCACCAGTGATTTTATTTAATACATACATTTACTTAACAAATATACAAAAATAAGTTTACATATAATGTAAACTTTACCGCTAATTACTTCTTTTTCTGATAGCTTAATTAACTTCAACGAAGGTGTATTACCAGCTCTACGAAGTCTCCGGTTTCGGAACATTTTAAAAGGAAACTAATCTTATTGGACAGCTCAAAGTCCCAACCTTACTCAACATAAAAATAAACCTACCTATCTCTTCCCAATTACATTCCGCGTAAGATAGATATAATTAAACATACAAAACGTCGCTATCGCCCCGAAAGTATGCCATAAAAAGTGAGTTCCGAAACTGAACCATTCCCATTTGTCAGCGATGCGGAAGGTGAGTG
This sequence comes from Chryseobacterium sp. CBTAP 102, assembly GCF_003201365.1. NCBI lineage: Bacteria > Pseudomonadati > Bacteroidota > Flavobacteriia > Flavobacteriales > Weeksellaceae > Chryseobacterium > Chryseobacterium sp. CBTAP 102. The sequence continues at coordinate 203,858 of NZ_QICX01000004.1, forward strand.
CCAAAACAAATGACAACACGGCAAATCCTACCCATTTGCCCGCTTTCCATTGGGTATAGATTAAATACCTTAGTACCGAAAAAACTACAAATGAGGCCATGATGGCGTAATTGACATTGATAAAAAGAGAAGGATTACCGATCAGAATCCAGTTTCTCAAACCCAGCATCAGTATCAGACATCCCAGAACCATTGCAACCGCATAATACCATCTGGTACTCTGCGCTACAAAATAAAATCCGGCAGAAAGGCAGAGCAGCATAATAGGCAGCCAATCCATCATAATAAATACCGGCCATTGCCTGAATGAGTGATAAACAGTTCCCCCAATAGCACCAATATATAATAAAACCAGGCAGTAGGTTAAAAAAGGATATTCTTTGTAATGACCTTTCAATTTAAGCGTCCAGAAAACGGCTATGGCTAAAAAAAACAGGGCAGTTATTGCATTGAATGGCTCAGGGAACAACTGAGTCATATCTGTTTCTTTGTATAACAGGCCTCCGTCCGGAGGTATTAGGTTTATCGGCATTGTCTTTTTTTATATTGGTATCTACAGGCAAGGCAGCGTGCAAAATAAAAACACAAGCCCTGTTTCTAAACATCACTAAAACCTATATCCTATTAAACTTCCTCTAAATATAGAAAAAATTATGGCATCATATGCCTGGATCTGCCGATTCTATTTTATAAAAATGTTAATTCTATTCCTTTATACCCATCAACCAGATTGATGATAAAACACAGATTACTTATATTCCTCCTGATTCATCAAGACCGTTTGGGCTATTTACTTCTTCTTACAACTTCTTTTACGCCTCCTTTTGTCAGAATTATAGAATTGTAAAGGCCCGCACTGTCCGGAATAAACTCAATGGTTCTGTCATTATTATCTGCCCTGAAAAATTTGTTTTTAGATTCTGGGATGAGTTCCATTTCCCCACTGTTAAAATAAAGCTTACCGTCAATTTTCAATATGTCAATTTTATCATACTTACCCATATATTGATCATATAAATCGGGGTTTATTTCAACCCTGTGATGTTTGTAAGGAAGTTCCACCTCTTTTCCCAATGCAATAGCGGAAAGTCCATAACTTATAATATAGGAAAATGATTCATTATTGGAAAGTACGGTCACGAAGAGTTTGTCGTCTGTAAAGCGGTTAAAGGAAGTCATTGTCCCGAAAAAACCTCCGTCATGAGCAATTAATTGATGCCCGTGATTGTAAAACGGATTGATTATAAAGCCATAGCCCCAATTTTCAGCTCCGTATGGACTAAACATGAGTTTCTTCATCTGTGCAGAAAGAATATTTGTTCCATATAAAGCTTTATCCCATAAGGCCAGATCTTCAACCGTGGAATAAACACCATCATGGCCTACATTAATCTCCCAGTTGATAAAGGGATTATGAATAAGCCCGCTTTCTGCCTGATAGTAAGCCTTTGCTTTTTTTTCAACAATCGATTCATTATTACTAACGCCGGTATTCTTCATTCCTGCTTTTTCAAATATATTCTTCTTTAAGAAAACAGCATACTTCTCGCCCGACACTTTTTCAATGATCTTAGCCAATAAATAATAGCCGATATTGCTGTATCCGCTTTTACTTCCCGGGGAGAACTCATAAGGTATTTTCTTTATTTTGGCATACGCGGAATCTTTATCCATTGAGCTTAAAGCTATTTCTTTAAAACCCATAGCCAGCCCTGAGCTATGTGATAATAACATATGGATCGTAACACTATCAGCCTTTGGGTAATCTGGTAAAAATTTACTCAGTTTATCATCAAGAGACAGTTTTCCTTTTTCAATCAGCAGAAGTATAGCGGTGGCGGTAAATTGTTTTGTTACTGAGGCCAGCTGAAATTTAGTATCTATGGTATTTTTAATATTCCACTCATAATCTGCCAGACCGTACGCTTTTTTTAGTAAAACCCGGCCGTTTTTCGATACAAGAACAGCTCCGCTAAAATTATTTATTTCAACCTGAGCCTGCATATATTTCGCAAGGTTTGCTGACCCATTTTTCTGCCCGAAAATAAAAACCGGGAATAAAAGTATTATTAGGATTGGCTTCATAAACTTTTGAATGACATGATTAAGCTGCAATGTTACTACTTAATCCATCATCATCATTGTATTTTTGTAAACCCTGCTAAATAAACATCCATTTTATGAATCCTTTTTCAAGTGTTGTTATTTTTGAAAAAAAGACTTTTGGCGTAAAACCTGTTAATTTTTTAAAATCCCTGATCATGTGTGACTGGTCAAAATAATCCAGACTATAAGACAAACCCGCTCTGTTTTTGTCGTCAAGCCGGCTTTGAACTGCTGCCCTGAATCTGATGATTTTTTTGAACTGAGAGGGTGTTTTACAAATATGCTGATCAAAATGTTTGTTGATCGTTGTTCGTGACCTTCCCGTTGCATAAGACAGCTTCGTCATAGATTGGTTGATATTATCTGTATGGAACATTTCTGTGAGTACTTCTGTCAGCAGGACATCTTCAAAGGGACGAAATTTTGAAAGCCAATATGATTCCAACGCCTTTATTTTTTCTTCAGGATCTTTTATGGAAAGAATAGCAGCCATGGTTTCTTTATAATCCTCATATGGACTAAAATCCGGAAAGCTCCCCTCGGAATAATATCTCAGATTATTCGGTATAAAAGGATTGATCCCCAATGGCTTGAAGTAGGTAGTAATTTCATTAATTACGCCTTCATAGCTAACCAATACCGGTTCATTAAAATCGCTTACCAGGTTTGTTTCAATTGGGTTGGACTGGCAATACCTGGTTGTTATTTTATTTTTGGTGACCAGGGTTTCTGTCTTCTCACTGGCAGTGACAATGGTATAGATACTCGGAAAGGTAAAATAAGCAGCAGAGGGTTCTTCAGAGGTCTGCTCGAGAATATAAAAGCATTCAATATATTTTTTTAGTACAGGGTTTTCAGGTCTATAGATATTTATTGTCATTCTTTTTTGGCTTTTAAATTTATGTGAATCCAGCTCCATTAGCCAATATCTTTTTTCCTGGATTAGAAAAGGAAAGATACAAACTAAAATGCTCAACAGAATTCAAAACATAATAAATAGTTGCTAAAATCCCTTCATAAAATCCCCCCTATAAAAACAAAAATCAGAGTAGATGGTTCTCTACTCTGATTAAGATTTGATTAGCAATTATTTAAAATCCTGCTATGAATTATCTGAAAAAAGCATGTCTTTTTCAGTGACAGATTTTGTTACTTTATCATTTATATACACAGGTATTCCACCCACCCAGGTTTCCAATACCGGAATGTCTCTCATTTTCATATATTGCAATGAAGGGGTATTTAATGAAAGAGGGTCTTTTTCCAAAATAACAAAATCTGCAAAGAAGCCTTTATTTAAGGAACCTACCCATTTATCAGCATAACACTGCCAGGCAGCATCATAAGTAACGGCAATCAAAGCCTGTTCCGGGGTAAGACGTTCCGCAGTGTTCAACACTTCAATATCATTAGGATTCTTTTCCATGATTCTGGTAATCGATTGTTCCATCATTCTTAATGGTCCCAATGGACTTACCTCATTGTCACTGTGAAGGGTAATTCTCATACCGGCAGCAAGCGTAGAACCGCAAAGATCAAGCATTTGCGCCTTTTCACCGAAGATCACTTCTTTAAAAGCGTAGCCCCAGTAGCCCACGTGCCCGATAAGGAAGCTTGGGGAAACTCCCATTTGAAGCATATTGGTAATTTGCTCCGCCGTCAGCAGTGAACAGTGTTCTATACGGTTACGAAGCTCCGGACCTCTATATTGAGCTAAACTGCGTTGATACGCATTAATGGCAAATGTTACCGCCTGATCTCCATTGGCATGAACCATTAGCGGCCAGCCTTTTACAGCTACCACGCTATTAATTAATGTATTATAGCCTGGCGGAATTGTATGGGCAGGAATACCTGCCTGCGGAAAATTAAATACTCCGGTATTGTTTGCTGGATCGCACAGATAAGGAGTACTCTGATATCCTGTTAAACCTTGGTTAGAGCCATCTGAAACTACTTTGATATGACCGTAATAGACAGGTTTATAATGCTCCGGCTCTTTATAATGCTCCAGTTGATCAACATCTTCCTGACTGGAACAAAGATATGCCCCGCCTGTTCTTACCCGTTCAGGGTGAGTTTCAAAATATTTGCTTAAAAGGATTTCTGAGCCTTTATTCAGCCCGGCATCATACATAAAAGTAACTCCTCTTGAATTGGCAGTATTGAAAAGATGGGTAAGATACCGATTAATCTCTATACTCATCGCAATAATCTGAAGCTTTACTGTCTTCAGTGCCGGAGTCATTTGTAAGCCTTCCTGCAGCTGGCCTTTTGTCTCACTGATATATTTGTCAACCGTTTTATACTCGCTTTTTATATCAGGATTATGATTAAATACATACTCCAGCGCCTTTGTATTCAGATAAAGGGTGTGCATAGAGGCGCTTAACAGCATCATGGGCACATCATGATTAATGGTATCAAGTATTACATTATCAATCGTTATCAGTTCTTTTTTGCCCTCTTTTTCCTTAAAAGGCATTAAAGACGGATCCAATCCTCTGCCCAAAATAACAGCCCCGGGAATTTTGGGAATGTGACTGTTGATGATTGTTCCCACAGATGCCAAGTCATATACAGCCTTCAAATTCTGTCCTTCAAAAGGACTCAGATCCAGCCAGCCCTGCATCATTGCAGTTGGAACCATATGAACGTGAGGCTCTATCAGACCGGGAAGTAAAGTTTGAGTACCGGTTAATTCTTTTTTTTGAAATCCCTGATAGTTCTCTTTCATATATTCTTCTACCTGATCTTTTGTACCGGTTACCACTACTTTTCCATCAGCAATTCCCACGGATTCAACGGTATCTGTTGATCCTCCAATCATAGGACGGATGATTCCTCCGCTTATCATCAGAGTTTGTGGTTTTTCGTGGATGGCTTTTCCGGAACCCGGATTTATTTTTGTCATATTTTCTGCACTGAAAAGTTCTTCTTTAAGAACATCCAAAACAGGATTGTGGCAAGAGCAATGGGTGCAGCCATGGGTGTGATTGTGTGATTTTTCCATAGGAATAATTGGATTTAAGGATTTATTTAAGCTTAATTTTGCTTGTATCAATTTTTAATTATGTCTATCCTGATGTACATAGAAATACAGGCCTCTCATCAGATGAGGCTTATTTGTCATTTAAATTGAAAAGGATTTTTTAAGGTTCTATGTCAGGTTGAATTCGGGAATGTGAATAAATTTCATATATTTTCATGTTTTAGTTTATTTTATAAAAATAATAAAAATATTCATTCAAAATATTTTTTATCACTAAATATTGATTAAATTCCAATATCTAAAATCGTAATTTACAGTACGTTCCTGTTTAATTCACAATTACAACCTGATAACCGCCATACAGCATCAGGCAATGCATGCATGAATTTTTAACTGAAAACCATCATCAAGCTATTTTCTTTCTTGTGAAATAACATATTAAATTCAACTCCAGAAGCCTTTAAATGATTACATTAGCAAAGAATTAAAATGCGCTGAGATTTCTATGAAAAATATGTTCTGTGTATTGCTTCTTTCAATGGTACAGCCTGTACTGGCACAAACCAAATTAGAAAAAGCAATTACTAATCTTGAGAATAATTACGAACAGGAAAAAGTATATGTTCTTACCGATAAATCGCAATATGCCGCTGGTGATAAGATTTGGTTCAAAAGTTTTGTGTTTGACGGTTATAACCGTTCCGCATTATCCACTACTCTGTTTGTTGAGCTGTATAATTCTGATAAAAAATTAATAGACTGGAAAACAATACTCCTTACCAATGGTGAAGGCAGCGGAGATTTTCAACTGAAAGAAGATCTTCCTGAACAGGTATATTTTGTAAGAGCTTATACTCCTTACATGACCAATTTTAATGAAGATTTCCAAATTGTCAAAACAATTCCGGTTTATAATCCAAACTCTTTGGAATCCCTGGTCATTGCAAAAAGCTCCGATTGGTCTGCCAAAGTTTTTCCGGAAGGCGGAACTTTCATTAACGGTATGCCTACAAAATTTGCGGTAAGGTTATCTTCCAATTCTTCGCTGCCGGAAAACTGGTCCGGAAAAATTATAGACAGCCAAAATCCCAACACTGCTGTTACCACATTCAAGTCTTTTGATAAAAATGTTACTTCTTTTAAGATAACTCCGGCATCAGGAAAGAAATATCAGGCCATTATTCAGGATAATACAGGAAAAAGCCAAACAATAGATCTGCCACAAGTTGCAGACAGCGGCCTGAATATAGAAGTTTCAAGTTCCAAAGAAGGGATAAAGTATAACTTAAAAGGTGTTAATCTAAAACAACAGCTTCAGGGTTATAAAATTATCGGACTCATCAATAATCATCTTGCTTACAGAGCCAATATCAACCATCTGACCAATGAAGCATCAAGTCTTATTCCCACGAAAATCAGTAATGGTGCTAATGGTATTCTGCAATTGGTTATTTTTGATGAACAGGATAATGTGGCTGCACAAAGGCTTTGTTTTATAAAACCTGGCAACTTAAAGATTGAGAAAGCGGAAATAGTAGGTCAGAGCTTAAAAACAACGCCAAGAGCTTTCAACAGTATTGATCTTTCTCCGGAATCTTATTTCAAAAACTATACGGTTTTGGTAAGTGAAGATAACGGGGCTCAAACTCCGGAAGCAGATAATATTCTGAGCGCACTTTGGTTAACGGGAGATTTTACTACAAGAATAGACAGCCCGGCCCAATACTTCTCCAAGAATACCAATACTGAAGCTTTGGACGCTCTGCTTATTTCTGAAAACTGGAAAAGATTCGACTGGAGTTCAGTACTCAGCGGAACCGCCCCCATCATTAAAACCCCGTCACAAAAATACCTTTCTTACAGGGTAAAACCCATTAAAAACAATGCTCTTCTGCCCAATACGAATGTCAATTTATTAGCAAAATCCGGCCAAAACCAGCCTGCATTCAGCCAATTCAAAACAGATCAAAACGGATATATTTATTTAAATAACCTCAATAATGATGAACCGCTGGAAATTACAGCCTTTGTCAATTCAGAAGATAAAGAATCAGGAAATGATGATTTATATGTCACCATAGAACCGTTAGTTACTCCCTCTCAATTTAAAGGCAATTTCCCGGCAACTCAATATACATTGGTAAAAACGGACAAAAATAAAAACCTGCCTTCAACAATTTCCAGAGCTATCAACACTCAGAAAAACATTAAAAAGAAAGAAAGTAATGATATACAAATCCAGGCAATAGCTTTAGTAGGAAAAAAGAAAGATCCGAAAGCAGAGCTTGAAAAACAGCTGTCCAGCGGAATGTTCAGTTCCTTAAATTCAACTGTATTTGATTTCGTTAATGAAGATCAGCATATATCAGGATCAAGCAATATTTTAGACTGGCTGCAGGGAAGAGCTGCGGGCTTAACATTTCAGAAAAACAACTCAGGAGCAAGCGTACCTTATATCCGAGGCCAGCAAGCTAAACTATTTTTAGATGAAATACCTACCGATCCTACCATGATTTCCAGTCTTCCGGTTAATAATATTGCGATGGTAAAAATCATTAAAGGATCCGGATTAATAGGTGATGCCGTAGCCATCTACACGATGAAGGGGAATATGAAATCTAAAAGTAATGAAAAAGAAACGAGGAAGAACAACTCATCCATCATCAAAGGATATGATAAACCTTCTGAATTCCCTATTGAAATGATAGATGACGATGCTCCGGAAAAAATTGAAAATGATACCCGCGAAACACTGTACTGGAATCCTAATTTATTTGACAGCGACTATGTTCCTCCAAGAATCAAATTCTTTAATAATGACAGTGCAAAACAATATAAAGTGTTGATCATAAGCTTTGATGAAGACGACAATCTTCTTTATGACCAGCAGGTTTTACAATAATCATATGGGACAAGTTGTATTGAGCTTGTCCCTTTTTATTAAAATGAATATTGATGTAATAAACCGTGATACTACCTTTATTTCAGAACGGTATCATAAATTGTATTCAGAAGATCCTGTCTCATTTTAGAGTTTCTCTGATCAAGAAGGATAATAATTCCCCATTTTTTAGCCCTGTTGTAACATATGATGGAAGATTGTCCCATAGAATCTCCGGATTTTAAATAGAGCGTATTTTGATCATCCGTTGAGATATTCAAACCTAATCCCATCTCTCTTTTGTCATCTTTGTAAAAGATTTTTTCCCCTATGATGGAAGCCTGTCCTACTTGGGTCTTATCATTTAGCACAGCCTTTAAAAACCTGATCATATCAGCTGAATTAGATTTTAACAATCCCGCAGGAGCAGTCACATTCCAATAGAAAAATTCCTGAATTCCTCCATCCGGATTATGGCCGGTTGTTCTGTTTTTCACATTAAAATCTTTCGTTAATGTAGTGGTCATTTTCAAGGGAGCTGTTAGTTTTTCTCTTACAATGACATCATAGCTCTTCCTATATACCTTTTCCAGAATCTGTCCCAATAAAGTATAGCCAATGGTAGAATACCGGTATTTACCATAATCTTTCAGCTCACTGCAGGTATTGATTAAAGTGGTCAAGGTATTTTGGTTAACATTGCTTATAGGCTGCTGAGGATTCAGTTCTATTAATTTTGGAAAGTCGATGTCAGGTAAACCAGATTGATGGGATGCGAGATCTGAAATTCTGATTTTGTTTTTAAGATTTTGATGCAAAACGTATTCTTTGGGAAGGAAACGATCTATATAATCATCCAGTTTTATCTTGTGGTCTATCACTGCCTGAGCAATTAAATTGGCAGTTAAAATTTTAGTAATCGAAGCAATTTCGAACAGAGAGTTTTTGTCGATTCTGCCTTTACTTTCCTTACTTACATTGCCATATGCAGTATAGTATTCTTCATTGTTACTGATAAAGCCAACACTGATTCCTACCTCTGGATTTTTTTTATAATTATCCCGGATGATAGAATCTATTTTTGTGGAAACTTTTTGTCCGAAAGAAAAACTGCTTAAGAATAACAGTACTGCTAAAAATTGAAATGACGTTTTCATTGTATCGTTGTTTAATGTTAAATATTAATTTCGATACAAAGATGTGGAAGCTCCTCAAGACAGGCGACCGAATAAAAGTAATCGTCCCGATTGATCAGAAAAAATACGTTCGAATCATTCTAAAAAAGCGTACGGGTAATTACAAATTACTGTATTACAAATTTTTACGATAAAGCGTAGGCGTAGTCCCCGTATGTTTTTTGAAGGCTGTATTAAAAGAAGATTTTGAATTGAATCCCACTTCATACAGAATTTCAAGGATCGTCACCTTACTTTTGGTTTCATCTTTTAACATATTCATTGCATTTTCTATGCGATAGGTATTTACAAAATCATAGAAATGCTGCCCCAATTGGTGATTGATCAAAAGAGACAATTCGCGCACAGGAATTTCAATTTCACCGGACACATCCTGAATGGTGAGAGAAGAATTAAGAAAAGGTTTTTTCTCAGTCATATAGTTTTTTAATCTCAAAAGCTTCTCATTATATTCTATGTCGCTTACCGCAGATTCTTCATTGCCTTTCTCTTCCGAAACCAGCTCAGACACCAGCTTCAATTTTGAATCTACATTTCTGAAAAGCTCAGGATGATTCAATGCTTTGAAAAGATACCAGCAGATAATAAAAAGGGATAATAATAAAAGTCCAGCCTTTATCTCTTCTGAAATATGAACATACTCTGAAAATTTCAGGATGTTCTTTAAAAGAGCAATGCTATATACAATGCACAATACAACCGTAAACTGAAACAGCCAGTTGTAGGAGCTTATACTTTTCCCTGCATAATTTTCAAGATAAAGCGTCTTCGATTTTCTCAATACCCTGAAAACCGCAACAAAGTAAATGATCATCTGAACATGGAGGAGAATATGATTAAACTTCAGTTCTATCATATTTTGCCGGTTTTCAATAAAGAAAATTTTGGATGCAGTATCTACACCATAAAAACGAGGCACTAAAGTAAGATTAGTAATGATAAACGGAAGCACATGCAGCAGGTGCTGAGGTTTCAGTTTGAAATCCGAATAACAAACGGATAATACATAGAGATAAAAAACCGGAATTTGCAGGAAAACAAACATGTTTTTGAACATTCCCAGATTAGACGGCCCACCTTCCATCCCATAAAATAAAGGATCACAAATATCTATAGCGTTCAGGATGAGAAAAACAGCAAATAGAACATTGCTTACCCTGTGTCTGGTCTTTACAGTAAGGAGGAAAACAGCAAGAAGTACAGAAATGAATATAGAAACCGAAGCTATAATAATTAATAAATTACTCTTATCCATTCCTTATCATTCTTTGTTTTGGGTTATTATATTTTTAAGTTTTTACGGGTATTCTGGCAGTCTTCCAAGAGCCCTGCCCCAACCCATGCAAATATAAAAATTTGATTGATACTGTCTGATTTTTTTATCTATCATATATGTGTAAGGCTGGAAGGTGGGAACTGGACGTTATGAAGGTTCTCAGAATGCCCTGCTGCCTCACGAATCCTTTCATGTGGCTTTTACGATTACAAATCAAGCATTCTAAAAACAATAAAATATCCTTGTCAAGTTTTAAAACCTTGACAAGGATACCAAAACATAAGTCTCTTTGTCTGAAACACCTACCGGGCATGCAAAAACAGTTCTTTGTCTTTTTATATAAAATGATACTAACATATTATAAAGGTGTGTAAACAACAGACATAGTAGCTTCCATCTGTCTGTATGTACTACCTTTATCACATTGGCTGTATGCATGAAATTCTTCTCCTGCATTTAATATAAAAACAGCAGTAATATTGGTATATCCATTTCCTATATAATTAGATCCATAATGCTGGGTAAGTTTGTTTGCTGTAGTCCTTACCCCTACTGTTACTCCTCTGTAGTGGTTTTGTGCCAATGTCCCTTCAGGAACCTGGTCAAAGTGGGCTGTGATATTTATGGTGTATAATCCTGTCTTGACTGCCTTAAACGTGCCGTTATCAACTCTTGTCAGATAGGTATTATCAGAAAGACGGGTATTTTCAAACCACATGATGGCCGAGGAGCCATCTCCCGGTTTAGCGGAAGGACCTGTTCTTGTAGCAACCAAAACACTGGCCGGTGTTGTGATGTCTACTTTTTTAGCAACTCCGTTAGCATCCAACGCCATTAACATGTCCGTACTATTCAACATGGATGCCGGAACATCTCTGAATCTTACATTTCCGTCTACATCCAGCTTTTGCGTGGGAGACATTGCATAATTGGCATCGGAACGCCCTATTCCCATACTCCCGTTTTCGTTAATTACAACAGCGGGCCGGTCACTGGTAGAAAATGTAAGAGCTGAAGAATTGCTTGTCCCGTTTCCCCAGTAATTAGCTTTTATCCCTGCTAATGGAAAATTAGCTCCTGCAATCTTTCCATTAAAGGATAATTTTCCAAGCTCTGTTCCGGAAGATAAATTAGTGCTTCCTGTTCTTTCCAGATTAATCAACGGAGAACTATTGGTTGCTTGAACCTTCAGCTGATTACTGTTAGCGTTGTCGTTTTCTTTTATATGCAGGGCTGTATCAGGTAATTCAGTTCCTATCCCCACTCTTCCGTTGTCTTTAATAACGAAATCGGTGTTGGAAGATCTGGCGGCTCCGGTAGAGGCTGCTCCTAATTTTACCATTGTATTGGACGGATCATCAATGAAAGCATCTGTTGTAGGATCCCCAACGGTGACAGCTCCCGAGTTCAGTTTTTGCCAGCGGTTCAGGTTGCTGTCAAAATAAAAATACCCTGTGCTGGTAACCTCTGCTGTCTGCCCGCCGGGAGCTGTATCAGCAGCTGTTACATACACCATTGCCCCTTGCTGTTTTGGGGTATATGTCTTTTCTCTGAGTTGTGCTCCCGTAATTCTGGGAGCAATAATACCATCGAATACATTAGTAGAGGTGGGCTTACCTACTACATCCAGGCTGGCCTGAGGATTTGGTGTATTAACACCTATTTGCGAGAACACCTGAAGGCTAAGCATAAAGCCTCCAAGTAATAGAAATTTTTCTTTCATTATTTGATCATTTTGTTTTTATAAATGTAAGGAGATAAGAAATATACCAACAATATGCGCATACATCAAAAATGCATTTTTAACAAATTATTCATACATCAACAACTCATTTACCTACTACATATGTCATACGTAAGGGATATATTAAAAATATCTTTTCCTTTTGCTCTCAATATAAATATGAAAAAAATCTTTGTCAAAGCTTTAACCCATGACGAGGATAGCATATACATCTTTTTATCCAAAAGTTGTATTGTACTGGCAAAAACAGGACACTGTTTTTTACTTTAGCCCTACTAATATTTTGAGACTTTTTACGTCAGGAACAATGGAGAATATTCAAAAAAAACATCATCTTTCAAAAGAAAGTCCCAAATATTCCGTTTAATTCTTAAATTTGGCTTATGCGAAAGAATTTTTATTTCATCATTATATTATGTATGCTTACCAGTTGCTATACCTACCAGGTAAAAAAGCCAGTAGATCCGGCTGCCAACAATAATCAAGGTCCTAAAAAGAATACCGCTGTAGCTAATAATACTTCCCAGCAAATGATGGATACCAGCACTTCAGCTCCAATTCTGAGTGCACAGCCCGCCCCTGCTCCTATCAATGTTCAGGAAAAATTGGCTGCAGGTAAAAATGTCAGAATTGAAGTAGACAACAAAAGTTATAAAGTAATTGTTGACCGTTGGGAAGGAGACAGCCTGGTAGCACATCCTGTTCGAAATGCCAAAAAAAGTCTGAAGTTCCATAAGAACCAGATCAATAGCGAGAGAATTGCAGAAAAACGCTTTTCACAGCCCATTGCTGACATTCTTACTGTTACGGCTTATGCTGCTATTGGTGTCGGAATCTATCTTCTGGTCAAATAGTTTTTTAAAATATCCTATTCTTCAAAGTTTCCCTGGTTCGAACCAGTAAAAATTCTGAAAATTGACAGAATAAGAAGATCTTGAAATAAAATCCAACAAAATAGACTGTCTTGTTCAGACAGTCTATTTTTTACTACTTATTTTGTTGTTGGTTTATGGCCAGATCACTCCGGATTGTTTAGGGCTTGTCCATGGTTTTCCTGCAGCACTTGTTCCCGGATGGGCGGCAAGACATTCACTTACCCATGTGGCACCCACGGCGTGAGATTTTACTTTTTTTACGGAACAATAAGTAGTTCCGAAGTTATCTTTATACAGCTGATAGTTAGGATAAGCTCCTTTACTGACTAATTCTTCATCACTAATAAGTACAACGTCATCATTCACTTCTGCCGGATAATCCACAACCGCACCCAGAACCCATGCTATGGAATCTCTGTTGTTACCAGCCACCAGACTTGGCGGAGGACTGAGTGTAATTTTGATTGATGATTTTGAATGATCTACTGAGAAGGAAGAAGAATAAGTAGATTCTTTAACACTTGCCAGCGGAATTCCCAAGAAAGAAAGCGTAGCCGAAGAAGACTGTTCAAAGGTTTTCTGAATACTTTTATAATCTTCACCCGTTACCGTGATTTCTACAGTAGGATAATTGGAAATTGCTACTCCGTTCAGTAATCCGAAAGGCCCTTCTGGTCCGAATTTCATCCCCGGATCCGGAGAAAACTTATATCCTGAGATATGCTTTTCTTCCTCTTTGTCTCTGCTGTTGATCTGTGCTTTACGGATTGGGTCAAACCATGCCCAGTACATATTGCTGGCAATATTAAAGTCTTTTGGTCCAAAGTTCACAAGAGTAACCCCTGTAAACATCATTGATATTTTGATAGAGTTTTTGCTTATCGCAATATCTTCACTGAAATAATTGGCATTCCCTCCAATTCCCAGGGTAAAGAAATCAAAGATAGGAATAGAAAAACCCGTTTTCCCTTCTACGGAAACCCGGAAACGGCTTTCGGATTCACGGCTTACCTCCATGTCGATCTGAGCGGTCTGAGAAGTATTTTTAAGGCCGTTTAAAATTTCGTTGAGCGGAGTGGTCACCTCAAAAGCGGGTAAAACACTGTCGTCATTCAGGAGCAGTCCGCCGTTTTCTTTTTTAGGATTCTGTACATTCTTCAATGCTTTGGACAGGTAGCCATTATTCATTGTCACATTATTCTGTAAAGATATTGTGGCGCCCAACGCATCCAGATAATTGGCTAAGACAGGGAGAATAGGTTTACCGCTTGCCGGTGTCTTATTCAGTAACGCATCAAGGTTATCACTCTTCTGAATCTGGTACAAAGTAGTGGAAGGATTAGCCCATTCTGTAGCAATTTTATCCATAATGATATCAATAGGCTGCATGGTATCCGTAGCTGGAGGAAGCGTATTATAAGCCGCTACCCAGGCATTAAGTAAAGCCATTTGCTGATCTGTAGCCCTTGTATGGGCATCATTCAGTACAGCCGTATCTTCTACTGATAAGGAATAATTGACTTTTGAGAAAGCATCAATAAAGTAATTGGTAAATACCTGATCAAGCTGTACCGGCTCAGTATTGGCTCTAAGATTGGAAGAGATCCAGTCGTAAGTTTTTTTATTAAACTTCAGGTTAGACGGATCCTGCCAGTAATAAGGGAAATTTCCTTTTCCATTAATAGTGATTGCAGACAGGTCTGTACTTAAAACACTGGAAAGAATATCATTGGCTCTGTCTTTCAGTTCTGTAATAATTTGTGATGCTTCCACAAAGGGAGCAACATTTTCTGGATTTTTCATGATTAAAATATTTGATATGGTTCCTACTCTTTTCCTGGCTTTTCGGATGCTGCCGTTGTTCAGGGTTTTGAAGCTTCTTTTGAACATACCAAAGTAACGGCGAAAAAAGAGTGAATTTTAAGGTATAAATTTCCGATTTTGAAGCCCAGTATTTGTACTGGAGTTTACAGGCATTTGTACGTGTAAAGAACCATACATAATATTAACCATAAAAATCGGGGAAATCTGTGTCATCCGTTGGAAAAGAAAACCACAAAACCACAATCGTTTTTTACAAACAGGTCATATAAACTGAAAACATCATTATATTCAATGATGCTTTCAGTTTTAAGATGTTAAATATCAATAATTTGCCCAATAAAAAGCAAATCAATCTTTAAAGTGATAAAGGAAAATCACATCCCCTGTATAGGCGGGTTTTACATGGTCTTTAATTAGGAGTCTGGCCTCCACGACTGCTTTAACAGTACCTCTAAGATCAGTCACGGATTTTACGGTTGCCTGCAGTTTTACATCACTATTTACCGGAACTGCTTCTCCAAACTTAAGGTTTTCTATTCCGTAATTGATTTCCATTTTTACATTTCTCACATCTGCAATCTGTTTCCAGAGATAAGGAATCAAAGACACTGTTAAGTATCCATGAGCAATGGTTGAGTGAAAAGGACCTTCTCTCTCTGCTTTTTCCTGATCCGTATGTATCCATTGATGATCAAGGGTTGCATCTGCAAATCTATTGATCTGATCCTGACTTATTGTATGCCAGGCAGAATCTCCCAACATCTGTCCTTCAAGAGACTTATACTCATTAAAATTATTAATAATAATCATATCCTTTCTACACCCTTTTTAGGGATTAAAATATGTTCAGCTCAATCATCACTATAGTAAGTGGATATCAGGTCTGCATATTTATTTTCCGGGCTTCTGTCTTAATCTGTCAATATTCAGACCAATTGCCGTCTTCTTTTCTTAAATTCCTGAAAAACCTCTTACCTAAAAAGTAAGAGGCTTATGAACATAATGAAAATAAAAATAATCTACATTACATCAATGTTCTTTCAAACAAAGTATCCAGATACTGAAGTTTCATGGATTTTGAATGGAAAAAATATAAAAATATGAGACTAATATGACAATGAATGCTATTATAACATATTCGCAATTGAGGTTTTTATTATGTCAACTTTACGTTAACAGCATTTAACCCTTTATCGCTTTTTTGTACATCAAAAATTACTTTATCATTTTCACGGATCAATCTTGTGTTTAATCCTGAAGAATGTACAAATATATCTTTACTTCCGTCTGTTGGAGTAATAAAACCGAAGCCCTTTGCTTCATTGAAAAATTTTACGGTGCCTTCTTGCATTGTAATTATTATTAAAAAATTGTTTATTATGATCTGTAAACGCTACAGATTTTATTTATGATATTCCGGCAGGCATTGTGCTTCCCACCAGCGGTTGAATATTTTTAAGGTCCGGACGCTTCACCGTCTGCTGTATTGAAGAAGCCGGATTTGCAATAATCTCTACAGGATTATTCAGGATTGTTTTGGCAAAATATTTTAAACTTCCCGGCATTGTAGCAGAAAAAATCAGATTTTGTCTTCTATGAGAAACCAGATTCAATATTTTTTTTATATGATTAATGAATCCCATATCAAGCATTTTATCTGCATCATCTAAAACAAATAACTCAATTTTAGAAAGATCAATATGTCTCTGATTTTCTACATCAAGCAGTCCTCCAGGTGTTGCCACAAGAACATCGACTCTTTTTCTCAGTGCTGCAAGCTGGCTTCCAATGGAAACCCCTTCATAAATGGAAAGCTGGGATAATGGTAAATACTTGCTGTAGATTTTAAAATTCTCTTCTATCTGTATTGCCAGTTCCTGAGTTGGGGTAAGTATTAAAGTCCGTATTTCTTTATGATCCGGAGTTTGTCTTTTCAGCAGCTGTAAAATGGGCATAGCAAAGGCAGCTGTTTTCCCGGCACCTGTTTGTGCAGACGCTGCAATATCTCTTCCTGCTAAAATATGCGGAATTGCAGAATACTGTATCTCAGTAGGTCTGGAATATCCGGCTTCTGTTACTGCACGGATAATAGGATTAATTAGATTTAAATTTTTAAAATTCATTATAAATTCCGGTTTTTTTCCCGGTATTTTACAAACAAATCTGTTGATCAGAATTTGAATTGGTCTATTATAATGATAAACAAAAGAGTATTCTTTTCTGCTCATCTTTTTCTTGCCTCAGCTACAATAATATTCTTAAATATATTACTGATACCCGGCAATAACGCGTCGCTCTTATCTACAATAGAACTTTACAATCTCTTATTCTCTTTATGAAAACAAAGACTATAAATTGGTAGCTGAAAAAGCAAAACTGAAAGAAAAAAGTGATTTTAAACTATGACAGAATAGCAAAGGCAGTGACCTGTTTTATAAATGTTCTGCAAACCTACGATAAAAAAACCGAATACTACTTTATTTAATTAACTGATTATCAAAAATTTATTCGTACCTTCCGAAAATTAACCGAATTATTTGCTGACGCGGATGATTTTAAACTCCGGAATATGCAAGCTTCCCCCGCCATACCCAGCCCTTCTCCCCAAACATTAGAATCACATACAGGCCCTCATGTAAGAATTGCTTATTTCATCATGATACATCACAGACCTGAAATATTTAAAAAGATGTTTCAGAAGATCTATACAAGGGATCAGTTTTATCTTATTCATATTGATAAAAAAGCGAAACAAGATTTCATTGAAGAAATACAGCTTTATATCGTTCATTTTCCCAATGTCTATATTCTGGACAGTATGAATATAGTTTCGGGAGGCTTCAACATCGTTCAGGCAGAATTGAACGCTATGGAATTCCTCCTCAATGTTAGCAAAGAATGGGATTATTTTATTAATCTGAGCGGTGAAGATTATCCGCTGAAGTCACAAAATATTATCCGTAAATTTCTTACCGCCAATAAAGGCAGGAATTATCTTTTTTATTATGATCAGAAGTTTTACAGACCTGATACCCTGCAAAGAATACAAAATCACTTTACAGAATTGGCTTATGTAATCTCATCTCTCATCTACAAAAGATCTTTTATGAAAAATGTAATCCCTTATATAGGGGGCAAATGGTTCATTTTCACAAGAGAAACATGCTTATTTTTAACCAACAACAAAACGGTAATGGATTTTGAAGACTATTATCTTCATACTTTTTTACCTGCAGAATCATTTTTTCAGACGGTTCTTATGAATACATCATTCAGTGATATTATTATCAATGATGATAAAAGAGCGGTACTTGAGACCTCTCTCTTTCAAAATACACAGAATACATTCAACTACATTCAGTCTTTAAAATCCGGGAATCAGCTTTTCATAAGAAAGGTCAATAAAAAAACAGATGAAAGTATCACAAAATATATTGAAGACAGCTATCTCACTCCCCTTCCCTATGTGAATGAAATCGAAAGAGAACTGAAAAGAGATAACCGTCAAAACAACTGATTTTTTGAACAGCTTACCCAAGATACTTAAAACAGATACTCTTCAATGCTTTTCTGATAAATCATTATATTTGAACAAACGTCATCAAACCTGTTTTCTTCAAATTAAAAATGGAAAAGAAGCTGATACCGGAACACTTAAAGCTTGCTACATTAGACAGCCAGGGATTAACACAAAACACCCCTTTCGGAAGCGGAAAAAATGCGGTTCTTACTGCTTTGGAGCATCTCGGATATATACAAATTGATACTTTATCTATGGTAGAGCGGGCCCATCATCATACGTTATGGGTGAGAATCCCTGATTTTCAGGCAGATTATCTGGAAAAACTGGTAGAGGAACGTAAAGTATTTGAATACTGGTTTCATGCTGCTTCCTATCTTCCCATACAAGATTTCCGGTATGTTTTACCCCAAATGCTGACAATTAAAAGAGGTGGATCCCGTTACTACAATGCTGACCCCAAAGTGATGGAATACGTGACAGATACCATCCGTAATGAAGGGCCTAAAAGAGCAAGAGATTTTGAAAATGAAAGCCATAAAACAGGAAGCTGGTGGAATTGGAAACCTGCCAAACTAGCTCTTGAAAGACTTTTTATGCAGGGAGATCTGATGATCAGCGGACGCTCCGGAATGCAGAAAACTTATGATCTCGCTGAGAGAGTTCTGCCATCTTTCATTAACACTACAGAACCTACTCCTCTTGAGTTTGCAGAATATCTGGTAAAAACCAATCTGAGAGCGTATGGATTTACGACATTAAAACAGATTACCCATATCAGGACGGGAAATGATTTAAAGAATAACGTTAAGAAGGTTTTACAAACAATGCTAGAAGAAGGATTGATATCTCAGGGCAAAATAGAAGGATTGTCTTCCGTCTTTGTTCGGAACGATGTTCTTGACAAGACATTTGATCTTAAAGATTCCAATATCCGGCTGCTCTCTCCTTTTGACAACGCTATCATCCATCGGGATAGAATCAGACAGATTTTTGGTTTTGATTTCCGGCTGGAATGCTATACTCCAAAAGAAAAAAGGCAGTACGGCTATTTCTGTCTGCCTATCCTGTTTGGAGATCAGTTTATAGGAAGGGTAGACTGTAAAGCTCACAGAAAAGAAAAAAAGCTGGAGCTTATTCATTTACATATTGAAAACCATACTCTAGACGTAGAGTTATGGCTGAACCCTTTCATAGAAACAGTAAAACGTTTTGCCGTTTTCAATAACTGTGAATCTTTGATTCTGACAAAAATAAGTCCGTCAAAGTTGAGTATCCCTGTAAAAAAAGAATTGTCAGGATTAAAGTTTAAAAAGTAGGTAAGATTTCTTAAAAGACAAATCGCACTAATCACTTCAATAAGTGACCTGTTGTATGGTCAAAATAATCCGCAGCTGAAAAGATCAGCTACGGATTTGTTTTTTTAACATTGTTAATTAACTGAAAACAGGACATCCACTCTTAGCTGTAAATAAAACACTGCTTCAGTAAACAGGACATTAACAAATGAAAATCAGAATCATATAAAACACAATTACTATTATTAACCGAATTTATAAATCCGCTTATATATATTTTTTCACATAATAAATTATAATTTAAATTGCATTTAGAAAGTATTTATAGTAACCCTTTAAAATAATTCTGAAATGAAAAAAAATTTAACTGTGCTGAATATATTATTTTGCAGCATGCTTTTCTCCCAGGTAGGTATTAATACAAACACTCCTAAATCTACTCTAGATGTGGTTGGAAAACCATCTGACCCTTCCATATTTGATGGAATTATTGCTCCAAGAATTACAGGAGCTGATCTTAAAACAAAAACATACACTGCACAACAAACCGGAGCGCTGGTATATGTTACAGCAGCTGACCCTTCCCCTTCAGGACAAACAGTGGATGTTGTTTCTTTGGGGTATTATTATTTTAATGGTGATGTTACCATCAATAAATGGATCAAAATCGCAGCCGGCCCATTCGATCAGACCAATGATGAATGGACCAATGTTCCTTCAGGCAGTAAAATTGAAATAGGGAAACTTTCAGACGGCACAACATCCAGACCTGCGGGCACTGAATTTATAGTGGCAGATAATGGGAGAACCAGTATCGGCTCCGCTGACAACAGTGCAATGGTTACCATCAATACAGTAAATACCAATTCGATTCTTAAACTGATCGGGCTGAGCAATAGCAATAACAAAACAGCTTCATCCATCAATTACAATAGAACGCTCCCCTTGCATGCTGACAATAATGGAAACATCTTTTCCAAGTTCAGTATAACGTCAGGCAGCACTAACGCACTCACTTTTGATGGTAATTATACAAGTACCCCTACTGCTCAGACCTTAGTAACGACTAACCAGGGATCAATTGTAAAATTCACCGTTCATTCAGGATTTGCATTTGGTGTTCCAGGCTCTGGTGCTGTAGTGTATGGTGAAGTTGTATGGTCTCCTACTAATAAATTCCAATGCAGGTATTATGGATCGGCACCAGGAACAGGAACCAACAACCTTACTGTAAGCGGTGAAGGTACAGATATTCTTACTTTTGATTTTGATCTTGGTGTAGACTTTATTCTTGAAAAAACAGCTGCAGGTATTACCTACAGAAATACAAGTCCATCCACCAATATAGGCTTTAGTATTTACGACAGCTTCAGATCACGATAAACAGCATATAAAATATTTTTGATAGTCCGTATATCAACCTAAGGCTTCGGCAGGATCAGTCTTACATTACTAAAAATCAAGCATTTAGTGTTAGAATTATCACACTGAGTTTGTCGAAGTGTATATTCTAAATCTTTGATTTTCAGATTAAACCACATATTAGGCTATTTGCGGATATTCAAAAAAATCTTAAATAAAAGAGGTCTTAAATTTTTCAATTTAAGACCTCTTTTATTGGTAAGCGTGATCTGAATATTTTATTCTGCGGAATTTATAACTTTCATTTCTTCTATCGGATCAGGCATCTCCCTTTTAAGTAGAGAATTGATGAATTCTGATGGAGTCATATTTTCAAACTGTTTAAATGTTTTATTAAATGTAGACTGATGTCTGAAACCGGCTGAAGTATAAATATACATCAGGGTGTACCGGTTATAATTATTATCTTTTTTCAATTCTTCTTTAATATAATTGATCCTGTAGCTATTTACAAAAGTTTTAAAATTCATTCCCGTATTGATATTGATAGCTCTGGAAATATAGGTTGTATTCGTATTAAGGCTCTCTGCAAGGTCCTGAGCCAAAAAATCAGGGTCTTTCCACGGCTCGCTTTTAAAATGATCAATAATCTGTTCATACAGTGCTGTATAAGTTTCATTTATAGCAGCTGTATAATCTTCCTCATCTAAAGTAGTATCATTTTTATGCATAATACTACTATTCCTCAAATAAATTTTAACCTTTTCATTTGAAATCAGAATATTATAATAGAGAAGAAATATTCCTATAATAAAAAAGGTAGAAATAATTTTTATTGTCCCTACATAAGCACTATAATGAACCTGCAGAACATCGGGATAATAAGGATCCGGGAGTGAGACTATAGTCAAAAAGGACAACATTATAGTAACAATGCAGTATATAACTGTCTTGAAACTATAAAAATTATAAATTCCAAAAGGAATTAAAAGAATAAATACAGAAACCTCAGGAGTATTTTTTAAGAAAGCAAAAATCAGAATGTTCAAAAGGGTTATATGAACCACAATATAGTAGGTAATCAGATATCTGAGAATAAAATAATCCAGTTTATAAACTACCACAGTGACCAATATAAGAAAAAGTGTAAAGCTGAACATCACCATCGCAATATTGGTATTTCCTTCAAAATAGAAGAAAGTTTCATGAATGAGTAATACGGTTACTAATATTAAATTATAATGAAGAATATATCTTTTGAAAAGATTATTCAGGGAAGACATATTGTGATCTTCATTTTCTTTGATACCATTTAATTTCATCATGAGTATAACGCTTATGTTTTATACTAAATTAATCATTTTTCAACCTATAATAAATTATTCATAGAATATTTTCATAAATCAACTTAATTAAGTTACTAATATATAGAAATTTACTTTAATTCAAACACCTTTATAAACATTATCAATTTATCATATTCAGTTTATTATTCCGTCTATATTTGCGCAGACAATAAGTTTGTGAATACAAGTATTAATCGTTCATAATAACCATTATCGTTAAACACACAAAAAAAAGTCAAAAAAATGAAAAAAAAGATTTTACTGCAGATGGCACTGTATTTTACATGCACAACTTTATTTGCACAGGTAGGAATTAATACATCTACTCCATTGGAAGCATTCCATATTGATGCAGCAAAAGATAACCCTTCATCAGGTAGTCCGACATCTACGCAGCAAGCCAATGATTTTGTTATGACCGCCAACGGATCTGTAGGAATAGGGACTATTTCACCTGATTCTTCTGCAAAGCTTGATATAAGCACATCCAGCCAGGGATTTCTTCCTCCAAGAGTAGATCTTACTTCCTACACAATGGATCTGGACGGCATAAGCGGCCAGGCAACCGGTCTTCTTGTCTACAATATAGGGACAAATCTCTCGCCCGGATATTATTACTGGGACGGAACAGGATGGAGAAGGTTCAGTCTAGGAGCGGGAATTACTCAAAATATTACCTTTGTTACCGGAAGCAGGACCTCTTCCAATCCGTATATTGTACAGGATAGTGATTATTATGTTTTTATAAGACTTTCCGGTACCATCTCAGGGCCTACCAATTCCGGATCTGCTCCGGATTTTATCAATACGAATTATAATATTCAGTTACCGAATCCTGAGCTTTTCCCCGGGCGTGAACTTTATCTGATTAATGATTCCGATGGTGCAAACGGAACAGCTTCAGGGTTACATGCATATACCAATTATCCTATTTACGGAACATATATCAACGGGATAAGTAATAACTATACAACAGGTAACGGAGGCGATTACCGAATACAAGAGAACTATCCTAAAGTAAAAATAGTAAGTGACGGCGTTAGGTGGATCGCTGTACAGGTTACTATTGTATAATAAGATCAAAATAAAGACGGTCCAATAAGCTTTTGTTCCTGTATTCCTTATATAAGATATCTTAAAGAAGTATTTTTTTATACCCCACAGCTTCAAAAACACAAATGTCTATATATAGTCCGGGATAATATTGATCCCGGACTGATTTTATGCAAAGTTAAGACCGGATTCAACTGTCAGGAGACTTCTGAATGTCTTTGAAAACCGGATACTGCTTTTACCAAAATGATAATTAATTTAATTGCAGATTTGCTTTCTGAACAAAGTCATTCCATTGCAGATTCAGGTAATCAACAGCTTTCTTTTTCTCATTATCATTCAAAGAAGAATAAGTAATGGAATTGAAGACCAGCTTCTTCAGGGCTTTCACATCCAGTTCCCAATAGACCAGTGTAACCCAAAAATCATAGCTCAAACCTATATATCCATACACTGATGGATCATCACTGTTGATGGAACATTGTACTCCATTACTTAATAATACTCTTGCCGGATGATTTCTCAGATCACTTACATATCCTAAGATCTGATTACTGAGTGGGCTTACTTCCACCAGTTTATTTTGTTTTCTGACCTGTTCCATTGTTTTTGGGAAGTAAATCAGATTCAGTCCGTGGCCAATTCTTTTATTGTTCAGCAGCACTACATCCAGAATATTTTTATTCAGAATAGAATTGCTTTCGCCGGCATGAAGGAAAAGAGGCAGTTCCACTTTGTACTTTTTACTAAGTCCGCTCATTTTGGCCCAGCTTTTCTCAAAAAAACTGATATTATGCCCAGCTGCTTCATCTGCCACAAGATCAAAGCCTGAGATCATATCCGGAAATTCTTTCTTCATTTCGAATGCCGTTTCCAGCTGTTTTTCAATACTTTCATTATCTAAGAATTTAAAGCTTGAATAGATCAGTTTCAGAGTAAACCGGGGATCTGATTGGTGTACTTCTTTAAGAATGTCCTGCAGATCTGTGATGGAAGTTTTCAAAGGATACTTTCCATGCTGAAAATCATAAAGCTCATCAAAAATATATCTGATTTCTACATGCTGTACTTTATCTTTTACTAAATCCTGAAATCCTTTCAGATAATATTCTTTAAAGAAAGGACGGTAGGGAAGCAGTAAACTGATACGCTTAAAACGTTTTTCAAATTCAATCCAATAATCTGTATAAGAGCAAAGGTTATCACGTTTCAGCGTAAGAAGATCCTGAAGTTCTTTTTCAAAATCAGGATTTGAAGTGAGTTTTTTATCAAGGTTTACAAATCCGTCCGGAATTTTTCCTTTTTCAAAAAATCCCAGCTGTCCGGAAATAAACTGATCATTATCTTTCTGATCGTAAACATAGCATTCCTGGTATTTTCTGGCTGTTGAAATAATCCATTTCACATCTGTAATTCCACCGCTGTGGGTATGGAGCAGACCTCCTTTCGGCATTGTCTGAAGGATTTCAAACAGCTTGCTGCTTTCTATTAATGGTTTTAACTCATTAAAAGAGCTGTTATATAAAGATATTTTCTTTGCTTTGGAATCACTCAGAAACTGTTCACGAAGCTGGAATAGTTTTTTATCCAAAGCGATTTCCGCATCGGACAATTTTATATCAGCATCAAACGCCATTGCTGCATTTTCTGTCTCTGACAGCGTCAGGCTTTGCTGATAAGCAGATTTTTCAGTCACTTTACTTTGGCCCCAGAATAAGGGTGCCCCAAAAAGTGATATATAAATAAGGTATTTTTTCATCATAATAAATATAAATATTGGAGGATTTTTTTGTACTATCGGTTATGCTTTAACCTTTAAAAGTAGCTTTTTACAGCAAAAATTGTGCAAAATAAAGCTAATTCAAAAAAAGATTAATTTTTATATTGAAAAACTTTACAATATTCACTTTCCTTATATGTTACGGGTCTATCTTCTTCCTAGTCAAAAAGGAAAATCAGGGAAACAGATCTATTTTTTAGTCAACAAACTACTTTTAACACTTTTTTAATCTTCAACGGTTGCACTTATTTTGAAGTTTACCTACCTTTGTCACTGGGATGCGGAAAAGATTTTATCAATATTTGTACAGTTTGTTATTTGCTATGCTTACCATTGTAGGATGGTATTACGGGCAAATTCAACAGTATATTTCAACGGATATTCCTTCCGATATTCATTTTACCACTGATCTTCTTATTCATAAGAAAAAGAGCTTCAAAGAATCTTTTGCATTTCTTAAAAATAATGAAGCCAATGATACTTACAATGTCAGCCATCCGCGATACAACAAAATCAGAGCTAATCTTTCTGAAAATGACAATGAAAATGACGACAATGTAGAAACCTCAGGTTCTACCCAGCTTCTTGCCCTTTTTAAAGATGGTTTATGGCATCTCATTTCAGGCTTTGTCACTACATTTCACAACAGACAAATTGCTGTTTCTCTTGCTCAATCAGAACATTTAAAAACCTTAGACGATGATCTGTACATCCAGTACAGGGTCATCCGACTGTGATTTTATACTAATTTTTTCGAAAATCTTATCTGCTTTCATACTCTGCTATGAGAGCCGGTAACTCTATTTTTTCAATTATAAATTATTATAAAAACAATATTTATCATGGTCAAGAAAAGTCTCATGTATATCAACTTGTGCCTTATTCTCCTGTTTGTAGGCTGTCAATCTGAAAAAAAGGAAAAAACAGAAGCAGCTTCATTCAACATTACAAGCCCTCTTATAAAAGATACATTGGTGAACAAAGATTATGTTGCGCAAATCCGTTCCATTAATCATATTGAGCTTCGAGCTCAGGAAAAAGGATACATCCAGTCTATTTATGCAGATGAAGGACAGTTTGTACAAAAAGGACAGCTGCTGTTCAAAATCATGCCCAATCTTTATGAATCTGATGTAAACCGTGCCAAAGCGGAAACCAAATACGCAGAAATTGAATATCAGAATACCAAAAACCTTTCCGACAAAAACATCGTTGCTCCCCAGGAAATGGCTATGGCCAAAGCAAGATATGAAAAAGCCCAGGCCGAGCTTTCTTCAATGAATACCCATTTGAGATTCACAGAAATCCGTGCTCCGTTTGCCGGAATTGTAGGAAAATTACATGTGCGTAAAGGAAGCCTTGTAGATGAAGGTGAATTGGTAACTGAACTTTCAGACAACAGCAAAATGTGGGTATACTTCAATGTTCCTGAAGCTGAATATCTTAATCAGATGGATGCGAAAAAAGATAACAACCCATTGCATGTACGTTTAAGAATGGCCAATGGCAAAGAGTTTACCCAAGATGGTATCGTACAGACCATAGAGTCTGATTTTGACAATGAAACAGGAAATATCGCTTACAGGGCTACTTTCCCGAATCCAAAAGGACTGTTAAGATATGGAGAAACCGGAAACATTGTTATTACTTCCCCTTATGCCAATGCAATGATGATTCCACAGAAAGCTACTTTCGAAGAGCTGGAAAAGAAATATGTCTATGTGATTGGTAAAGATGGCAAAGTACATGCAAGAGAAATAAAAGTAGCTGCCGAATTACCTCACATTTATGTAGTTTCTTCAGGACTTGGAAAGGATGACAGAATCCTGCTTGAGGGTCTTAGAATGGTTCAGGAAAACCAGAAGATCAGCTCAAAGTACCAAAGGCCTGAAAAAGTAATGTCGAATCTGGATCTGTACGCCGAGTAACCCAAAAGCAGCATTATGTTTAAAAAAGTAATACACCGACCGGTTTTCGCCATTGTGATATCGGTTGTGATCCTGTTTATGGGAGGTATCGCCATGAAGCAGCTTCCTACAGAACAGTTTCCAAAAATTGCCCCAACCACAGTAGCTGTTTCTATTGCCTATCCGGGAGCGAGTGCAGATGTATTGGTAAAATCTTCTTTGATTACGATTGAAAATGCTATCAATGGAGTTCAGGGAATGCGTTACATCACTACTGATGCCACCAGTGCCGGAGAAGCTACGGTAAACGTTGTCTTTGATCCCGGAACCGATCCCAATGAAGCGGTGGTTCTGGTAAAAACCAGAGTAGATCAGGTAATGCCTTTATTACCGGAACTTGTACAGAAAGAAGGAGTTGTGGTAAACCCAATTCAGCCGAGTATGCTGATGTATGTAAACCTTTACAGTACAAATAAAAGTATGGATGAAAAATTCCTCTACAACTACTCTATGGTGAATATCATCCCGGAAATTAACCGTATCCACGGGATTGCAAAATCTCAGATTCTGGGAAGCCGTAGATATGCCATGCGTATCTGGCTGAACCCTGACCGTATGCGTGCTTACTCTATTTCTGTAGATGAGGTGATGAAAGCCATTGGCGAACAGAGCATCATCGGACGTCCGGGAAGGATCGGGCAAAGTTCAGGAATTGCAGCACAGTCACTGGAATATGTATTGACGTATAAAGGACAATATAATAAACCGGAAGAATATGAAAACATCATTGTCCGTTCCAATGCTGAAGGAGAAAATGTGAAGCTGAAAGATATTGCCAAAGTAGAGCTTGGAAGTGAATTCTTTGATATTTATTCCAATCTTGACGGCCACCCTTCCGCATCTATCGTTTTAAAACAGAATTACGGAAGTAATGCCAATGATGTAATCAGGGATGTGAAAGCAAAACTGGCAGAAATGAAAGGAAACTTCCCTCCGGGTGTTGATTACAAAATCAGTTATGACGTTTCACAATTTCTGGATGCTTCTATTGAACAGGTAATGCACACGTTGAGAGATGCATTTATCCTTGTAGCCATCGTTGTTTTCATTTTCCTTGGAGACTGGCGTTCTACTTTGATTCCTATTATTGCCGTACCGGTTTCTTTGATCGGAACTTTCTTTGTCATTCAGTTCTTCGGATTAACCATCAATTTGGTTACTCTTTTCGCATTGGTATTGGCCATCGGTATTGTGGTTGATAACGCGATTGTAGTAATAGAAGCCGTTCACGCCAAAATGGAAGACAGTAATATTTCGCCTTACAAAGCCGTAAAAGAAGTAATGGGTGAAATTGCAGGTGCTATTATTGCTATTACGGCCGTGATGGTAGCTGTGTTCATTCCTATTTCATTCATGACGGGTCCGGTGGGAACTTTCTATCGCCAGTTTTCGATTACTATGGCAAGCTCTATTGTGATTTCAGCGGTAGTAGCACTTACACTGACTCCGGTTTTGGCTGCGATGTTACTGAAAAACCATCATGGAAAGCCGAAAAAAACAAATATTTTCACCAAAGCTTTAGACTCTTTTAACAGCGGGTTTGATAAAATAACAGGAAAATACGCTTCATTCCTCAGAAAAATCGTAAGCCGAAAGGTGGTAACATGGGGAATTCTGATTGCTTTCTGTGCCGGAATTGTGATGATCAATAAAGTACTTCCGGGCGGATTTATCCCGAATGAAGACCAGGGAACCATCTATGCCATTATCCAGACCCCTCCGGGTTCTACACTGGAGCAAACCAATAAAGTTTCCCGAACATTACAGAAGATCTGTATGGGAGTAGATGGTGTGGAATCTGTATCATCATTGGCAGGATACGAAATTATGACGGAAGGACGTGGATCGAATGCAGGAACGTGTCTGATCAACCTTAAAAGCTGGAACGACCGTGATCATTCTGTAAAGGAAATTATGGAAGAGCTGGAAGAAAAATCAAAAGACCTCGGAGCTACCATTGAGTTCTTTGAACCGCCGGCGGTTCCGGGGTTCGGATCTTCGGGAGGTTTCTCTATGAGGCTTCTTGACCTTAACAGAACGACTGATTATCAGGAATTTGACAAAGCCAATAAAGATTTCATCGCCCAGCTTAAAAAGCGTAAGGAACTTTCAGGAGTCTTCACCTTCTTTGCGGCTAATTATCCACAGTATGAACTGGTTTTTGATAATAATGCAGCGATGCAGAAAGGAGTTTCTATCGGAAAAGCGATGGACAACCTCAACATTCTGATCGGTAGTACCTATGAACAGGGCTTTATCCGTTTCGGACAGTTCTTTAAAGTATATGTACAGTCGTCTCCGGAATTCAGAAGACTTCCTACGGATATTATGAATCTGTATGTGAAAAATGACCGTGATGAAATGGTTCCTTATTCCGCATTCATGACCATGAAAAAGACTCAGGGACCTAACGAAATTACGCGTTACAACATGTACAATTCCGCAGCAATCCGTGGACTTCCGGCTGCAGGGTATACTACTGCTGATGCTATTCAGGCTATCAACGAAACGGCTGTCAAAACACTTCCTCACGGATACAAAGTGGCATGGGAAGGATTGTCTTATGACGAGGCACAGCGTGGTAATGAAGCCATCTATGTATTCCTTGTTGTTCTGGTATTTGTATATCTGGTTCTGGCCGCTCAGTATGAAAGTTTTCTTATTCCGTTTGCTGTACTTTGTTCACTTCCGGTGGGAGTATTCGGGTCTTTCTTATTATTAAAAGCTATGGGTCTGGAAAATGACATCTATGCACAGGTTGGATTGATCATGATTATCGGATTACTGGGTAAAAACGCGGTACTTATTGTAGAATTTGCCGTAAAAAGGCGTCAGGCAGGAGATTCTATTCTTGAAGCTGCCGTAGAAGGCTCAAAAGCCCGTTTCAGACCGATCCTGATGACTTCTTTTGCCTTTATTGCAGGATTGGTTCCGCTTGTTTTTGCAAGAGGTGCCGGAGCGATCGGAAACCATACCATTGGAGCATCCTCACTTGGAGGAATGCTGATAGGAACGCTATTCGGAGTGATTGTAATTCCGGGGCTCTACTACATATTTGCCAAATGGTCTGATGGTAAAAAAATGATCAAAGACGAAGATGAATCTCCATTAAGCGAAGACATGATCCATTATGAATAAAAGAAAAATATATCAATATACAGGTCTGGCAGTCATCTTATTAAGTCTTACTGCCTGTAAACCTATCGAAATCGTACAGCATACTGAAAATAAAACAGTCCCTGAAAAATACGGTTCTGCAGAAAACGACACCATCAATACAGGAAAAATGAAGTGGAATGAATACTTCAGTGATCCTCATCTTCAGGAGCTGATTAGTCAGGCCCTTCAGAATAACCAGGAACTGAATATTGTTCTTCAGGAAATTGAAATGTCTAAAAATGAAATCAAAGCCAAAAAAGGAGAATATCTTCCATCTGTAGGTTTAAAAGCCGGAGCTGGTGTAGACAAAGTAAGCCGATACACCAATATCGGGGCTATGGAAGCCAATACAGAAATAGAACCGGGCAGAGAAATGCCTGAACCTTTGTTTGACTTTGGCGTTGGCGCTCAGGCACAGTGGGAAACCGATATCTGGGGAAAGCTTCATAATGCCACAAGAGCACAGGTACAGCGGTATCTTGCCAGTATTGAAGGAAAGAACTTTATGACAACTCATCTTATTTCTGAGATTGCCGATTCTTATTATGAACTGTTGGCGCTGGATAATGAGCTTGTGATTCTGAATCAGAATATCAAAATTCAAAATGATGCGCTGGATATCATCAAAGAGTTAAAAAAGAATGCCAGATCCAATGAATTAGCTGTGCAGAGATTTGAAGCTCAGGTACTGAAAACTCAGGGCATGCAGTATGACATCCGGCAGAAGATTGTTGAAACTGAGAATAAGATCAACTATCTGGTGGGAAGATTTCCTCAACCAGTAGAAAGAAGTCAGGATTCTTTTGATTCTGTTGTTCCGCAAGCAGTGTATGGAGGAATTCCTTCCGAACTATTGGAAAACCGTCCGGATATCAAACAGGCTGAATATGAACTGGCTGCTGCCAAGCTTGACATTAAAGCAGCCAAAGCAAGGTTCTACCCTTCTCTTGATCTTTCTGCAGGAGTCGGATTACAGGCTTTTAATCCGTTGTATATCATCAAACCTCAGTCGTTTCTGTTTTCTCTTGCGGGAGAACTTACCGCTCCTCTGATCAACAGAAGAGCGATTAAAGCGGCTTATAATAATGCCAATGCCAAACAGATTCAGGCAGTGTATCATTATGAGCAGACTGTTTTGGGAGCTTATATTGAGGTAGCGAACCAGTTATCTAAAATTCATAATCTGGAAAGCAGTGTGAATATCAAAACGAAAGAAGTGAATGCTTTAACCAGGTCTATTGATATTTCCAACGATCTGTTCAAATATGCCCGTGCTGATTATATGGAAGTTTTACTGACTCAGCGGGATGCGCTGGAATCCAGATTTGAGCTGGTAGAAAAGAAAGTGAACCAACTTAAAGCGAGTGTTGCTGTTTACAGAGCTTTAGGTGGCGGCTGGGACCAGACACCTTTGGAAGTTCCGGATATTAAGAAAGAATAAATCCATATTTTAATCTTGTTTTCATAAGAAGTTTACCGAAAGGTAGGCTTCTTTTTTTAGGTTTTGGCTGAAGCCTGATGAATTTTTTAATCTTCGGTAAACGGGCTAAAGCCCGTTCCTATTGAATATTTTCATTTTTCCCACAGATTACACAGATCAACACAGATGTTTGAGTATATTTCTTTCATTCATAATTCATAATTCATAATTCTATTCTAGCCCTGATAGCAGCGGTTACCCCGCAACAAGCGTTGAGGTCTTCGGCTAAGCTGAGGGTGACAGCCAGGCGTGAGGAGTATGAGCGGATAGCAGGATAAAGCTTCTAATGCTCATTTTCATTGAATACAGCTATAAAATAAACAAAAAGTCTACAAAATAAATAGACTTATGATTTTAATTTTAATTCACCTTTGAAAATTAACTTTTTTATTATTTTTAAGATTTTCAAAACAGCAAGCAACAGATTAAAAATCAAATATTTACGATTTAATAATTTAATTAAAACCAATTAACCTACTAATTTAGTAGACTAATATGATTTATCTCATACTCTCCTTTTACAGGGGTTTGTCAATTATTAAATAATTTTGACCCAGTTAAAAAAATCATAAACTTTATTCTCATGAATAAGAATACCTTTAATTCTTACCTATGCACCATTACGGCGGCAGCTCCTGCACAGCAAAATTGTTGTGGAATGCCTGCCCTTTCACAGCACAACTGTATTTCTCAAGACATGTGCTCTGATATGATGGGCATGATGATGATGTGCTAACTTTTTAAGAGATACATTCATTACTGTAGGAATTAAAGCCAAAAAGTTCAAGGCTTCTTTCATCCGGGTACATCTCCTGTAAATTTTACTTTTCTATTTTGTAAAACCTCCCTGAAAAAGGAGGCGGAAAGTCACACTTTTTACCGGGAGATCAGCAGTAATACACAATTCAGTTTAAACCTAGATTAATATAATGAAAAAGAAACAATGCAAGCTTGGTGTATTGGCCTTACTGTTATTCGCGGAATATGGTTTTGCACAAAGTAAAGACAGCCTTTCCAAGGAAACTTCCATCAAAGAAGTAGTGGTGGTAGCCTTTGGAAAACAGAAAAAAGAAGAGATTACAGGATCTGTACAATCATTGAAGGCTAAAGATCTTTCTAATCTTCAAAACGGAAATATTCTTCAGGGAATTGGAGGAAAAGTGGCGGGAGTACAGGTAATTTCTTCCGGCCAGCCAGGTTCTCAGCCTACGATCAGAATGAGAGGAATAGGCTCTATCAACGCCTCCAGCGACCCGCTGATTGTACTGGATGGAATTCCGTACAGCGGAAACCTGAACAGTATTGCGGCATCAGACATTGAAAGTATTTCTTTTCTTGAGGATGCCTCTTCGAATGCTTTGTATGGTTCAAGAGGAGCCAATGGAGTGATTATTGTGAACACCAAAAGAGGAAAAAGTAAAGGGACGCAAAGTTTTTCTAAATTTTGAGTATAATTTTAAGGCGCAAAAAAAGTCAAAAATTTTTAGCAAGAGAATGTTTAAAATTTTCTCATGATTTCAACAATTTTTGCATAAAGATCTGCTTAATTTGCAAAATCTGTGAGAGATAAAAGAAATCAACAGATTCTTTATTTTATAATAATGTCAGACTTATAATTGTCTTTCACCAGCTCGCCATTTTTATACAGTCTCTGGTTAATCACCTTCCCTTTTTCATTAAAATAAAGCCATAAAGCATTTTTTCTTCCCAGAGAATCTATTCGTCCTATTTCCTTCGGCATTTTATTGTTATGAAGAATCTGAATCGGAAATAATCCTTTTAGATCCTTTAATGAATCCATTTTTTCAGGGATCAACTCAGATTCCTCCCCGATTTTGAAAATATATTTTTTTCTTTGATTACTCTTTAAAATCAGCTCATCACCTGATATTTCATATTTCCCTTCTGAGAAAGGTGCTGTTACAATTTGATCATAGCTTATATGTTCTGTCTTTAAAAATTCAAAGGTTCCGTCTTTTATATAAAGTGAATAGGTTCCATTTCCAGATTCCAGTTCAGCATATTTAGGATATTCTTTATCTTTTTTGCAGGATATAACAGACAAAAGAAGGATGAGAAGACTAATGGTTTTTATTTTCATGGGAAACTAAATTATTAAATATTTGAAATAAAAGCAAAAGAGGAAATACATATATTTGGAAACATTTTAAAGTAATATCCATTTCTTAGTCTCTCAATACAAAAAAACATAATGACCTCGACAAAATTATTCTTAACAGGTGTATTTTCTATTCTTTTATCCGTTATCACAACAGCTCAGAAGAAAGACAGCTATATGGGAAAAGTAGACAGTATTATCACCTCTGCCAGCCCAATAGCATTCAACGGAGTTGTTTTGATAGCTCAAAAAGGAAAAATACAGTATCTGAAATCCAATGGTTACAAAGATTTCGAAAAGAAGATTTCTTTAAAAACAGATGATCAGTTTGAAATCATGTCAAATTCCAAGCAGATGACTGCCGTTTTAATTTTACAGGCTGCCGAACAGGGGAAACTGAATCTTCATACTCCTATCAGAAAATACCTTCCTTCTCTTACCCAAACCTGGGCCGATACGGTTACGATCCATCATCTTCTGAACCATACCCACGGGATTACCAATCCGGAAAAACCTGCAGCTTTCAAAGCCGGTTCACAGTTCAAATATGGTAATCTTTCCTATATGATGCTTGGGGAAATCCTTAAAAATACAACAGGGAAAAGTTTCGCAGAATCGGCCAATACCCTGTTCAAAAAGCTGAGAATGAATAAAACTTTCGTCTACAATACAAAGAATAACCAATCTCTCGTTCCTGGTTATATGAACAAAAATAACCGGTTTGAAAAAGTAAAGGAAACCTTTCTGAATGATAAAATAGCATCTGCTGCAGGTATCATTTCCACAGTGCAGGATCTTGCAAAATGGGATCAGGCCTTATTTAAAGGGAAACTTCTCTCTCCTGAATTTCAAACGCTGATGCTGACGCCTTCTACCCAATCCCAGCACAATGTTTTCGGAAAAGAAAGTATGGGGTTCGGGTATAATGTAAGATTTATCAAAGAGGCTGGGCTGGATTATTTTGCGGTGACAGGTCTTGGTGATGGTTTCACCTGCCTTAACACCTATTTTCCTTCCACAGATACTACCCTCATTATTCTTGAAAATCAGATGCCTGAAAACAGTGAATACTGGAGTGGTAAAGAAGCTGCGATAAAGAATGTGATTATTAAAGCCATAGCTACCCATTGATATTTTTATTAATTAGTGTACAAAAGCTCATTTTTAACATTTATTTTTAATAAATTTTTAATTTAGCCATACCTGAGTAATTTCCAATCTGTTTTTCAACACCTTACACGATATCCAGAATTATAAACCTGATTTAAAGAAAAATAACAGTCCTTTTGGAAAATAGAATCAAAACCATGATTCAAAATTCTTTACACAAACAATGAAATCCATAGCATCAGTAGATGATCTCTTATAAATATTAAAAAAAAGTGTTACTTTTGCTTTAACGAATAAAATTGTTTTTAAGCTTTTTTATGAGTAAATTTATGTGCACCAAGTTATAAAACATTAAAATTCATTCCATGAGAAAAATAATTCTACTTATTACATGTATGTTCGGTATTTCAGTTTTCTCACAGATCAAAGTGTTGAAAAATGAAAGTTTGGTGGAAATTGGTAAAGATAATTCCGTTGGTCTCTATAAAAAGGAAGATAAATTTACAGTTAACTACCAGGATCTGAACACCAGCAACCTGAATACAATCCGATCTTTTTCATTCCAGAACATTAATGGAGATGTTGCCGGATTATATAAACTTATTATGGATGGTTTTATTTCCGCTCCAGAAGAAAATGTGGTATTGGAACTGCCCAATGATATTATAGAACTTCATTATGAAAAAAACTACGGGCAGCAGACCATGCAGTTTATTCAGGTGATCAACAAAAATAGAAAATACATTGGCAAGTCACAGTATTTAACCCAAAAACAGGTGGAAAAAATCTTTGGCCGAACCAACGGTAAATATACTATGTATGACAAACCCGCCAGTATCAACCCGGCAGCAGTAAAAGGAACCACCAATACAGCTTCTACAGCAGTTCCTGCATCTGGCGGAACCAAGAAAAAATCAAGAAAATAATTATATTTTAAAAATATTGCGAAACTCGTTCTACCGGATGAGTTTTTTTATTTTATTTTTGCATAAAGATAGTAAAACCTATGCCGCTTCAGATAATCAATTTAACCAAAAAATTTGGTGAACAGACTGCCCTTGACAACATCAACATTTCTATTGATAAAAATGAGATCATCGGTCTTCTTGGTCCAAACGGTGCCGGGAAATCTACCCTGATGAAATCTATTGTCGGTGCACTGAAAATTGATCAGGGAGAAATTATTTTCAATGGGATGAATATTGCTGACCATGAGATTGAAAGCAAAAAGAAAATCGGTTTTCTTCCTGAAAATAATCCGCTTTATCTGGAAATGTATGTGAAAGAATACCTTCAGTTTGTGGCCAATATCCACAAAATTTCTGAATCAACAGTAGATGATGTGATTGAACTGGTAGGAATTACTCCGGAAAAATCAAAAAAGATCGGACAGCTGTCTAAAGGATACAAGCAACGTGTAGGATTGGCACAGGCCATTATTCATCAGCCGGATTTACTGATTCTGGATGAACCTACCAATGGTCTGGATCCTAACCAGATTATTGAAATCCGTAATGTGGTAAAAGAAATTGGTCAGGAAAAAACAGTTTTACTTTCTACGCATATCATGCAGGAAGTAGAAGCACTTTGTTCAAGAGTAATTCTTATCCATAAAGGAAATATTCTTCAGGACTGCCCTATTGATGAGTTTAAAGGCAAATTTGAAAGCCTGGAAGATGCTTTTGCAAGTTATACGGCTGTAACTGAATAAGGCTTCAACAAACTTCTTTTTGAAAGCAGGCGGATATCAAAATGGCTTTATATTTGTAGAATCTGAAATATTAACCAATAACCACTCAATATGATAAAGCATATTTTATTAGGAACTTTCTGCTTAGTCCAGTTTTCTTTCGTTTATGCCAACGAAGTTCCTACTCCAAAAACAGAAGGTTTTATAACCTCTTCTATCCTTCAGCAGGTCCCGAAGACTGTTATTATCAAAACCAAAAAATTCAAGATCAGAATAGACAAGCAGCCGAATGGCAAGTACCTTTACCAATCCTGGAATGCCAATGCAAAGATCACCGCTAAGCCAAGTATGATCATCAGCGATGGTGAACTGATTCCTGATGGTACAGGAGGAAATTATTATATCGAATTCAGCAATGAAGGACACAGCTATCAGATCTGGAGAAATTACCTTACAGATTCTCCGAAAAAAGCGCCTTACACCTTGGTTGTAAATGATGCTAATGATCGTGAAATCGTTCGCCAGGATGGCTATGTGGTGAAAAATTAAGAGTATATAGGCTGGAAGATGGAAGAGAGAGGCTGGAAGTTGATAGTCTCATTTTTAGAATCTACAGTCTTTCCAACTCTCTTATACAATAAAGATCCTGCATCAAATTATATATGCGGGATTGTTTTATGTTCCGGATTGTTTTAATTCTGTAAAAAGGGAGCTTTCTTCGTAGCTTTCTTTAGCTGCTCTGTAACCGATATTGAAAATTTCCTCCAGTCGGTCTTTTCTTCGTTCAAAAGTTCCGTAGGAAGATAATTTCTGGGAAGATATGAACCAGTCACAATAATCAAATTTTATTTTTTCAATCCTGTAGGAAAGAAGGTCATAAGATCGGGAAACAATTGCTTTGATAGAGTTCAGATCTTTAATTTTAGCTTCATTGGGTGGTGATACAAAAACACCAATTAATTTATCACAATCTTCTCTGATAATGTCCGCTGGAAAATTATTCAATACTCCTCCGTCACAATACATTTCATCTCCAATGATGTAAGGAGTGGTTATACCAGGAATAGAGCATGACGCAATAATAGCATCTACGATTTCAAAATCTTTATCAAAAATCTTCTGGGTTCCGGCAACTAATTCTGTTGCTACAATCTTCACTTCGATATCTAGATCACCTAATTTCATTTCCTGAAAAATAGGTTTCAGATAATTCCTAAAGATCACTGAAGAAACCAATCCCGGCTGATTGAATGTGAAGTGTTTCCAATTGAAAAAATACACAGAATTGAAGAATTCAAGGATTTCGTCCGGAGTTTTTCCGACAGCGTGCAGACATCCTACGATAGATCCCGCACTGCAGCAGGAAAGGATATCTATCTCAATCCCTTTTTCCTGTAAGAATTTTAATACTCCTGCATGAGCGATTCCTTTGGTACCGCCTCCTGATAAAACAAGTCCTACTCTCTCAAAATTCATTGAATAAATGTAAGAAAACAGTCTGAAATAATTAAGTTAATTTTTATAAATATGCTGATTTTAAAATTATTTTAATAAAATCTGCTGTAATGATATCAAAATTCAATCAAAACAGTTTTAACTCCTTAAGCAGTCTGACCTTCAATCTGCTATTAAAGCTCATACTTCTCAAAAATTAATGTAAAAATGATCATGCAGATATTAAATATATACCATAGTTTTTTACTTTTATCAAATCAATTTATAATAAATGATCCTTGTAAAACAATAGTTTAAATTAAAGTGAACAATAGTAATGACTTAAAAGACCTTGCCAAATTATTTCTGAAGCTGGGAATCATTGGATTTGGAGGTCCGGTTGCCCATATCGCTATGATGCAAAAAGAAGTAGTAGTTGAAAAAAAGTGGCTGACAGATCAGGAATTTCTGGATCTTATTGGAGCTACCAATATCATTCCAGGTCCTAACAGTACTGAAATGGCAATTCATATAGGGCGTGAAAGAGCAGGCTGGAAAGGGCTTATTGTTGCGGGGCTTTGTTTTATCCTTCCCGCCGTTATTATTACTGGTACTTTTGCATGGCTGTACAAAAAATATGGCCAGCTTCCCGAAATATATCCTTTCATTTATGGAATAAAGCCTGCTATTATAGCTATTATTTTAGGCGCTGTATTCCCATTGGCAAAAAAATCAGTAAAAACTTTCCGATTAGCAGCTGTTGGTGTAATTGTTCTCATATGTTCTTTTTTTAAAATCAATGAAATAGGATTAATGTTCGGAGCCGGTCTGCTACTATTGATAATAGATTATCTGCAAAAAAACAATGTAAAAAGACTGAACAATTTAATTTTTATTGGGCCGCTGCAGTTTTTACTATCCGATGTTTATTCTCTTCTCAATTTAAAATTATTCTGGACCTTTCTGAAGGTGGGCGCCATATTATACGGCAGCGGATATGTTTTATTCGCCTTTCTGAATACAGAGCTTGTTTCCAAAGGAATTATTACACGCCAGGAACTCATAGATGCTATCGCTGTAGGCCAGTTTACACCGGGTCCGGTGTTTTCTTCAGTGACATTTATCGGATATCAGATCAATGGGATTTCGGGAGCTCTGGTATCTACGTTAGCTATATTCCTTCCTTCTTTCATATTGGTTGCTTTAACAGGTCCTTTCGTCAATAAAATGAGAAATTCTTCAACATTTTCTTCTTTTCTTAATGGTGTAAATGTGGCCTCAATAGCTCTCATTATTTCTGTATGCATCACTATGGGAATTGACAGCATTACCGACTGGAAAACAACTCTTATTGCCTGCGTCAGTATAGCTATCCTGTTCGTTTTTAAAAAACTAAACAGTGCTTTTGTGGTTATCGGAGGAGCGTTACTGGGTTATTTATTATATTTTCTGACGTGAATATGGTATAAACAGTAATCATTTTCCATAAAAAACCACAGATTTTCATCTGTGGTTGTATGATTAATCCTGAAGCTAATTTCTATTCTTATCAATTAGATGTGCATTAAACCTAATAGGTTTTAAAAATTTTAAGCTAACAATTTCATCAGAAATCTCTTAAGAAAACAGAGAATAAACCTAACAGGTTTTTGAAACCTGTTAGGTTATTTTTCTTTAATTTAAAAAAATACATATAATCTGTATTTTATATTTATCTTATTCTAGTTTAGTATCATACAATTGTAAAAGCTCAAGATAATCTTTCTCTGTTTTGGCTTGCTTTAGTTTTTCTGTCAAGTCCAAATCATCTTTAAATAGCTTCTTTAAATTCCGGCTGAAATTATCTAAAAGACTCTCTTCATAAAGAATATTTTTATCCTTATCAACCAAATAATTCAAAATTTGAATACCTGGTGAAAGAATAGAGTTATTAAAGGCTTTATACCAATTTATATTCTTTCCCTCATAAACTACTTCAACCAGTCCTTTCTCTTTAAGAAATTTATCTGTTGATGCAAAATATTCATGCTTCTGCTGATTCTCATCCAAAATTTTAATATATCTTACTTCATTAATGGGAACCCAAGTTGTATTCCCTTTTTCATCCATCATTTTCATTTTAAATAAAACAGTGGCAAATGAATATTTTTTATTGGTATACATACCCGTATTTCTCACCCTAGCCCTTAGAGTATCTCCGGAATTTTTTAAAACATATTCTGTTGGAAAATACCTTTTGTTTTCTTTTTCTTGAGAAAAAATGAAGGCAAAACAAAGGATTGCTAATAAAAAAAATATTTTCTTCATGGTTAATTATTAAAAAAGCCCAGAAAAATCTGAGCTTTTATATATCTAAATTAATTGATTAAATGTGAATCACCTCACCGTAAGCCGCTGCAGCAGCTTCCATAATCGCTTCAGAAACCGTAGGGTGCGGGTGGATAGATTTGATGATCTCGTGACCTGTAGTTTCTAATTTTCTGGCAACAACAGCTTCAGCAACCATATCTGTTACTCCTTCACCAATCATGTGGCATCCTAACCACTCACCGTATTTAGCATCGAAAATCACTTTGATAAATCCGTCTGTGTTTCCGTTTGCAGTAGCTTTACCACTTGCAGAAAGAGGGAATTTACCTACTTTAATTTCATATCCTTTTTCTTTAGCCTGCTTTTCAGTAAGACCTACAGAAGCTACTTCAGGGTGGCAGTAAGTACAACCAGGGATATTGCCATAGTCGATTTTTTCAACATGCATTCCTTTGATTTTCTCAACACAAGTGATTCCTTCTGCAGAAGCTACGTGAGCCAACGCCTGAGTTGGGATGATATCTCCGATGGCATAGTAACCAGGTACTGAAGTTTCATACCATTCGTTCACTAATACTCTTCCTTTATCTGTCTGGATTCCAACCTCTTCTAAACCGATGTTCTCGATATTAGCAGCAATACCTACAGCAGATAATAAGATATCAGCTTCAAGAGTAATGTTTCCGTTAGCTGTTTTCACAGTAGCTTTTACTCCTTCACCAGTTGTATCAACACTTTCTACAGAAGCGTTTGTCATGATCTCGATTCCTGTCTTTTTCAGAGATTTCTCTAAGTGTTTAGAGATTTCTTCGTCTTCTACAGGTAC
The DNA here is from genome assembly GCF_003201365.1 of Chryseobacterium sp. CBTAP 102. Taxonomy (NCBI): domain Bacteria; kingdom Pseudomonadati; phylum Bacteroidota; class Flavobacteriia; order Flavobacteriales; family Weeksellaceae; genus Chryseobacterium; species Chryseobacterium sp. CBTAP 102. The sequence goes on from NZ_QICX01000004.1 coordinate 245,206, forward strand.
GATGTTTGGCATAAATTCAACAACAGTAACTTTAGTTCCCATTGTGTTATAGAAGTCAGCAAATTCTACCCCGATAGCTCCAGAACCTACAACGATCATAGATTTTGGCTGCTCAGGAAGAGATAATGCCTGTCTGTATCCGATTACTTTTTTACCATCCTGTGGTAAGTTTGGTAATTCTCTTGAACGGGCTCCTGTAGCGATAATGATATGAGTACCTGTATATTCGGTTACTTTTCCTTCTTTATCTGTAACAGAAACTTTTTTACCTTTCTGTACTTTTGCAGTACCAAGAATTACGTCAATCTTATTCTTTTTCATCAAGAATTCGATTCCTTTGCTCATTTTGCTGGCAACACCACGGCTTCTCTGAATTACATTCGGGAATTCAAAGCTAGCCTCCACTTTATTCAAACCATAATCTTCCGCATGGTTGATATAATGAAAAACCTGAGCAGATTTCAATAAAGCTTTAGTTGGAATACATCCCCAGTTAAGGCAGATTCCTCCTAAATTTTCTTTCTCGATAATTGCGGTTTTGAAACCTAATTGTGCTGCTCTGATCGCAGTAACATATCCACCAGGACCACTTCCAATGACAATAATATCGTAATTCATTACTTTAAAAATTTTTATGCGAATTTAAGGAAAAATATTGGATGTTTAATGTTTCTGCAAACTGATCTTAAAATGCATCAATAAAGCTATTTTTATTCAATTTTAAACAAAGAAAGAGAATACAATACGCATTCTCTTTCAATAAATTTTGTCTTATACTGAAAACTCATCAAAACCTAAAGTATAAAAAACGGCTTTTCAAATTTTAATAACCGCAAAAATACTGTATTATTTTGCCTGTTTAAGTAATCGTTTTTCAGCCGCATATCTTTCATTCAGAGCTTTCATCTGATCTCTTTTCATCTTTTTGGTAGCAAGCGGGTGATTAAGGATCAGTTTTTTCTCAGTATTGTATTTTTTGGTAAGTTCCTGCATTTTAATATTTACCAACTCACTTTTTGAAGGATGTGGAGGCGGTGCTGGATGTTTCTGAGCTGAAACATTCATAGATAAACCTAATAACAATACTGTTGAAATTAATAACTTTTTCATAATGTTCCTATTTTTGAATGGCTTCAATTAATTCGATATTATTTAATGAAATTCATTCCGGTTCACAATAAATCTTGCATATATCATACCAAGATTTATATACAATAAAATCTGAAAAAGAAAAAACAAGAAATTTCTGCCAACATTTATTATTGCAGATGTTTATCACCGCCTATCCTGCAGATATTATCTTACTTCATAACTTGATTAACCTATCCCTTTTAGTAATAATAGATTCGACAGGCTGAGCCTGACAATGCTTAAAAATTTGGGATGGTATTGGTGTTTTCAACCTGAGCCGGTCGAAAGTCTATCAATAAGAAAACCTTTGTTAATCATTAATCTCGTGTATTAATTAAAGGAATAAGTTAATAACTTGAAATACTCTGCCGATTGCTTTAAGATTAATCACTCATTTTATATCACTAAATATTGTATTATATGCATAGTAATTATTCAATATTTAGTGAATTTTACATATTTTTTTTTACATTTGTATAAAAACATCGCAATATGAAAAAATATATTTTGATCCCTTTATTGGGGGCTTTACCCTTAATGGGACAGGTAGGGATTAACACCCCAAATCCTAACAGTACTCTCGCTATCAACGGTTCATTAAGAGCCGGATATACCCAGATCACGGACACAAGTTATAATATTCTTTCAACTGATCATTACATTACTTATAATGGAACAGCTGATGCTACATTTACTCTTCCTGTCATAGGAACGGGAACTGCAAGTTATACCGGAAGAATTTATAAGATTAAAAATATCTCTGCGAATGCAATTACTCTCAAGGCTTCCAGTGGTAATACCTTAAGAATTGACAATACACCGACTGCTTCTTTTGTCATTCCTACAGGGGCTTATGCTGAAGTAGTCAACAACAGTAATACGAGCGGAGGAACATGGGATTTATCTTTTACAGTTCTTCCTAAGCCGAGTAACGTAGAAATTTATGGTACTCAGCTTTCCATTCCTCCTCATGCATTAGGAGCATCAGCTATTTCTGACTGGACCAATCATTCTAATACAGCCTATGATACCGGCTCAGGAAAGGACAGATGGTGGGTGGTGAGTAAAACATCTGTAGATGGAACTCATACTTCTACCTATTCCAATGCAAGCAGAATGACCATTGTCTACGAATATCAGGATACTCCTTTCAATGTCACCAATATGTATCCTATTCTCACACCAGGAAATAACTCAAGTTTTCCAGATGTATTTACAGGATCTTTTGTAAGTCTTGACAATAATGGTAATGGTGGTAAAACCAGACTTACTGTATCTGTGGCCCGTGTGGATCTTATAGGTAGTAATGGCTCCAATAATGGTAACTGGGCAGGAACTTTCTTACTGAATGTTTTGTTAGCCAGAAAATATTAATATTTTCAAGAATAAACATAAAAAGAACAGAAATTTCTGTTCTTTTTATGTTATAAAATCTATTTTTAATACATTTATGACTCTTTTTAAAGAAGCACTTATGAAGACTTCTGCGGAAAAAAATTAAAGACTGCTTCTACCAAAGAAGTCGGAAGATATTTTAAGAGCCAGTAAACTTACCCTGCTTCCGGAAACTAATATTCATGTGAAAGAAAATCTGAAAAAGGTTGAAAAAAATAAAAAGCCGTCTCCTATATTATTAGTTAGAGTACAAAATGAACTGATCATTGCAGATGGTTATCACCGACTGTGTTCCAGCTATTATCTTACTGAAGATTTGGAGGTTCCCTTCAAATTGATTTAAGTAATTATCAAAAATACCTCCTTCCAATAAAAGTGATTTTTCCTAAAATCCGCTTTAAATATTCATTTTGGTTGTTTTTTTTATCTTTGTATAAATTAACTTTTCATTATATGAAAAAATACATCTTTATCGTTTTATTCGGAGCTGTTCCCTTAAATGCTCAAGTAGGTATTAACACAACCACACCCAACAGTACCCTTGCCGTAAATGGTTCGTTAAGGGCGGGCTATACTCAGATAACTGCTACAAGCTATAATATCCTGGCTACTGATCATTACATCACTTATAACGGAACGGCTGATGCCACTTTCACCCTACCTGTAATCGGAACCGGAACAACCAGTTTTACCGGAAGAATTTATAAGATTAAAAACATTTCTCCGAATGCCATTACATTACAGGCTTCCAGTGGAAATACTTTAAGAATAGATAACACACCGGTTTCCTCTTTTGTAATTCCTACAGGAGCATATGCTGAAGTAGTCAACAACAGCAATACTTCCGGAGGAACGTGGGATTTATCTTTTACAGTGCTTCCAAAACCGAGCAACGTAGAGATTTATGGTACGCAGCTTTTTATTCCTCCTCATGCGCTTGGAATTTCAGCTACTGCAGACTGGACCAATCATACTAATTCAGGCTATGATTCAGGTACTGCAGCTGACAGATGGTGGATCGTGAGTAAAACATCTGTGGACCGGGCTCATACTGCTTCCTACTCCAACACAAGCAGAATGACGCTTGTTTATGAATACCAGGGAACTCCATTTAATGTTACGAATATGTATCCTATTCTTACTGCGGGAAATAACTCAAGTTTTCCCGATGTGTTTACCGCATCATTTGTAAGCCTGGCCAATAACGGTACAGCAGGCAGAACCAGACTTACCGTATCTGTAGCCCGTGTAGACTTTATCGGTACAAACGGAACCAATAACAGTAACTGGGCGGGAACATTCTTATTGAATGTCCTATTGGCGAGAAAATACTAATATTATAAAGATATACAAAAAGAGCAGAAATTTCTGCTCTTTTTTTGTTATAAAACTTCAATATTTTGTTTTAGTGTAAGATTCCTGGATGAGTTACCAACCATGATCCTGTAGATTCCTTTTTCTACAGCCCATTTCATTTTTTCATTCAGAAACTGTAAGTGCTTTATGGGAACTTCAATAGTAACAGATTTTGATTCCCCGGGCTGCAGTTCTACTTTCTGAAATCCTTTGAGCTCAATTACAGGTCTGGAAACGGAAGCAAGTATGTCTTTTACATACAGCTGAACCACTTCATTCCCCGCTTTTGACCCTGTATTTTTCACATTGACTTTAGCCACAATGGTTTCGTTTTCTGAATACTGAGCCTTGTTCAGCTGCAGATCAGAAATTTCAAAAGTGGTATAACTTAATCCGAAACCAAACGGATACAATGGCTCACCACTCAGATCATAATAGTCATTTCCTCTTCCTGTTGGATGATGATTATAAGTTAAAGGAAGCTGCCCTTCTTCAGCAGGAAATGTTACAGGTAATTTTCCTGAAGGATTCTCTGCGCCAAAAAGGGTTTTTGCAACGGCATTTCCGCCTTCTTCTCCCGGATACCAAATGTCTAAGATCGCTCCTACTTTATCTTTCCATGCTGTTGTCTTAATGGCCGATCCGCCTACTAAAAGAACGGTAATTGGCTTATTTAATTTTGAAACTTCATGAATAAACGCTTCCTGATTTCCGGGCAAACTCAGTGATGCGCGGTCCTGAAATTCGCCTTCATGAATTCCGGCTGTTACAAGAATGTAATCTGCTTTTTGGGCAAGATCTAAAGCTTCGTTAAAATCTTTCTGATAATCGTACAAACCATAGTTCCAGATCAGTTCCAGATTGGCTTCTCCACGATTTTCATGAAATTCAATCTTAAGATCATATTTCTTTCCTTTTATAAAGTCCACAGGTGTTGATTTTGTAGAATAGCTAAGCTTTTCCCATTGATCAATCACTAATTTTCCATCCAGGTATAGCCTGAAACCATCATTTCCACGTAAGCCTATCAAATATTTCCCGGAATCCGGGGCTTCCAGTTTTCCTGTCCAACGAATACTATAATGATCAGGCTGCAGTTTTTCCGGATCGGGAGAGTATAAAGTCCATTTGAAACTGAGGTTTTCATCCTGCCTTCCAAAAGCCGGATTACCTTTTAAATCGGGATTAGCGAAATAATATCCTGTTAATCCCTTTTTATTTTCAGAAGATAAATATTCATTTGAAATTGTGGTGAAGTCTTTTACATTCCAGTCAATTCCTCTTGAATACACAACTTCAGTATCTGTATTTTTTACATAATTTTTAAGACCATCCAGAATATTTATTTTTTTGTTTCCAGGCCCTGAGTAACCACCTAATCTTGCATCCACAGCATCTCTTCCCACTACAAGAATTTTTTTAACATTTTCAGGAACAGGAAGTGTATGATTATTATTCTGAAGCAAAACAAAAGATTCTGCAGCTGCTTTTTCTGCCAAAGGTTTATGATTTAGTTTTTTTAATTCTTCAATTTCCTTAGCAGAAACATAGGGATTTTCGAATAGTCCAAGTTCAAATTTGGCTCTCAATACTCTTGAGACGGCATCGTCTATTCTTTCTTTAGAAATTCTTCTATCTAAGAACGGAGGAATAAAGAGTTGATAATGTTTATATTCTGTCTGAAAAATGACATCAAGTCCGGCATTGATAGCCTGTGCAGAGGCATCATCATAATCTTTTGCCGTAAAATGCAGAACATTTGCTCCACCCACTGCACTGGCATCACTGATGACAAAGCCTTTGAAATCCCAGTCTTTTTTTAATTTTTCAGTTAACAGCCAATGATTGGCGGTTGACGGCCTTCCATCAAGCAAATTATAAGAAGTCATCACAGAACGGCTTTTTCCTTTTGTAAAAGCGTTGTAAAAAGGAATCAAATGAGTTTCTTCCAGATATCTTTTGCTCCAATGAATCGGGTATGAATCTCTTCCCCCTTCTCCTACATTGGCTAAAAAGTGTTTAGGCGTGGTAATAATTCCCATATTTTCAAACGAAGTGACAAAGCTGACTCCCATTACGGAGGTCAGAAACGGATCTTCACCGTAGGTTTCTTCTGTTCTTCCCCATCTCACATCATTCGCAAGGTTGACCACTGGTGTCAGAATCTGACGGATTCCTCTTAATTTTGATTCTCTGGCAATTGCTGTTGAAACCCTGGTCATTAATTCAGGATTGAAAGCAGCAGCCAGACCTATTGCCTGCGGAAAAGCGGTAGCACCTTCCCGAACCAATCCGTGTAACGCTTCATCAAAAGGAATAATGGGAATTCCCAGCCTTGATTCTTCTACGAAATATTTCTGAATGGCGTTGATCTTTTTCACAAGTATCTCTGCATCTTCACTGGCATTGTATTTCAGCAGCTGTCCTGCAGCTCCGCCTCCCTGATTTCCTGCGCTTACCTGCAATCCGAAAATTCCGTGGGAATATTGTCCTTTCGGCACGTTATCCAGATCTCCGGGAATCATAAAACACTGCCAGAACTTCTCCTCCGGAGTCATTCTCTTCAACAGATCCTGAACTCTGGCTTCGATGGGTTGTTTGGGATCTTTATATAGAGGTTTTTGGGCAAAAGTAATCACAACATTCAACAATAATGCGACTCCAGCAAGTTTAAAACAAATGCATCTCATTATTGAACGATTTGAATTACAGTTGAATATTTTAACTGAGATCTTTCTTTCGGCAAATTAATTTCAATTGAATTCCCTGATTTTTTCCATTGAATTTTGTTTGACAAGCCTAAAACTTTCAAAGATTTTGGTTTAAAATGATCAGGGATTGTAAAACTTAACGTTGATGGAGATTCATAATTTGTTTTTTCATCCAAGTGAAAAATATTCACTGTTTTTCCATCTTTGCTTTGTGTATAATAAAAATTTCCGTCGTGATAAGGCGCAATGCTTCTGGTTGCAAAAACAGCGGACTGATTTTTTTCCATCCAGCCGGAAATTTGCTGTAATCTTTCGTATACAATGGCATCATAATCTCCGTTAGGTCTGGGTGCAATATTCATGAGGTAATTTCCACCTCTTGAAATGATTTTTACCAGGGTTTCAATGATCTTCTGGGAGGTCTTATAGTTATCATTGGGAACGTAAGAAAAAGAATCTCCCATGGTGATGCAGCTTTCCCAGGGAATGGAAAGGGCGTGCTCCGGAACTGCCTGCTCAGGAGTGACATAGTTTTCCCATTTTCCCGGAACGGTGCGGTCTACAATGATTATTCCCGGCTGATTTTTTCTCGCCATTGTTCCTATTTTGTCCATATCAATGTCCTGTTCTACTTTGATGGTGCGCTGCCATTCTACTTTCGGGTCTATGGTGTGAAAAGGGCGTACCCAACCGCCGTCTAACCAAAGAATATCTATTTTCCCATAACGGGAAGTAATTTCATTCAGCTGATTGAAGGTGAACTTTTTAAAGTTCTCCCATCTTTCCGGATATTTCCTTGGATCATAATTGACATTTCTGTCTTTGGGTGGAAAATAAGACCACCAATAATCATCGGAATGCCAGTCTGGCTTAGAAAAATAGGCTCCGATTTTAAAGCCTTCCTTTCTGAACGTATTGAAAATTTCTTTCGTCACATCAGATTTTGGATTTTTTGAAAAAGGGGTTTTGGAAGAAGTGATTTTATAATCTGACTGCCGGGTATCAAACATGGCAAAACCATCATGATGCTTGGTGGTAAAAACCACATATTTCATTCCAGCTTTTTTTACGGCATCCGCCCATTTCTGAGGATTGAACTGGGTTGGATTGAAAGTTGTCTGAAGATTTTCATAATTCTTCACATATTCGTAGTAAGATTTTCCATGTTCAGGTTTTCTCTGTGTCCATGATTCATCTTCCGGGCATAAGCTCCAGCTTTCAACAATTCCCCACTGGCTATAGGTTCCCCAATGCATAAACAGCCCGAATTTCATATCCTGCCATTGCTCCAGATTCTGGACTACCAACGGGTCTGTGGGCTTCTGATAGCCTTCTGATACATTATGAACTTGTGAAAAAGCGATTGAACTTATTAAAAAGGATGAAAGAAAAAAGGATTTTATTTTGGATATAACCAGCATATGGAATAGTTTTCCGCTAATTTAATTATCCTTTGGGAAACCCGCAAACATTAGGATTCCAAGAGATTAAGAATCGCTTCATCAAATTCGGGATATAAAAACTTAAATCCGCTTTTTATAAGTTTTTCAGGATACACATTTCTGCTTTTTAGGAGTAATTCGGTTTCTGTTTTCATGAATAGAGATGCAATTTCCAGCTGCCAGACAGGAGCATTGAGTCCAAAAGGCATTTTCATTTTATTTCTCAGTTTTCTCATCATGTTTTGATTGGAAAGAGGAGCCGGTGCGGTTATATTCACTGTTCCTGAAAGAGTCTCGTGCCGAATAATCCAGTCCACTGCTTTACAAAAATCTTCAATATGGATCCAGCTTACCATCTGAGTGCCTCTTCCCTGCTTTCCTCCCAGGCCCAGTTTTGTAATCATTTTCAGTTTTGGAAAAGCTCCACCATTTTTTCCCAGAACAATAGAAGTCCGGAGGGCAACTTTTCGTATTTCTTCATTTTCAACTTTAAAAAATTCTGTCTCCCAGCTTTTGCAGATATTCATAGAAAAATCGTCACCGATAATTCCGTTTTCTTCTGTATTGATATGTTTTTCAGAATGAACATAAATAGTTGCCGAACTGGCATTCAGCCAAATTTTTGGCTTATCAGAGCATTGATCTATGGCTTTCTGTAATATTCTTGTGCTCTCGATTCTTGAGGAGTAGATTTCATTTTTATTTTTCTCGTTATAGCGGCAGTCCACAGATTTTCCTGTCAGGTTAATGAGAACATCTGCTTTTTCGAGGTAATTTTTCCATTCACCTATCGTTTGGGCATCCCAATGGATTTCATTTTTATGTTGGGGATTGCGAGTAAGGATATAAACGTGATTTCCTTTTTCTGTAAAGTGTTTTTCTAAGTTTTCGCCGAGAAATCCGGTGCCTCCGGCTATGATTATTTTCATTTTTTAAGGTTTAAAGTTTGGAGTTCAATGTTTAAGGTTTTCCCACAGATTTCACAGATTTTCACAGATGATTATGTTGTATTTTCCTTGTGCATATTTGTGAAAATATTGGTGATATTTGTGTTTAAAATAATTTGTCACAACTATTATTGGAGAGCGTTTTTTTTCCCACAGAATGCACAGATTTTCACAGATTTTTATGAATAGACAAGATGTTTTAATCTCTTCATTTTTCAGCTGATGTATTTCTTTATTTTGACTTGTATTTCTGAGCCTTCGGCAAGCATTACGGAAATAGGTTTTTGTTGATTCAGGCATGTAAAATCATTTCCATAGATCTTTTGAAAATCAATTTCTAAATGATGTTCTTTTACAGGGTAACAATCCCATTTTGGATGGCATACTTCGTATTCTGAAGTTGTATCGTCTTTTTTTGTAAAACCAAAATAGTGTTCTGTGATAAATTCAAATTCTGAGTTTTCTTCCATTGGTTTTGCAGTATTTTCGGCTGTAATCTGGATAGAATGCCAGCTTTTATCTTTCCATGAATACCGGATCTGGAGTTCATCTCCTTTTTCATCAATCTGATTTTTCATCGGCATGGTATGATAATTTTCTTTATATATGGAATTGGCCACCAGACTTAAAGCAGGTTTTGGAACAATTTCTTTGATAAACACCACTCCTCTTTTCCAGATTCCGTTTTCTTTTTTCTTTACATAAAATCTTAGATTCACTTCCTCAAAATTGCGGTGAAAAGGGATCGGTAAACCCAAAAGTCTGGTATTTAAAAACATAAATCCCACCAGACTTACGTAGCATTTGCCTTTATAAAAATCGAGTTCAGTTCCTTTTGGAAGGTAAGGCTGCAAAACTTCAGAATTGATCTCGTAATTGATGATGGCCAGTTTTCGCCATTCTGCTTTTAAAAAGTTCATCACTCTGTTTTTTAGGTTAAAAAATCGCAATTCCGTCACGGACAGAAGATTCTGCAATGGTTTTGATCATTTCATTTCTTCGGATCAGAAAGTTTTTGAGATACGTTCTGAGGAAAACAGCATTAAATAACTTTCCAATAATGCCCAACGGAGATTCAAATTCGAAAATATCTGTCATCAACGTATTTCCGTTTACAGATTTAAAAATATGTCGGTGACGCATAGATTTGAATGCTCCTTTCTGCATGACATCAATAAACTGAAACGGTTTTTCCATGCTGACAATTTTTGTAGTGAGATTTTGATAGACTCCCATATGTTTTGCCCGCCAGGTTACGGTTTCATTTTTTTCAATCAGTCCTGAAGTACGTCCTGCAATGGCTTTTTCATGAGATATAGAAGTGGATTGCTGATGGAGATCGATATTTCTTGCCAGATCAAAAACATAGTGAATATCTGCTTTGATGACTGTGTTTAAATAGATGGTTGACATTTTTTAATAGGTTTTAGCGATTACATTTTAATTTATATAGTTGACAGAATAATTATTACTAATGCTGTTATTCTAAATAATATCCATGAAATGGTCGGAAGAAAATTCAACTTTAGTATGCGGCATCTCCTTATATGTTCCAGAAACATGATCAATATGACAATTCCAAAATATATCATATAAAAAAGAGGAGTAAAACTGGTCATCAGCGCAGGAATTAACAGTAAAGTTCCGATTAAAGAAACAGTCATCATATTTCCGAGATAATCCCAGATTTTATCTTTGAGATAAGTTTTTAAAAAGATAGTCTGCCAAAGGATCTGGCCAAGACAAACGGCAAATTCTCTCACGAAATTTCTCTCTAAATTCAAGTTCAGTTTACCAGAAAATACACTTAAGATATATGCCGAAAAAATAACAACAAAACCGATGTATGCAACTCTGTATTTCAGGTTAAAATCCGGTACACAGGATCGTTCTGTATGGTCTTTTTGAGAAGGAATAATCTGTTTCCGGTTATAAGAAACGAAAGAATACAGCTTTTTGAAAAACCAATACAAAGGCTTCATTCTTGCTGTTTTCTCTAACACTGGAAAAGAGTTTCCTATGATGAGAAGAAGACTGTCTAATCCATACACAACTTCGTTTCTGTTATGATCTATCAATGCAATCTCATTCTTTGCCCGGTTGAAATCTATCAGGGTTTTATTTCTCAATGTGATTTCTGTAAAGGCTTCTCTTCCCTCTTCATCCAGCATTCCGCATTTTGTAAAACCTTTGCAATACAGATTACACATTGGACATTCATTGTCGTAGATCAAGGTGTGATTTTTGAGCGTTTTCATAGTCGTAATTTATAGGGTTCATAACTGTTGTAGCAATCATACACATAGAGAATGGCCATTATCGGAGTATAAAGCAATGAAAGAAGCAGAAATATGCCTATGAGAGCCATTGTGAATTCATTATAAATTTTTTGATCAACCAGAAGCAGACATATCCAGACCGGCATGATGGTTAATCCATATACTCTGAACTCAGATGTCTGTTTTAGTTTAAAAAATAACCTGATCAGATAACTTATCAATTGCGCTCCTCCAACCCCATAGTAGAATTCTATAAACTTCCAGTCTTTGTAATGCATTACAGCACCTACGATACAGACTATGAGAATGATCAATTGGATAAAGTAATCGTATTTTAGAAATGTTTTCATGGGGAGTATTATTTAAAGTGATCCTTTTCTTCTGAAATAAATAATCAGGAATAAGTGAATGATTAAATTTTTCATAATTATTATTTATTTAAAATTTTCAGTAATTTTTGAAATATGAGTTCAAATAAAAAACTAGTTTCTTTTCACATGAAGAATTTCAACCAGATCCAGATATCTCATGTGCGATATGATGGAGAGTCCGTTTTTGATAAACTGATCTTTAAGATCTTCCAGGCTTTCATTTTTATTGATATAATGGAACAATTTTCCAAATTCATTCCCAAAAACCTTTGTCACAAGAACCTCTATATACCATTTCACACAATTGAATCTCCACTTTGTTTTGGGTTTCACAAATTCTACAATGATAATTTCACCTTTCTCATCAATGATATTTGAAAGTTTATCTGCAAAAATCGGTTTCTGGTCTTCTTCTATCGTCTTTGTCCCGTAAGAGCAAAGGATAATATCCATAGAATGATCGGGAATCTGGCTTTCGAAAAAATCGTTCCGGATCTGTTGTATTGACAATTTATTTTTGAATGTTGCAGCCAGTTTCATATGCATTGCTGATGAGAAATCCAGTGCTACAATTTCTGTATTATCATTGTGAGCCTGTATAAATTCTAAATTTTCTCCCTGCCCGCTCATCAAATCCAAAACTCTTTTATCCCCGTAGCTTTTCACCTTTTGAACAGCCATTTTCCTAAACAGTCTGGTAAACCCTAAAGATGCAATTTCATTAATATAATATCTGGGTTGCAGATTGTCAAAATATTGTTGCAGATCATTCATTTTCAGATTGTATTTTTATAGATTGTAATACATGGCTTTGCATTTTATCAATGATATAGCCGGACCATTTTTTCCAATACCAGGTAGGGGCAATTTTGTAACTGTATTTTGTTTTTGCAATTATCTTTGTTCTATTTTCTGATAGCTTGTCTAAAGTAATTTCACCATATTTTACAATAAAATAATCATGTAAATGTTTTGCATCAATATCTTCATAAGGTGTTATTTCTTTCATTGGAACAGTCTGATTTTCCAAGGAGAATTTCACTTTCCTATTTTCAATAAATTCATTGATATTAAGTTGTAAATCATCATTATTGGTCTGACAGCTATAACCTAATTTTCCGTTTTCATTAACAAATTTTATATTCTTTGGATAACTGACTCCTTTTTCAAACAGGATAAAATCAGGAGTATTGAAATTGATTTGTGTATTTAAAAGTTCCCAAACTTTTTCATTGGAAGAATTCACAATCATTTCTGTTGTAATAGTTTCCTCTATGGGTTTTGTATAGGTATCGAAAATATAAGATGCGGGATTGATAAAAAGAATAAATACTATAACACTTCCGGTATGTCGTTTTTCGTCAAATACTCCTATAATAAAGCCAATATTGAAGCCCACGAACATCGCAAAGCCAATAAATGGAATAGCCATAATAATACAAATAGCTCCTTCCACGCCAGCTCCTATTAAAATAAGAGAGAAAATGACTAATCCCAAGACTATTTTTAAGATTGTCTTTAAAACGTTCATTAATCCGATTTTTTTAAAATACTTTACATACCCAATTATAAATCCAATAGAAACCGGAATGGTGAAGAACATTGTCACTCCATATTCACCTTTGACAACGAGAAAAAACCATACGGCAAGAATTAAAACAACAGTCAGAAAGAGACTTAAATAGAGATAACGTTTAAAAAAATTCTTCATGATATTATAAATTTTATATTTTCAGTAATTTTTGAAAGTTAAATTAAAATAAAAAAGGATTTTCATCCAGATTTATTTATTGAAGTTTATTATTCTTTATGAAATCTTTCAAACCCATCCAGACAGAAAATTCACATGTTCCATCATGAATGGTATCAGATATCCCTTTATGATAGAAAATATATTCATCTCTGGTGGTACAACCTCCATTTTCAGGAATTTCTCTTATCTTATTTTCGGTTTTTACAAAATACGCCCAAATTGTTTTATCGATGGGTTTCAAACTTCCATTTTTTCTACGGATAAAGTATTTATTTTCTTTGTTAACTATTTCTATTGAATCTTTTTTCAGATGAAAACATCCTCTGGATTCGAATACTAATTTTGCTACTGAGTTTTTCAAATTTCCAAAAATTGATTTTTTATTTTTCTTTATCAAAAGATCAGGATTGATAGCTATTCTGTATGTTTTGGAATCATCTACACTTATTTCTTTATTTATTGTTTCACCAAAAATACTTTCATAGACAAATGAATATTTCCCTTCTTTTATACTGTCTAATTTTATATTTTGATCAAGCGAAACAGCAATTTCTTTAGGTTCTAAAATTTTAAAAATTTTCTCATCTTTATAAATTTCAATTTTATAAAGATCGTGTTGCCTATAATCATACGCATCGGAATTTTCTATGTGAATATCAAAATCTGCATTCACATTCTTCTGACAGCCTATCATAAAACTTAGAAAACCTAATAAGAAAAGATTTCTCATTTTTTGAAAATTTATTTCAACAGATTAGTAATCTTCCCTACCAGCCAGTGGTCATCACTTTTTATCGCCAGGTCCATGATATTGTTGATTTTCCCGGTGACAGAACTGAAGTCATTCATCAGCTTAATAAATTCCTGAGCTTCTTCCGAATCTTTATCCTCAATATTCTTTAATTCTTCAAGAAAGGAAATGACAGGTTCTATCTCTCTTTTTCTGCGTTCTTTGGTAATTTGCTTGAACAGATACCATACATCTTTTTCTGCTACAAAATATTCTTTACGGTCACCTTTTACAAATTCTTTTTTCACGATCCCCCAGTCTATCAGAGCACGAAGGTTCATATTGGCATTTCCTCTTGAAATCTCAAGCTGCTGCATCACTTCATCGGTAGACAGGGGTCTTCCGCTAGCCAGAAGCAATGCATGCACCTGTGCCATCGTACGGTTGATTCCCCAATTGGTAGCAAAGGTTCCCCAGGTCTGAATGTATTTTTCTTTTGCTTCTGAAAGTTGCATCTTGTTCTGTTTTAATTTCTATAACAAATATAATTATATTTTTTGAATTTTCAATAATTTTTGAAAGTTAATTTTAAAAATAAAACAGACCTCCTTAGAATGTCTGTTTTAATATATAAAAATTAAGGTTCAATACGGGTTGTAATGCCTTGATTCCAATATTTTGCTTCCGGCATATAATAGAGGTAAACATTACTTGATTTTCCTGTATACGTTCCGGCAAATTCTACTTTGAGATCAAGATTAACGGTCTTTGTTTCTTCAGCATTGAAATGTTCCCAGTATAAAACCAGATAGTTGTCGAAAATTTCATAGTAAGAAACCTGTTTTTTATCAAGCATATCTTTCAGTAAGGCATTTTGCAGAGTCAGTCCTGCTGGTATACCAATCTTTGCAATGGTCATTGGCAGCTCACCGTTTATTTTGTTTTTGACGGTAATAGTCATTCTGTTGGTCTCTCCTGTTTTTAATGTTCCTGATTTTAATTTGGTCTCCATGGTAAGAGGAATATCCTTGCTTTCAGGAGCCTGCAGGGTGTAATATTGATATTCCAGCTTATAAGGAAGTCCTCTTTGTGATGGATAATGAATAGTGATATCATTTTCCCCTGTTTTATATGCTGATGACAGACTTATATTAGGATAAGTATTCGCTTTGTTAATCTTAATAACCGGTTTTTCAGTTCCATACAATTTCTCATTTTCAGAGAAAAATTCAGACAATGCCTGTATCGCCAATGTAGTAGCCTGTGTAGAACCAAACCCGTAATATCCATTGAAATTAATAAGCTGATCAGCCGCTTCAGCGATTTTCAACTGATTAAGTTTCTCATCTTTCTGAAGTGCCATAAGGTATAACGAAAGTGTTTCTGCATCGGCAGACATTCCCCATGAACCAGTAAAAGTGACTTTAGATTTTATATTCTTCGTTCCATACTGCTGATCCAGTATCCGAATCAGCTCATCATATTCCTTTTGTTTTCCTAAGTGAGCGGCAGCATTGGCAAGCAAAGCCAACTGATAAGAGTCTTTTGTAGCTAAAGTTCTTTTCAGCATTACCTGAAAGGAAGCTTCAATTTCATTTTTAAACCCAAGTTTGGATAAAGCGTATATAACATACATGTTTCTTGACCATGAATATTCCGAAAAATCTTTTTTAGACTCATAGGGTTTTCTTACTTCGAATAATCCGTTTGCATTCTTTTTCGACAGAATAAATGAAGAAAGTTCCTGAATAAGCTTAGCATCCGGATTTACATACTTCTTTAATTCCGTAAATTCCAATAACGCAAATGCGGAAAGAGCAACATCTGATTCTGCAGAACTGAAATATCCGAAACCTCCGTCTTTATTTTTATAACTCAGCAGCTTCTGGAAGCCTTTTTTCAGGTTTTTTATCACCAGATTTTCAGTTGCTGTGTCTATTTTTTTACTTGATTTTAAATAATCAAGAATAAAAATGTTAGGATACACAGTAGAAGAAAGCTGTTCAAAGCATCCGTAAGGTTCTTTTTTCAGTTGTTCTATGTCTTCAAACATTTTCAGAGCTGTATTTTCAAATACATAATAGGATGAATACAGGCTTCCATCGATATACTCCGGAATATTGATTTTGAGATCTTCTGTTTTATTATTAATGATGGAAAATTGATGAAGAAATCCTTTTTCTTCTACTTTAAACGGAAGGATCACCGTTTCTCTCAACTCTCCGGATTTTATGGTAAACTGGATATTGGAATTCACAATCTCATCAGTCTGTATTTTCACAAATAATCTTCCTGATTCTAGGGGTTTCAGAGTAATCAGACTATCAGAACTGATGAGTTTCACATGGTTCGGAACAATCACATCCATGGTCATTTTACGCGTTTCGGGAGAATTATTTTTAATGACCACCGGAATTATCATCTGATCTGTTCTCGTGAGGTATTGAGGAATTTTAGTATCTATCGAAATCAGACTCTGGGCAGCATACGTCGTTTCATCTCTTCCCAAAAGTCCTGATGCAGCAATTCCTTCTGTCATAATTCTGAAAGTGGAATTCGCATCTGAATTATAAAACTCTACTTTTGCTTTTCCATTTTTATCGGTTTCTACGACCGGATTCCAGTAAAGCGCTTCCCTGTAATCAAAACGGTAAGAGGTATTGGTTGTTTTATATTCAGGATATACAAATTCTCTTGCCCCGGCATATGAAACAAGTCTTCCATATGGCAAGGTTTCTATGGCAAAATAAGATTTCGGAGTTATATCAAAACTTATTTCTGATTTTCTGTTTTTAAGTGAGGTCACGATAATAACTCCATTCACAGCTCTGCTTCCGTAAATAGCGGTAGCAGCAGCATCTTTCAAAACGGTAATGCTGTTGATGTCATTTGGGTTGATGGTAGTATTAAAGTTTTCTACAGGAACGCCATCCACGATGAATAAAGGATTTTTGTTGCTAATGGAGGCCGTTCCTCTGATATGAATCTGTTCTCCTGCACCCGGCTGCCCGCCACCAGTTACAACTAATCCGGCAACCTTCCCATTCAATACGGAAGTTACACTGGAGTTTTGAAGTTCCATAGCAGATGCTACTGTTGTAGAAGCAACCGCTGTTTTATCTTTATTTACACCATAGCCTACCACCACTACTTCTTCAATACGTTTATTTTTACTGATTGTATCCGTTTTTGATCTTCCAACATTGTTAAGCTGATTGGTATTGTTTTTATTTTCTGTTTTTATTTCTTCTTTTCTTTCAGCTTCCTTTACAATTTCTTCTACGTCTATGTTGGTAAGTTTCTGTTTTACTAAAGGATTAATATCCAGATGATAAGACAGAATCCTTATTTTCAACTGATGTTTAGGCTGAAAAGACTTTGCAATAATCTTATAAGAATTATTTGCATTTAAATCTGAAAAATAAAACTTCCCGTTTTCAGCAACAGTCTGTTTGAGAATCTTTTTATTATGGGTGTCCAAAAGAAAGACATCAGCTTTCACTGTTTTTTTGTTTTCATCTTCTACCACACCATAAATAGTATTTTTCTTTTCAGGAAGATATTTGTATTTATTGGTCTTCAGAATTTCCGGAACAGGCTCAAAATATCGGTAGCCGTTTGTCAGCATAACAAGGTCTAAGCTTTTATCTGCTTTTTCTTCTTTTTTATCGAAATAAAACTGAGGCTTTTCAATCTTCCCTTTGAGCTCTGAGTCCATCAAAAGCCAGGAAATAATATGATTCTGCTTATCATCAGCATACGACCATAGCTTATCATCTACTACACTTACTCCGAGGTTGGCAGGAACAGGTTTATTATTTTCATCGGTAGTTTCAATATTCAGCATTACTTTTTCTCTTGGCAGATAATGTTGCTTTACAGGAGTAACTCTTATATTCAGCTGGTTTACTTTATTGGTAAAAACAATTCTTTCTGCAAGGGGAATGTTATTTTCCAGAACAGTGAATCTGCAGATCCCTGTGGGGAAATCCTTTTCTGCAATTTCCAAAGAATTCATTCCTTTTTTCAGTGGAATTATTTTGCTGTAAACTTCTTTTCCGCGGAAACTTCCCCGCAGGGTAATTGTTCTTTCCCGGGTAGAAACGATGGTGAAATTCAGATTTTTATTTTCATTCCGAATATTTAAAACCAGTCCTTCATTTTTTGCTTCCGGGAGATTAAAAGTCTGGGTAATATTTTCAGGCTTCAGCACTTTTGCATAATAAGTTTCTCCTATTTTAGTCGTAAACCGGAAGCTTCCCATTCCGAAATTATAGGCTGAAATTTCTTTTATTTTTTCATGATTCTGATTGTAAACTGCCAGAACAGCATCTACAGGTTTTTCAAACTCATCCAGAATTTTAAAAGCGATATTCTGCTCTATTCCATTGATAAAAGTTCCTCCTTCCGGTAAGAATTTCACATCCAGATTATTCAGAACAATAGGAATATTTCTGGAAATGGATTCTGTAAACCCGTCAAAATTCACTTTGATATTCAAAAGAGCATCAGAGGATTTCAAAACTTCAGGAAGCTTAAAGGTCAACAATTTTTTGCCTTCTTTATCCGTAATGAGTTTTCCTTCTGAAATGGTTTCTCCATTGTGCATTACCGTAAAATCAGCTTCATAAAAAGGAATCGGAAGGCTGCTCAGGCTTCTCATGGAAAAATCTGCGGTCACCTCATCTCCCGGTCCATATCCTTTTTTCGGAAAATCCAGCTTCATTAAAATCCTTGGAGATACAATTTTCTGAAGGGTAATTTCTTTCTCAAATGCATTTTTGCCTTCTTCATTCTGCATCCAGTTGGTAAAAGCTCTGATTTTATAGATACCTCCTTTCATATCTTCAGCAAAATAGAAGTCTCCCCGGGCGTATCCATTGGTAATTTCGTATTTTAATTTTCTCACAACACTTCCTGCAGGATCTGTTATTTCAAAATTGACGACTCTGCTTTCTTCGACGGGTAAATTATTGCTTCCTTTTACTACATATATTTTAAAATACATCTGCTCTCCAGGTTTATAAAAAACATGATTGGTCTGAATGTAGGTCTTTTCTTTTTCAAAATCCTGAAATGGTTGCTGGCCTTTCACAGAAAAGGCTGAAAATAATAAGCACATAAGGATGATATAGGTGGATATAAACTTGAGATTCATGAGTTAAAATTTAAGTGAAACAATACAGCCAAATATTTTAAAGGAGGGAAGATTAAAAAAATCCAGTCCTCTTCCATTACTCAAATCGTAGAAATTCTGATTAGGATCCACGCCTTTATTGGCCTGCCAAAGCATGATATTATTTACATAAAAAGTCAGTCTGAGAGTCTGTTTATTCTTGTTAATCGGGAAATCTGAGGAAAGGGATATGTTATTGATCCTTACATAATCTGCTTTTTGAACATAATTTTCAGCTACTCCTAAATAACCGTACCTCGACCATCTGTTTTCCAGAACATTCTGATTGGGATCATAAAAATCCACAGGAACCTGGTTGACAGCTCCATTGGCCTGTACACCTTCGAAAATATAATTTTTGATATTCCTTTCTTCTCCTGAGCCATAAGAACGGCCGTAGTAATCGAGAACAGCCTGTGTTCCGTTCCACAGATGGCCTCCTTTTTTCCATTCCCAATTGATATCTAAGGACCAATTTTTATAGGCAAAACTATGATTGAATTTCATTACAAAATCCGGTGTAGGATCTGCAATAATTTTCATTCCGTCTGCTTTTTTAGGAAACCCAAACTCATCAATGACCAATTGTCCGGCTGCATTTCTTTCAAAGTAACTGCCCATCACAGCACCCAAAACCTGTCCTTCTGATAGTGTTTTATAAATATCTTTAAATCCTGAAACCGCATGGTTCTGATATCCGGGAGCAATGCGGTCTACAATATCTTTGTATTGAAAGAATGAGACCTTATTGGTGATATACATATCATATCCCAAACGCAAACGTTCGTAGGTAAAATTGAATTCGTACCCGCTGTATGTATGATCTGCTATATTTTTAAGTCTTAACTGATTGTTTTCAAAAACAGGAAATATATCATCTTTATTCTTTTTATTAAAATATTCTCCTTCTACACTTATTTTATACCCAAGATTCAGCCTGGCTCCAATTTTCCATTCTCTAGTATTGATATTGGACAAACCTCTGAAACTGTCTACTTCCTGTACCGGAAAATATTGATTGTAATTTTCTGCGTTCAGCAAAGTAGTAGAATACGAAGCGTATGATCTTGTCATTTCCGGTTCGGAGCTTAATTGGGTGTAACTTCCCAATAATTTAAAATTGTAATTATACCAATTGAAGATCCCATTGAACTTCAGATAAAAGTTAGCTTTTGGAAGCCAATAATTATTCTTAAGGGAAGTATTGGAGATGTAAAATGAATTCCCAAGATTAAACCCTGCTTCAAAATCATAATCGCGGATGTTCATATTATAATTAAAAATATGATCCTGTGAAGTTCTCTGATAGAGATATTTTTGGTGGGTCAGGCTGTTATAAACATCAGATTTTTTATCGTTTAAAATAAAATTCAGGCTGAAAGTATTTCTAAAGTCATAGTCTCCCAATGAATAAGAGCCCTGTATATTGGAATGATAAGAGCTATTGTTTTGAATCCTTTCATTGGATATTCCGTTGATAAAACCATAAGTAGAAGGTTGATATTGATCCTGATTCCAGCTAGTAATATTCTCGTAGGACTGACTGATATTCAGTTTAAAACTGCCCCAATCTTTCGCTACATTAAGACTCAACTGCCTGTCCCGATTCTTATAGCGGTATTTGCTATCCTGCTCAAAAAGAAAAGAAGGATTGTCTGCATTATTGTTGTAACTTCTCTGTGAGCCATTATTCAGGAAAATATTTTGTTCGTTTGAAAAAGATATGGGCGTAAGCAATGAATTCTGATAGGCTCTGTTGAACAATCCTATTCTATTGGTATTGGTTGCCTTGTTTTCTTCGTAATTAAAAGCCAGATTAATGTAATATCTACCCAAATCTGCATTCAGTTTTGCTTTAAGGGTATTGGTAATATCAAACTGATCAATAAAATACATCTGGTTCTTTTGCTGCCCCAGATTCAGTGAAAGACGGAATTTTTCATTGTTACCCTGTTGTATAAAAGCATTTACATTCAATTGGTTATTATAACCTACTGTGGTTTTAAAAAGATTATTATCATATCTTTTTGCACGCTGAAGTCCATTAATCCACGGAATCAGTTTTCCATTCTGGTCATACTCATAAGGGAATCCATTAAATCCAAGTGTTGATATATCTGGTCCAAAACTGAACATTTCATTCGTTTCAGGGCCTTTCCAAAAAAGATTTCCGTTTTCTGATCTTCCCTGAACATACTTATTTTGAGTCCCTGGAACAGCATTTCTGTTTTCAATATCAAAAGATGTGGTAAAACTTCCGTTAAACAGTAATATTGTCTTATTGATCCTTTTTAAAACATAAACAGTATCATTTTTTTGCTTTAGTTTTCTTATTTCATCAAAATAAGAATGCGATCTATTACTGAGTTGGGTTTTAGTTTTTTCAATACTGAAATCGTCTTTAATCTCTTTTGAAACAAGACTGTCATAGGCTTTACTGTAAATATTTTCTACACTTTTACTTCCTGTCTGATTTTCCAGAATCGTTTTTAATTCCCTGAGTTCATAAGAAGAAATAATATGGGTATTTTTCCCTTGGTTCCACACGAGAGTATCATAAGGTTTGGCAGCAATAATGGCAAATCCTTTCTCATCAGTCAGTTCATAAATACCACTGTTTTTATTATAAACCTTTAAAAAGTTCTGTTCTTTATCTTTAGATGTTAAAAACTTTCCAGAGTAATAGAGTTGTGAATTTTGTGCCTGTAATAGGGTAATCGTAAATGGCAATAACAGCAAATAATTCTTTTTCATCAGTTATTAGTATGCTTAAAAATATAAAAAAAGAAATTTCCGGGAAAATTTCTTTTTTCAGACAGTTAATTTTTAATGACCTTAAATGTTTCCCATTGATCATTAGTATGAATACGTACAAGATAAATCCCTTGAGGATAAGAAGTTAAATCAATTGAATTTTTACCTTCCGGCAGTTTTTCTTTTCTCATGATAATCTTTCCGGCAAGATCATATACAAACAGTTCTTCAATTGATTTTCTTGTTTTTATCTGCATCAGGCCTTTTGTAGGATTTGGGAATACTACAGTTTTACTGTCAATCTGACTGTCAATTTCTTTTTCCATTTTCTTGTTAATATTATCATTTGAAATTCCTGCACTGCACTCCGGTAAAATGGCTCTCTGAAGGATTAATCTTAATAATAAATCATTCAGTTTTTCAACTTCATAAGAATCTATGGTAGGCTTGATATGGCTGTTTCCTATTCCGCTGTCATCTGTAAGAAACGTATAGGTACCATTGGTGAGTAAAGCAAATGTACGCATCAGGTATTCCGTTTGTTTATCTGTATCACTGGCTGCCAGTGGTATAATGGTAATCCCTTTCTTTGCAGCATTCTTTATTGTACTGTAAAGTTCCTTTATATTCTGTTCTGAATGGTGTGGTGGGGCATCCAGAATTAAAAACATTATTTTGGCTGAGTTTTCGTGACTCCATTTCAACTCTTCAACAGAAACTTTCAGGGCTTCCACAACTGCTTCCGGCGTATCTCCGCCACCTCCTGCGTTCTGTTTTTTAATAAATTCAACGAGGTCTTCTGCCTTATCTGAAAAGTCAAATTTTCGGGTCACATATTCATCTCCCTGATCTCTGTAGAAAACTGATCCGTACCTTACAGTTGTATTTTTAAGCTGTCTTTCTGTTTTCTTCAACACGTCTAAAAGCTCAGACTGAAGATAAGAAATCTCATCTCCCATAGAACCGGTAGCATCTACTACAAAGGCAAGATCCAATACACGTTTTTGCATGCAGGTCTTGTCCAAAATAATGAGGTTTTGTCCATTTTTAAAGGTTCTGAGATTACTGCTGATGATCTGCCCGGAACCATCGGATAAATAATATTTCTCAGAATCTGAATTATCACCTGTCATAGGGGATATCCATAATTCTACATTACCAAGATTATCTGCAACGGCTTCCCATATAATGTTTTTCTTATCATCCAATAATTTTACTTTTTCCCCTATTACAGGCTTTCTGTCTTTATTCACAAGCTGAACTGAAACCCTTTTATCAGGGAAGAACTTCCATGTATTTTTATACTCACCCAGAGTAGGAACTGCAATATCTTTCCAATAATCCCACTTAGAAAAATCGTTAATTTCACCTGCAGTAAGCTGGCCTGCTTTGGGAAGTTTTTTTTCGGGTTCTTCCGGTTCTTTTAGTACTTTCTCTTCACTTTCTGAAGAAACTTTTTTCAGCTTTTCTATTTCTGCTGTAGATAATCCCTTTGTGGTAATTACAATAACTCCGTTATTAGCTTTGCTTCCATACAGGGCAGCAGCTTCGAGTCCTTTCAGTACTTTTAATTCTTTTATCTTTTTAGGATCCAGAGCATTTAAAAATCCAGATTCTCTGCCTAATATAATTCCATCAACAATATATAAAGGGGCTGTAGAATGACCATCCATGCTTCTTGTTCCCCTGATTAATATTGCATCATGCTTTTTAATTCCGGTTGATACTTCTATCCCAGCAACTCTTCCTGCCAGTGAAGAAACGGCTGCCGGTGAATGTACAGGATTCTTGTCTGTAGAAGCAATCATAACGGTTGAAGAGGCTGTAACGGATTTGTAACTCTTTTTAATGCCATACGCAGTGACAACAACTTCATCAATTTCCTTTGTTTTTAAGGTATCATTATATATTGGGGGTAAAGATGCTGTTATTTTATCAGGAGCTTTTACTGTCGGTATGTTACAGCTGGGATGCGTTTTATATGAGTCTGTTCCCACAACTGCTGAAGATTGATATGCTATGGGATCAGGCACAGATAAAGGCAACTTTTCTTTTCTGATATTCTCCTTTATGGTACTGTCTGTTTTTGCAATATCAACTTTATTACCAGAACTGTTTGAAACTTTATTTTCTACTATTACAGGTTGTAAAGGTTCTGCAGCCTCTTTTTTATTCATAAAATAAAAAGCTCCCAAACCAATCATCAAACTTGCAGCAATACCATAGGGCAGCCAGATAGGAATGATTTTCTTTTTCTCTTCTTTTTTATCTAATTTCTCCTCAATTTTTCCCCATACTTTATCAAAACCAGGAAAAACAGTTGGTTCTTCTGAAAGCTTGGAAGCTTCATTGAATTGTTGATCTATATGATTATTTTCCATTGTTGTAAAAGTTTAAATGTTTTGATTCACGAGAAGTTCCTGCAGCTTTTTTCGTGCAAAATTGAGCTGTGATTTTGATGTTCCTTCGCTGATGGAAAGCATGGTGGCTATTTCCTTATGAGGATATCCTTCAATAGCAAAAAGATTAAAGATGGCTCTGCAGCCTTCCGGGAGAAAATTCAGTAAGCTCAGAATATCTTTTTCCAGAGAAAGGTTTTCTGTAGTTCCTTCAGAATGATTATTGAAATTTTCTTCCAGGGAAATAAACATCCCTTTGTTGGATCTTAATTTCTGCAGACATTCATTTACAGCAATTTTTCTTGCCCATACTTCAAATGTATCTGCATTCTGGAGCTGGGTAATTTTCGTGAAGATCTTGTAGAATGTATCAGCCAAGACTTCTTCTATGTCTTCGTCATTTTTCAAATAGCGTCTGCAGACTGAATAAAGCCTGCCCGCCATTTTCTCGTAAACTTTCCGCTGGGCGTTGCGGTTGTTACGCTGACATTCCAATAATAATTCTTGTTCCATAGTCAGGAGTTATATTATTATAGATGCAGAAACTTTTATAAGAGTTGGAAACATGATCAACTTTTTTGAGTAAAGGGATAAATGAGCCTATATTATTAATTTTTTTATTTTTCTTAATTTCAAATTTAACTTTTCCATCTGTAACAAATCTCTATTATCAACGACTCTTAATATAAATAATCTTTTTATAGTAATGAAAAATGCCAAAATTGCATCATTACTTTTTGTTTTGTCTGCAGGAAGTATGATGTTTGCCCAAGATGACTTAATCAACAAGTTAAAAAACAACCAATCACAAAATGCTAATTTTCAGTTCACAACGTTAAAAGATGTGGGTGCAACTTCTGTAAAGAACCAGGGTTCATCAGGAACTTGCTGGAGCTACTCAGGAAACTCTTTCCTTGAATCTGAAATGCAGAGAATGGGCAAAAAACCTGTGGATCTTGCTGAAATCTTTACGGCAAGAAACTCTTACCACGATAAGGCAAAATTATATGTTTTGAATAACGGCGCTATCAGCTGGGGTGACGGAGGAGAACTTCACGACGTAATCAATATGTACAAGAAGTATGGTGCGGTTCCTCAGGATGTTTATACCGGATTAAAATCCGGACAAACAACCAACAACTTCAAAGAAATGCAAGGCAAACTGAAGCCGGTTCTTGACAGCCTTGTTCAGGCTTCCTCAAAAGGAAAACTGACAGATAACTGGATGGATTCTGTAGATGCTATTCTTGATGAATATTTAGGAAAAGTACCAGCCAACTTTACGTATGAAGGGAAAAACTACACTCCGAAAACATTTGCTAAGGAAGTGGTAGGAATCAATCCTGAAGATTATGTGGAATTATCTTCCTATAAAGATTATCCGTATTTTCAGAAATTTGTAGTTCCGATTCCTGATAACTGGAGCCACGATTCTGACTGGAATGTTCCGATGAAAGACCTTACTGCAATCATAGACAATGCAGTAGCTAAAGGGTATTCTGTAGGTTGGGCAACTGATGTTTCTGAGCCTTACTTCTCTTATAAAAACGGTGTAGCTTATGTTCCGGATATGGACCTTGACCAAATAACTGCAGAGAACAAACAGACTTTGTTTACAGAGCCTAAAAAAGATAAAACCATCACTGAAGACATGCGTCAGAAAGCACTTAATAACCTTTCTACAACGGATGACCATGGTATGCATATCGTAGGTTTGGCAAAAGATCAAACGGGTAAAGAGTATTATATGGTAAAAAACTCATGGGGAGTAACCAATGATTTTGCCGGATACCTTTATGTAACAAGACCTTATGTTGAATACAAGTCAACAGCGATCCTTGTTCACAAGAATGCCATCCCTAAAAGCATCTTAAAACAACTGAAACCAACTAAAAGCATTGGTTTATAAGATAAAGAAATCATTTCTGCCTGTTTAAAGGGCAGTTTTAGATATTTAAATCTGTTAACACCCGCTCCCGGAAATTCCGGGAGCGGGTTTATTGTATATTGTCTTTGAAAGAGTATATTTCACATTTTGGCACAAATTATTTTTTCGCTTTCAAAAAATATTATATTTGTATGAATCAACAAATTATTAAGTATGAAAAATCTAAGAAAATTATCTAAGACAGATTTAAAGAAAATTAATGGAGGAAATGCTCCTGATTGTCCGGGCGGAACAACAGCCTGCTACATTCCTGGCAAAAATGGGATTCCATCTCGATGGAAGTGTGTATTGGATACATTAGGATGTCCTTAAAATCACTTAGAACCATTTACAATTAATAAAACCCGGTTTCAGAAATTCTGAAATCGGGTTCTTTAATAAATAGGTGAAAATTAAATATAAAATAAAGTGAATTATGTTGATTTAATATCTGGTTGAATAATCAATTCTGCTTCGAAAAGTGAATAAATTATGCTGTTAAAAAAATCGACTTCGAAACGAGTTTATATTCATTATTGATATTAAAATAAAATGCCCATACTTTCTGCTGAAAAGTCCAGAAGAGCCTCCGTATTTCCGTCTTTGATCTTCTGTACCCACTGGTAGTCCTGTAAAATAGCTCTTCCTACTGCAACCAGATCAAATTCCTCATTGTCAAGTCTTCTGATCAGTTCCGTAAGATCACTTTTTTCTGTTCCCTGCCCTGCAAAAGCATTAAGGAAATCTCCGTTTAAGCCTACAGAACCTACTGTAATGGTTGGCTGCCCTGTAATTTTTTTTGCCCATCCTGCAAAGTTTAAATCAGAGCCTTCAAATTCCGGCTCCCAGAAACGACGCTGTGAGCAGTGGAAAATATCTACTCCAGCTTCTTTTAATGGTAATAACCAGTCTTCCATCTCGCCTGAAGTAAATGCCAGTCTGGTTTTATAATCCTGCTGCTTCCACTGAGAAAGACGGATGATAATGGTAAAGTCCTCTCCTACTGCTGCTCTGATTGCTTTTACGACTTCAACAGCAAATCTACTTCTTTCTTTTAATGTTTTACCACCGTATTCGTCAGTTCTTGTATTGGTAACTTCCCAGAAAAACTGGTCGATAAGGTATCCATGAGCGCCATGAATTTCAAGACAGTCGAAACCAAGGTCTTTTGCTGATTTTGCTGATACTGCAAACTGCGCAATGGTATCCTGAATATCCTCAATCGTCATTGTGGAAGCCTTTTCCATTGGAACCAACGGATAGTCTTCGGACATTCTTGTATCCCCTACGTGCCAGATCTGAGGACCCATTTTACCTCCATTCTGATGTACAGTATCAATGACATTTTTCCAGCCGTTTAAAGCTTCTGTACCATAGAAATCAGGAATGTTCTGCAAGTTTTTTGATCCCGGTCTGTTGATCACAGTTCCTTCAGAAAGAATCAGTCCTACTTCTGAGGCGGCTCTCCTTCCATAATAATCTGCGATGTTTTGGGTTGGAACTCCATTGTCAGATTGTGCTCTGGTCATTGGAGCCATTACAATTCTATTTTTAAGCTGTAAATTCTTGTATTGAAATGGTTTAAATAATGATGATGTGCTCATATTTAAATTTATATTTTATAATTGTTACACAAAGTAACTAATAATAGTTCACTTTTGTATCTTTTATTAAAAAAATAGTGGTAACTTCGCAGTAACCTACATTAGTAACATCAAAGTAACACATGAAATTCCGGTTTCATATGGTATTAAAATAAAGATCTCTCTATGAAAAAGAATGAATTAATGCAATACAGCTGTCCTCTGGGTAAGGCAATGGCCGCTCTGGGAAGCAAATGGAAGCCTATTATTGTTCTTGTTATTAAAGACAGGAAGTTACGTTTTGGAGAACTGGCAGTACGCATTAATGTCATTTCCAGAAAGGTTCTGACTGATCAGCTGAGGGAGATGGAAGCTGATGGACTGGTGATTCGTGAAGAGTTTAAAGAACTTCCACCTCGGGTAGAATATTCTCTTACAGAAAAAGGATTGGCATTGTTGCCTATTTTGTACCAATTAGAAGAATGGGAAACGAAATATCATGTCTATGATCCTGAGAAAGAGAAGGATTGTAAAATGATTATGGAAAGTAAGAAAATACAAAAGATTGTTATTTGATGGTCAGTTTATTAAGTT
The DNA here is from genome assembly GCF_003201365.1 of Chryseobacterium sp. CBTAP 102. Lineage (NCBI taxonomy): Bacteria > Pseudomonadati > Bacteroidota > Flavobacteriia > Flavobacteriales > Weeksellaceae > Chryseobacterium > Chryseobacterium sp. CBTAP 102. The sequence continues at coordinate 273,754 of NZ_QICX01000004.1, forward strand.
TTATTTGAACACTTTCATGATAACTACCATTGATATAATTTACAAATCCTTTCGTTATTACAGCTTTTGAACCTGCTTTAGGAATTGAATCTTTGTATTTAAAATAAAGAGTATCATTTTTTAGTTGATAGCTTCCGTTATATACATCTTTATCACGCACCATTCCCTGAGAAATGAATTCAAAACTGCTATCATCATACATTTTCAAATAAATCCAACCTAAAGGAGCTTCCCTGTCTGCCAGCAAAACTTCTTTTTTTTTCGCTTTTTTACAACTTATAATTATTAGTATTAAATATAAGATCCTGATTTTCATGATTTATTATGGAATGATTCAGACAAATATAAATTAAAAACCGCTCCCAAAAGGAAGCGGTTTTAAAATTTATCTAAAATCCCAATTAGAATATCGCCGGATATTTCTGAGGATTTGTTTCATTAAACATTGCGTAGATCTTTTCTACCATATCGTCTGCAGACGGCTTACTAAAGTAGTCACCATCACTTGCATAGGCAGGTCTGTGATCATTTGCAGAGATCGTTAACGGATCTGAATCCAGGTATCTGAATGCTTTTTGTTTTTCAAGAATCTGCTGTAAGATGAATCCTGTAGTTCCTCCTTCCACATCTTCGTCAATTACGACTAATCTGTTTGTTTTCTTAACACTTTCAGCAATTTCGTGAGATAAATCGAAAGGAATCAATGACTGAATATCAATCACTTCTGCAGAAATTCCTATTTTTTCCAATTCGTTGGCAGCTTCCGTTACAATTCTCCAGGTAGAACCATAAGTGACCAAGGTAACATCTTTTCCTTCTTTTGTAACTTCAATTTTCCCTACAGGAACAGTGAATTCGCCTAAGTTATCCGGTTGTTTTTCTTTTAATCTGTATCCGTTCAGACATTCTACGATGATTGCAGGTTCGTCAGCCTGAAGCATCGTGTTATAGAATCCGGCAGCTTTAGTAAGGTTTCTAGGTACCAAAACAAGAATACCTTTAGAAAGATTCAGAATACCGGCCATTGGAGAACCTGAATGCCAGATTCCTTCTAATCTGTGCCCTCTTGTTCTGATGATCAATGGAGCTTTCTGACCTCCTTTGGTTCTGTAGTGTACCGTTGCCAGGTCATCACTCATTCCCTGCAAACAGTAAAGAACATAGTCTAAGTACTGGATTTCAGCGATTGGCCTTAAGCCTCGCATTGCCATACCAATTCCCTGTCCAAGAATCGTTGCTTCACGAATTCCTGTGTCAGCGATACGTAAAGCACCGTATTTTTCCTGCATTCCTTCCAATCCCTGATTGACGTCTCCGATATTTCCGGTATCTTCTCCAAAGATTAAAGTTTCAGGATATTTTTCAAAAATTTTGTCAAAATTGTTTCTGATCACTACTCTTCCGTCCACATCTTCAGAACTGTCAGAATAGACAGGCTTGATTTCCTGAACATTTTCAGCCTTCCATTGAGATTGAGAGTATAAGTGAGAAGAATAATTATCTTTTTCAACAGCAGCTACTTCGTTATATTTCTGCATCAGCTGATTTCTTTCTGCAGAATTTGTTCCTCTTGTCGCCAGTAAAGTTTGTCTTACCAGATGGAAGATATCTTTCTTAGCTTTTGAAACCAATTTGTTGAAATGAGCGATATAATTTTCAACTTCAGCATTCTGTCCTTTAAGGTTTTCTACTAAAGGTAAAACAGACTTAATAAGTTCCGAAATAGCTTTCTGATAGTTTTCCCAGGCTGTTTTCTGTCCTGCTTTTGCTGCTTTTTTCGCTTCTTCGTCTATAGCCTTCAGTTCTTCAGCGGTAGCAATCACTTCTTCTTTTCCATCAATTTCGATAGAATAGTTCAGAATCCACTCTTTGAATTTTGCCAGGCCGTCATACTCAGCTTCCCAAGCCAGACGGTCTTCATTTTTATATCTTTCGTGAGATCCTGATGTAGAGTGTCCCTGAGGTTGTGTAACATCTACTACATGCACTACCACCGGTACACTTTCTGTTCTTGCAAAATGTTCTGCTTTAGCATAAGCATCTAATAATGCCGGATAATCCCAAGCTCTTACCTGGATGATCTCACAACCCTGATTTTCTCCCTCTTTTCTCTGGAAACCGCTTAGCATTTCACTGATATCAGCTTTTGCTCTCTGATTTTTCGTAGGAACTGAAATTCCGTATCCGTCATCCCAGATGGAAACAATCATTGGAACCTGAAGAGCACATGCTGCATTCAGAGTTTCCCAGAAGTGTCCCTCTGCTGTAGAAGCATCTCCAATAGTTCCGAAGGCAATTTCGTTTCCTTCTCTTGAGAATTTTTCTGAACCGTCAAATTTTACGCTTTTATAGATATTTGAAGCCTGGGCTAATCCCAACAATCTCGGCATTTGTCCTGCTGTAGGAGAAATATCGGAAGAAATATTTTTTTGAGCTGTCAAATCTTTCCAGCTTCCGTCTTCATTTAAACTTCTTGTTGCAAAATGCCCGTTCATTTGTCTTCCTGCTGAAGCAGGCTCTCTTTCCACGCTGGTATCTGCATACATCTGCGCAAAGAAACTTTCTACCGTTAAGGCATCTATTGCCAATGCAAAAGTCTGATCCCTGTAATATCCTGAACGGAAGTCTCCATTTTTGAAAACTTTCGCCATTGCAAGCTGAGGAAGTTCTTTTCCATCCCCAAAAATTCCAAATTTAGCTTTTCCAGTAAGTACTTCTCTCCTTCCGAGATAAGACATTTCACGAGAGATCCTTCCTAACCTGTAATCTTCAAGTATTTGATTTTTAAAATCTTGAAAGGATATTTCCTGTGTTTCAATATAGGTTGTTTGCATAGCTAAGTAAAAAAGTTTTTAATCTTCAAGTATTTTGCTAATATACACTTTTTAAATTAATTTTAATTTTTAATAATCTTTTTTAAAAATTTGATAATAAAAAAAATTGTGCTTTATTTTGAGAAAAATTGTAAAAGATGGAAAAAAAATCGTCTCATATTCTCAATGCATCCAGTAATCTTTTAGGATTTTCTCTGGTAATTATTACTTCTTTAAAAATATCAAAAATAAGCCATAGCACGTATTTGGATGAGTTTGCAGGAATTGCATGTCTGTTTTTTGCATTCAGTTGCTTTTTTTCTTTCTTAGCCATCCGATCTAAACATGAAAAGCGAACTGACAGATTTGAAACTATTGCGGATTATTTATTTTTAACCGCTTTATTTTGCATTGTTCTGGCTGTAATTATTGTGACAATAAAAATAATTTAACTTTAATTAAAGACCACAATATTAAATTATAAATAATAAAAAAACACAAATAAACAATTAAATTTATTAAAAAAATATAAAAACCAACATTATAAACAAAATATACCACAATTTTACAAATAATCAATAAATAAATCGGCATGAATTTTGACAATGTTTTTTTTCAAAAAAAAAAACACACATTTAAAAATATCATGAAAAAGCAACTATTTCAAGCAACTAGTTTATTATTATTTTGTACACTATCGATAATGCCAAAAGCACAGGTAGGAATTAATACCAGCAACCCTCAGACGACTCTTCATGTGGATGGAGCGAAAGATAATGCAGCATCCGGACTCCCCACAATTACCCAACAATCTAATGATGTTGCCATAACTTCAGGGGGAAATCTAGGCATTGGAACGATAGATCCTACAGAAAAGTTTGATCTGGCAACAGGTAATGCCAGAATTCGTAATATTAATTCAAACATTGGGATCGGAGGAACCGACAGATTTGTAGTAGCGGACGCAAATGGCGTTTTAAAAACAGTAAATTTTAATGCATATTCGTTATTCCATGCAAGATTAGCAGGAAACCAGAATTTAACGACTCTGTCAATAAGCACCTTGCTATTTGGGAATCCATTATCTACTTCACCCTATTATTCATACAATACAAGTACGGGAGTTTTAACGTTTAATCAGGCCGGAAACTATTTAGTAACATTGCAGGCCAGTTTTGGCAGTGCTCCTGCAGGCACACAGCTATTAATTGGAGTAAGACCGGTTCCTGATGCCGATTATTTAGGACGCGGAAGCCATTATAATGCAACAGCAACCTCTTCTACAGTAGGAGAACTCATGAATTACACCACTCTTCTTATTATTCCAAATGCGGGTTATCAGGTTCGCTTTACAGCATCACCTAATCAGGGCTGTACCGTTTTGGCAACAGAAAGCGGAAGTACAGGAAGCGGAAACGTAACCAATGTTACTATACAAAAGATCTAAAGAGACACAGATACAATAAGCCGGAGTAAAGTCTGGCTTATTATATTTTAAAACCTGTTAAAACTTTTTCTCCAACAATTAAAAGTCATGGAAGTTTAAATTCAGCCTTATTGATTGTTATTCTTTTTAATTTTTTTTGAACAGCCATATTAAATCATTGATTTCCCGGCTCTAAAATCGATTTTTTTTCAAAACGCAAGTGGGCTTTTCTGCATCCATCTTTTCACTTAATTAAAGTTTATTAACTTAACTGAATTAGGGACATGACTTCCTATTTTAATCAGAATGGAATCTGTGAAGCTAAAAAAGGAAGCTATTCAGGTGATAAAGAAGAGTTTTTCCGTATTTTCATCTTTTAAAGTGATGTCTCATTAAGCATGCAATGTATAGTAACTTGCGTACATGATGAGGATGAAGAGGACTCCCATTCACACTCATACGGGTTTCCAAAAGCTTAAATCTTAATTTTCTTAAACCAAACTCAGTTTAATTTAAAATTTTCTCTCAATTACATAATCCAGCATAATATGTAATGATTTTCTTGCTTCAGAATCTGGAAACTCATTCAGAATATTTTTTGCTTTCTGCTGAAAATCTTTCATGACTTCAACAGCGTATTCCAACCCGCCTGAGCTTTTAACAAATTCAATCAGTTCCTTTACTCTTTTGGGGTTATTGTTGTAACGTTTTATAGTATCAAAATAATATTTCCTATCCTTTTCATTGGCTGTTTTCAGGGTATGGATCAAAGGAAGCGTCATTTTCTGCTCTTTAATATCAATTCCTACAGGCTTTCCGATCACATTTGAGCTTAAATAATCAAAAAGATCATCTTTGATCTGAAATGCCATCCCTGTAAAAGTTCCGAAGTCCATCATCTTCTTAGCAATAATTTCGTCCGCATTATTGGAAAGAACTCCTATTTCACAGCAGGCAGCAATCAGAGTAGCCGTTTTCTGGCGGATAATTTCATAATACACCTCCTCTGTGATATCCAGTTTTCTGGCTTTTTCCAGCTGAAGAAGTTCTCCTTCAGACATTTCACGGATGGTTCTGGAAATAACCCCAAGCAGATCATAATCTTTGTGGTCTGTAGATAATAAAACTGATTTTGACAAAAGATAATCTCCCACCAAAACAGCAATTTTATTTTTCCACAGTGCATTGATTGAAAAGAAATTACGACGTTTAAAACTTTCATCCACCACATCATCATGTACCAGCGTAGCCGTGTGGATCAGCTCGATCATAGAAGCACCGCGATAGGTTTTTTCCGTCACCTCACCCACCAGTTTGGCACAAAGAAACACAAACATAGGGCGCATCTGCTTTCCTTTAGTGGTAACAATAAAACGGGTTACTTTATCTAATAAAGCTACTTTACTCTGCATTGACTCATAAAACTTCTGTTCAAAAAGTTTCATTTCATCATTGATCGGTCGTTTAATCTCTTCTACAATGTTTGCCACAATCTGCGATGCTGGGTGAATAATTATTAATTCTCACAAAGATAATTTTTTTCGCTCAATTTTAAGATAAAATTAATCTTTGAGTTGATCTTTCGGGATAAAATAAAATGAAGGTTTTGTAGTTCCCAGAGGAGACCTGAACTTTTCTCCTGAAATATAAATTCCCGTTTCATCTACACTTATTCCTTCAATCTGCGATAATGAAAGAGCAGTTCCAAGGTAGTAATGCTTTGGTTTTTCTTTAAAAAATATTCCGGCTTCTGTTTCTGTAAAAATATCTAAAAAAACTTCCGTTTTTCTGGTATATCCTACTAAATAAAGCTTTTTATCAAAATAAGAGGCATCTGTAACCACAAAACCTGTTTTATAGGTTTCTTTTTTTTCTGCCTTTTGCACTTCTGAAATTTCAGGATCTACAATATAATGTGAGGTTGCTTTGGAAGCCCATTCTTTGGTAAAAACATGCAGCTTTCCATTCAAATAAATCATGGCTTCTGCATCGAAGTCATTCTTTGTATTTTTAGCAATAAATTCGGTCTGCTCAGGATAATAAAAAGAAATAGCTATTCCATCTAAAGCCCTTTCTGAACCAGGAATATTCGCAGAATCAAGACTCCCAAAAGGAACTTTATAAATTCTAAGATCTCTCCTTGTTCCGGCATTGTTTCCGAAATCTCCGATATAGAAATTCTCTCCATCGTTAGCTAACGCTTCCCAATCGGTATTGATTAAATTGGTTTTCAGTGTCCTTATAATTTCTCCGTTTTTTTTATCAATTTCAAAAAGTTCAGCAGCATTTCCACTGTCATTGAATGTATACAGCTTTCCGTTTAAAATATTCAGTCCTGAGGTTTCCTCAATTTTATTATCCAGATAATGAACTCTGTATTTTTTTATTTTCAGAAAATCAGCCTGCTGGGAAAATGCAGATTGACCAACAAAAAGAGTAATAATCAGAAGAAGTTTTTTCATATGACAAAAGTAGGGTTTTATTCTGAGGTAGTGGGTTTGAGCGTTTGAGAGTTTAAGGGTGAGAGCGTTTGAGAGCGAAAGTGTAGATTCCTACGGAATGGACAAACTACGATTTGCCTATCCGTACACCTTGTCATTCCGAAGGAATCTAAACATTGTAGGGATTAGAGAAGTTGTAGGGTTTGAGGGTTAAAGATAATTTTTTTTGCAGATTGCTTTGCTCTTTTACCTTTTTACTCTCAACCTTTGTTAATGATCTTCTTATAACAGAAAAACGAGCTAAAATAGCCCGCTTTTCCTTAGATTTCTATTGATTTTAAATCAGAAGTTAAGCCGTTTTCTGCTCTTTCTGATTTTGCTGTTGTTCTTTCTTTCGTGCCTGTTTGGCAAAATATTCTTTCTGATACTGCCTTACAGTCTTTCCGGTTCCGTCATGTCTCCATCCCGGTGAATTGAAAATATAATTGATTCTGTCTGTAAATTTTAATCCTGGCTGCTTAAGATCTTTCCAGATTTTTCTCCATTCGTAAAAAAGTACCGTATCCGGTCTGTTATCCGGCATCTTTGGATAGATTCCATACTTCACAGGTACATTCGGATCTTCTTTTTGGAAAGTTCCAAATATTTTATCCCAGATAATGAGACACATTCCCATATTTTTATCCAGATATTTCACATTACATGCGTGATGTACACGGTGATGAGAAGGCGTTACCAGAATATATTCCAGGAATCCCATGCTCTTTACAGTCTGTGTATGCACCCATGTTCCATACACCTGTCCGATAGCATATGCTACCATAATATGCCATGGATTGAATCCCAAAAATGCTAATGGCGAAAAATATAAATATCTGTAAAGTGGCTGTAATACAGGACTTCTGAATCCTGTTGTCAGGTTAAAATATTCTGAACTGTGGTGCGTAATATGAACTGCCCAGAATGCTCTGGAACGGTGGTCTACATAATGCAGCACATAGTAAGCAAAGTCTGTAATGATAAAACATGCCAGCAAATACCACACACTAAGATCCCAGGAAAAAAGTCTGTGATGGTAAAAGAAAAACATCACTCCCATGGCAAATGCCTTCATGATAAGGTCTAGGCCAAAGTTCATCAATGCAAGATAAACATTGGTGGCGAGATCTTTCCCGCTGTATAGCTTAGCTTCTGAAACGTGGCTGTAAATCATTTCAGCTAAAATAACAGTAGCATGCAATGGGATTGCCCATGCATACACATTTTCCAGCCCGTCCTCGCTCATAAGAAAATCCATCATCACAAAATAATTTGTGCAAAGGTAGGGTTTTAGCCTATTTTTTAAGAAAGTTTTAGGCTTTTTTTAAGGAAATTTTAATCTGTTGTTTTGTTGGCTAACTGTCCGCAAGCAGCATCTATATCACCTCCACGGCTTCTTCGGACCATTACAGTTACTCCTGCATTTTCAAGCTGCCGGATGTAATTTTCCTCAGCCTGTTTGTTACACTGATCGTATTTTCCATCTCCGATAGGGTTGTATTGAATGAGGTTTACTTTTGAAGGAACCTGTTTACAGTATTTGATTAACGCCTTAATATCTTCATCACCATCATTGATCCCTTTCCATACGCAGTATTCAAAAGTAATAACAGAACCGGTCTTCTGATACCAGTACTGAAGAGCCTCCATAATATCCGTTAACGGGAATTTATCAGAGAAAGGCATGATCTCATTACGCTTGGATTCGATAGCAGAGTGAAGGGATAAAGCCAGCTTTACACGCAGTTCGTCATCTGCAAGCATTTTGATCATTTTAGGAATACCGGATGTAGAAACGGTAATTCTTCTTGGAGACATTCCCAAACCTTCCGGCTGGGTAATTTTTTTGATGGCCTCCACTACGTTTTTGTAATTCATCATCGGCTCTCCCATCCCCATAAATACGATATTGGTAAGCGGTCTGTCGAAATACATTCTGCTCTGGCTGTCAATCAGGGCTACCTGATCTACAATTTCAGCAACTTCAAGGTTTCTCATTCTTTTCAGTCTTGCTGTAGCACAGAATTCGCAGTTTAATGAACATCCTACCTGCGAAGATACACAGGCTGTAGTTCTTGTTTCTGTAGGAATAAGAACAGATTCCACCATCAGCCCGTCGTGAAGTTTCACTCCGTTTTTGATGGTTCCGTCAGAGCTTTTCTGAAGAAGGTCTACGGAAACAGGATTAATGATATATTCTTCCGAAATTTTCTCACGAAGTGATTTAGAAAGATTCGTCATTTCTTCAATCGAATGGAGGTTTTTACTCCATAGCCAGTCATAGACCTGTTTCGCGCGAAACGGCTTTTCTCCTAAAGACTCAAAGTAGTCTTTAAGCTGGTCTAATGATAATGTACGGATATCTTTCATAATATTAAAGAGCCAAGTTAAAAGTAAAAGGTTTAAAGTTTAGTATTGTTAACTATTGCAGCCAAAATGTTTTTCAATTCGTTACTTTCATTCAATAAAGCTTTAAATTCCTCAGAATCATAACCATCCAGTTCTTCTAAAACACGAAGCCAGAAATGACTTTCTCTAGCTTCCCTTAAAGCAATTTTTACTTTATTTTTAAAATCTGCTTTGGATGATCCTGCCTGGGATTCTTCATAATTAGCACCTATTGAAGTAGCTGATTTCCCGAGTTGAAATCTTATTAATTTACTTTCAGAATCATTGGGGAGTGTTCTTAAAAACTTAAGACAATTAACTCCAAATGTAAAAGTTCTGATAAGTAAATCATTTTGTCTCATTTCTACTTGTATTACCTTTAACTTGGCTCTTTTTACTTTTTTATAGAATTAACATTGCGTCACCATAAGAATAGAATTTATACTTTTCTTTTACGGCTTCTTCATAAGCGTGCATTACGAAATCTCTTCCGGCAAATGCAGCAATCATCATGATCAGAGTAGACTTCGGTGTGTGGAAGTTCGTGATCATTGAGTTAGCAACTCCAAAATCGTGAGGAGGATAAATGAATTTGTTTGTCCATCCGTTGAAAGCAGAGATTTTTTTGTTTGAAGAAACAGAAGTTTCCAATGCTCTCATGGTAGTAGTTCCTACTGCACATACTCTTCTGTGAGATTCTACTGCCTTGTTGATGATAAGAGCATTTTTCTCATCAATGATGATCTCTTCAGATTCCATTTTGTGCTTAGAAAGATCTTCTACCTCAATTGGGTTGAATGTTCCCAATCCTACGTGAAGGGTAACTTCAGCAAAATTGATTCCTTTGATCTCCAATCTCTTCATCAGGTGCTTGGAGAAGTGAAGACCTGCTGTAGGGGCAGCTACTGCTCCTTCTACTTTTGCATAGATTGTCTGATATCTTTCTGCATCTTCCGGTTCTACTGCTCTTTTGATATATTTTGGAAGTGGAGTTTCTCCTAATTCCTTAAGTTTCGTTCTGAATTCGTCGTAAGAACCGTCGAATAAGAATCTTAATGTTCTTCCTCTTGAAGTTGTGTTATCAATAACCTCCGCTACCAAAGACTCATCTTCTGTGAAGAATAATTTGTTACCAATTCTGATTTTTCTTGCCGGATCTACCAAAACGTCCCAAACTCTGGTTTCTTTATCAAGCTCTCTTAATAAGAAAACTTCAATTTTAGCACCTGTTTTTTCTTTATTTCCGTAAAGACGTGCAGGGAAAACTTTCGTATTGTTGAAGATAAACAAATCCTCTTCATCAAAATAATCCACAACATCCTTGAATAATTTGTGCTCGATAGTTTGTGTTTTTCTGTCAAGTACCATTAATCTCGCTTCGTCTCTGTGCTCTGATGGGTGTTCTGCTAATAATTCCGCAGGAAGATCAAAATTAAAATCTGATGTTTTCATTTTTTAAATTACGGTTTAAAAATTATTGAAATTACAAGGTGTAATTTTCGGAGTGCAAATATACGACATTGAACACCCCTTTGTCAAGTTTTATTTACAATCAAATATAAAACCGTGATTTTACGGGGAGTTTCAAGGTATAAAAAGAGTATTTTTGGAAAAATTAAAATTCAATATGGAACCTGTAAGTACAATATATTTCATTGATAATCCGTAACCTAATGATCACAAAATTGAAAACTTCAGCTGGAGCGGACGGACTCATGAATATGGATTTATCTGGTTTGATTTTCATTTAAAAACTGAAAATTATTATGTCAATGATAATGAAAAGAGTGAGGAAAAAGGTAAAAATGTGCCTGCCCGGAACTCAGGATTTGCAGATCTGAATCCTAAAAGTAACAAAAGAGAGTATAAACTCGACAAACTAAAGTAATAACACTAACAAAAATATCATTATGAGTAAATATTCGATTGAAGCATTCATCAACGAAACAAAAGAAAATCCGCAGCAAAGAGATTATTTTGAGCTGGAAACGAAACATCTTCTGGAAATCAACCTTAACAATCAGGCAGTATGGACGAAAAGAGGAAGCATGGTAAGCTATGTGGGAAATATTAATTTTGAAAGACAGGGAATGCTGTCCGGAGGAATTGGAAACCTCTTAAAGAAAGCTATAAGCGGTGAAGGAGCCAGGCTGATGAAAGCAGAAGGAACCGGAAAACTGTATGTAGCCGATTCCGGGAAGAAAGTCCGTATTTTATATCTGAATAATGAATCTGTTTGCGTAAACGGAAATGATATTCTTGCCCACGAACAAAGCGTAAAAAGTGATATCACCATGCTGAAAAGTATTGCAGGAATGATGTCCGGAGGGCTTTTTCAGGCGAAACTTTCAGGAACAGGGCACATCGCTATTACCACTCACGGAGATCCTTTAACTTTACTTGTAACTCCTGATACACCTGTATTTACAGACCCGAATGCTACTGTTGCATGGTCCGGAAACCTCAGCCCGGAACTGAAAACCAATGTTTCTTTCAAAAGCCTTATCGGCAGAGGAAGCGGCGAAGAGTTTCAGATGAAGTTTTCAGGACATGGATGGGTACTGATTCAGCCTTATGAAGAAGTATACTACATGGAAAAATAAAACCAACAAAACCTAGAAGTGATTTAGAATTTTCGTAATAATTAAGATTTGCAGCCCATGAATACCCTTATAAAGCTATTTTTTGTGATCATCATACTACCTAACGTTATGATTGCTCAAATGTCAAAGAAAAATTACGACTATTCTATAGATCTTCTTCATATGTCCAATGATGAAGTCCGGGTATCTTTTTCACCTCCAAAGAATAATCTTAAACAGGGCAGATTTATCATTCCCAAACTGGTACCCGGATTTTATCAGGCTATGAATTTCGGACAATATATTTCCGATTTCACAGCCACTGATAAAAACGGTAAAAAAGTCTTAACGGAACGCCTGGACAAAAACAGCTGGATGGTACATGATCTCAGCCGGGTAAAGAAAATATCTTATCAGGTAGCTGATGGATGGGACTCCCTGGAAAAAGAATCTCATGAAGCCCGATCCGCAGGAAGTATGTTTATAAAAGACAGCGTTTTTGTCATCAATTATAATTCTTTAGTAGGATATTTTGAAGAAATGAAAGATATTCCTTATCACATTAAGATTACAAAGAACAAGGATTTTTATGCTTCCTCCGCCCTGGATTACAAACAGATAGATAAAATTACAGATATGGTATGGGCAAAGGATTACCGCGAACTGGTAGATTCTCCTGTCTTATATTCCGTTCCTGATACTACCTGGCTCAAAATAGGCCATACCAAAGTACTTGTATCATTCTACAACAAAAAGGAAAGACATTACTCCAAAACGATTGCTCACGAAATTGAAAACATTCTGAAAAATCAGCAGGCTTATCTTGGCGGAACATTACCGGTCAGCAAATATGCATTTCTGATTTATTATGAATCTTCCAATGAAAATGGATATCTGGGAGATGGCCTGGAACATTCCCACTCTACAGTCTGCCTTTACCGTTCCGGAAATATGAAATTTCTTCCACATGCCTTAAACAGGGTTGCTTCTCACGAGTTTTTTCATGTTGTTACCCCGCTCAATATTCATTCAGGGGAAATTCAGCATTATGATTTCCTGAATCCTGTCATGTCTGAACATTTGTGGCTATACGAAGGGATGACAGAGTATGCGACCATTCATATGCCTATCAAACAAAAAATGATCAGCCTGGAAGATTTTGAAAAAAGTCTGGAAGAAAAAATCAAAGGCATGAAAGAATTTGATAACACCCTGTCTTTTACAGAAATGAGTAAAAAATCCATGGAAAGACAGGATCAGTATATGAACTTTTATATGAAAGGAGCATTACTCGGGTTATGTCTGGATATAAGACTAAGAGAGCTTTCCAACGGGAAAATGGGAACTCAGGATCTGATGCAGATGCTTATGAAAAAGTATGGAGCAGGTAAATATTTTAACGATGATGAACTTTTTGATGAGATTACCAAAATGACTTATCCCGAAATACATACTTTTTTTAGAGATTTCGTAGAAGGCACTCAACCCATTCCTTTAAAAGAGTATCTGGAAAAAGCAGGATTCAATTATGATGAAGCTACCGGAAAGGTAACTTCAGTGTCCCATCCTGATTCAAAACAAATTGCATTAAGGAAGGCCTGGATTAATCAATAAATTTTCATGCAGATAAAAAAAACATAAATAAACAAAATAGTGAAAATTAATAACCTATAATTCAACAACTCCAAAAGCGTTCAACTTTAAAATCCAACAACGTTCAAATTCTTACAAACCGCCTCCCTCAATTCATTCTCCTATTATCCATCACGTTATGGGGATTTACAAAAGTTTTAATATATTTAAGAAAAAAATAGATGAACGATAGTAATTCCCGCAGAAACTTTCTTAAGACAGCTGCTTTAGCAAGCTTTGGGGCATTGGTTTTACCCAATTCCTTATTTGCTTATTCCAATGATTTTAAAACAGATAAAAAAGTCCGCGTAGGTTTTATCGGCGTAGGCCTTCGTGGTCAGGAGCATGTAAAATTACTGGCAAAACGAAATGATGTAGAGATTGTTGCGTTTGCAGATCCGGAGAAAAGGATGCTTGCCGCGTCTCAAAAAATATTAAAAGACAATAATAAACCTGCTGCTCAGGAGTTTTCCAACGGAGAATATGACTATCGGAATCTTTTAAAATTAAAAACAATAGACGCTGTTGTTATTGCTACTCCATGGGAATGGCATCTTACACAAGGTGTGGAAGCCATGCGCGCTAAAAAAATTGTGGGTATGGAAGTTTCCGGAGCGATAAAGCTTCAGGACTGCTGGGAATTTGTAAAGGTATATGAGGAAACGAAAGTTCCCATATTTATGATGGAAAATGTGTGCTACCGAAGAGATATCATGGCCATCCTGAATATGGTCCGTAAAGGAATGTTTGGTGAACTGGTACATGGAAGAGGCGGTTATCAGCATGATCTGAGAGGTGTTCTTTTCAATGACGGAGTTACTCCGTACAATTCCGGTGCTGAATTTGGAGAAAAAGGATTCAGTGAGGCTAAATGGAGAACCGAACATTATGTAAAACGTAACGGAGAACTTTATCCTACGCATGGCTTAGGACCGGTTGCCATGATGATGGATATCAACAGAGGAAACCGTTTAACAAGGCTTTCTTCATTCTCATCAAAATCTGTAGGGCTTCATAAATATATTGTTGAGCATCCAAAAGGCGGAGAAAACCATCCGAGTGCGAAAGTAAAATTCAACCAGGGAGATATTGTCACTACACAGATTGCCTGTGCTAATGGAGAAACCATTCTTCTTACTCATGATACAAGTTTACAGAGACCTTATGATCTTGGTTTCAGAGTTCAGGGAACTGAAGGATTGTGGCAGGATTTCGGATGGGGAGATTTCAACCAGGGACACATCTATTTTGAAAAAACAATGAACCATACCCACCGTTGGGATAATACTGAAAAATGGATGAAAGAATATGATCATCCGATTTGGAAGAAGTTTGAAGCTACCGCTGCAGGAGCCGGACATGGCGGAATGGATTTCTTTGTGATGAATACTTTTATTGAATGTATCAAACGAAATATAGAATTCCCGATGGATGTGTACGACCTTGCTTTATGGTATTCCATTACGCCACTGAGTGAAGAGTCTATTGCCAAAGGCGGTCAGGTTGTTGATATTCCTGATTTCACCAACGGAAAATGGAAAACCCGTAAACCTGTATTTGGAATGACTGATGAGTTCTAAGAAAACATTACTCATATTAGCTGGTGGATTAGGCAGCAGATACAAAGGTCTCAAGCAAGTGGATGGAATACTTGATAACGGTTCGCCGATTCTTGAGTATTCTATCTTTGATGCTCTGGAAGCAGGTTTTCAAAAAATAGTTATTATTGTGAACAAACTGATTCCTGAAAGTTATATTGAAAGACTCAACAGCATTTCAAAAGCTAAAAATTTTGAATTGCTTTGGGTATATCAGGAGAAAGACACTATTCCTATTTCACTGGAAGGCTTTGATTACCCTGATCGGGAGAAGCCATGGGGAACTGCTCATGCCGTACTTTGCGCCAAATATTCAATACAGGAACATTTTGTGATGATCAATGCGGATGATTTTTATGGAAAAGAAGCCTATCAACTGGCTGCCCATGAAATTAATCATCATCATATTTCAGATACACAATTGGGGATGATTGCTTACCCTGTAGATACAACATTGAGTGATAACGGTGCTGTGGCGAGGGGAATATGTACCCTGGATGCCGGAAATTACCTGGTTAAAGTAGAGGAACAAACGTCTATCCAAAAAATCAATAGTACAATCATTTATGTGGACAACGGAAAAAATATAAAATTAGATCCCGAAACATTGGTATCTATGAACTTTTTTATTTTTCATCCTCATATTTTTTGTTATCTGGAAGCCTATTTCTATGATTTCATTGAATCTGATCCGCTTTCCAATCAGGAATTTTACATTCCTTCCGCAGTACAAAAAATGATAGACGAAAACAGAGTAAAAGTAAAAGTGAAAGCCTCTACATCCCAATGGATGGGAATTACCTATGCTGATGATAAAAAAGAAATTCAAGATTTTCTGATTTCAGAGACTAACAACCACAGATACCCGAAAGATTTATGGAAATAAATGATATTGTTATTGAGTTTATTGGTAAGGATAATTATGAACTCACTCCTATTAATGACGGATTAATCAATACAACTTATCTTCTGGAGGATAAAGATCAGGGGAAAAAGTTTATTCTGCAGAAAATCAACAATCATGTTTTTAAACAGCCGGAGGTTGTCGTTAATAATCATTTATTAATTAATGAAGTTCTGAAGTCCAATAATTATCATTTTCAGATTATTGAGTCTATTCCGTCTCTGGCCAATAAGCTGCTGGTAGAAGATATAAATGGTGAGCCCTGGCGTATGCTTAATTTTATAGAGAACAGCCTTACTTTTCTTACTGCTCCATCTTTACAGACCGCTTTTGATGCTGCTAAAACCTTCAGTTATTTTCTGAACACTGTAAATACTGAAAAACTGCCTGCCATTGAAGATTCTCTTCCCAATTTCCTCAATTTTGAGAAAAGGATTGCAGATTATAAAAACGCACTCAAAGATGCACCAGCTCAATTAAAAGAAAATGCAAAAGCTGAAATAGAAATCACCAACCAGCTTCTGTCTTTGCCTGACCAATGGATCGAAATGGAGAAAACCCATCAGATTCCTAAAAGAATTATTCATGCCGATGTAAAAATCAGTAATATTCTTTTTGATCAGAATCATAAGCCGCTGGCTGTGATTGATCTGGATACCATGATGATTTCTACCATCTTATATGATTTTGGAACAATGATCCAATCTTATACCAATACTACACAGGAAGATGACGGAGCTGCCCAAAACAATTTCAATCCTGAAATGTATAAGGTTGTAAAAGAAGGCTTTTTATTTTATCTAAAAGAAAAACTGACTAAGACAGAATCTGAGAATCTTGATTATGCAGCACAGGTCGCTATTTACATTCAGGAACTTCGTTTTTTGACGGATTACCTTAACGGAAGCACCTACTATTCTATCACACATCCTGAACACAATCTGGACAGAACCAAAAACCAGCTGGAACTGTTGAAAGGATTAAGAGAATACTTGGGAAGTAAATGATTTTTAAATTCTTATCATTTGTACTAAGATTACATATGATATTTAGATTCCTACGGAATGACAAACAGAGCGCTTTATTTATCCGAACATTTTGTCATTCCGGTAAGAATCTAACTTTATCTACTCACTCTCAAACCAAAAACTCCAGAATTCTCTTCCATTCTTCCCGCTTTTTTTCAAAAGAAATGGTATGAAGCGGACTTGTAGAAGGCAATAGAAAAATGGGCAGTTTATACTCTTTACCCAAGAGTTTCAGCAAGTTTTTATAAGATTTTCCGCCATTGCAAAAAATGGCTTTGACATTTGGATATTCTTCAAGCAATTCTTCAATTTGATTAGCTTCTTCGTTTCTGATTTCAGAATCCAGACTTCCTTTTCTCTCGCAGGAATCAATGACATCCCAGAGGGCAATATGGTGTTTCTTTATTGTTGCAATTCTTTGAGAATAATCCTCTGTAAATTCTTCGTTCAGCAATTCAAAAATGATTTTCCAGAATTTGTTTTGTGGATGAGCATAATATTGCTGTTTTTCCAGTGATTTTACTCCGGGAACTGAGCCTAAAATTAAAATTTCAGATTGGATATCAATAAGAGGTGGAAATGAAGAAATACGGTTTTGCATATTCAAATATATTGATTTTATTGCTCACAGATTGGGAAGCTGGAAGAGAGAGGCTGGAAGTTAGTCAGATTATTCATTATAAAAAAAACGGGCTAAAGCCCGTTTCTATTGATCATAAATTGTTGTTTGTCTTATAAAGTTTCCTTCAGCCAGTCGAAGAATTCTCGCTGCCATACTAATCCGTTTTGCGGATGAAGTACCCAGTGATTTTCGTTCGGGAAGTACACCAGTTTAGATTTTAATCCTCTTAATTTTGCAGCCTGGAAAGCTTCCTGCCCCTGCTCGTAAGGAACACGGAAATCAATTCCACCCTGAACAATCATGATGGGTTTGTTCCATTTTTCTACAAAATTGCTTGGGTTGAATTCTGTGTATGCTTTTGGAAGCGGCTTTTCCCATGGAGAACCAATATCCCAGTTGGCAAACCAAAGTTCTTCAGTAGTCAGATACCATGATTTCATATCAAATAAACCATCATGAGCGATGAACGTTTTGAATCTGTTCTCATGGATTCCTGCCAGCATAAATACGCTGTATCCTCCGTAACTTGCTCCTACAGCGGCTACTCTGTCTCCATCTACGTATGGTAAAGTTTTCGCAAAGTCTGTGGCTGCCAGATAATCCCTCATTGGCTGTCCGCCCCAGTCTCTTGAAATTTCTTCATTCCATTTTGTTCCCCAGCCCGGCATACCTCTTCTGTTCGGAGCTACTACGATATAACCGTTGGCAGCCATCAAAGCAAAGTTCCACCTTGTGCTGAAATACTGTGTCAATGCAGACTGCGGACCGCCCTGGCAGTATACCAAAGTAGGGTATTTTTTGTTCGGATCAAAGTTCGGTGGATAATGGAACCAGACTCCCATTTCTTTACCGTCTGAAGTTTTCACCATTTTAAGTTCAGATTTCCCTTGAGCCAGCTTAGCATAAGTTTCTTTGTTGGCTTCAGTAACCTGCTTCATTTCTCCGTTTTTAACGTTTACAGAGAATAATTCTGTGGCATGGTTTACGTCTGTTCTTCCTACTAAAAGTGTAGTTTTATTGTCTGTAAAGATTTCGTTTACGTCAAAATCTCCTTTGGTGATCTGCTCTACTTTTGCTGATTTTGAATCCAGGGCAAAAAGCTGTTTTGTCCCTCTGAATGCCGCTGTGAAGTAGATTGTTTTTGAATCTGCTCCCCAAAACACATCTCCTGAAACGCTTTCATCCCAGCCTGAAGTAAGATTAGTCGTCTTTCCTGACTTCCAGTCCAGAATTTTCACATCATTTTTATCTGCTTCATATCCATCTCTGGCCATGCTCTGCCAGATTAAAGATTTTCCGTCCGGGCTGAATTTTGGGTTTACATCATATCCTTTGTTTGATTCTGTAAGGTTTTTGGTAGTACCTGATGCCAGATCATAAGCAAAGATATCGGTATTGGTACTGGTAGCGTACTCTTTGCCACTTTTAGGTTTTGTAACATATAAAAGCTGTGCAGAATCCGGGCTCCAGATAAAATCTTCAGCTCCACCGAAAGGTCTTTGCGGGGAATCCCAGGTTTTACCTTCCAGAAGATCTTTAGCAACTTCTACTTTATCCGAAGTACTCACTACAAATACGTGGTTGTATTTTCCTTCATTGAAATAATCCCAGTGTCTGTGGTTCAGGTCCGTATAAACCTGAGCCGTAGTTTTGGGAGTATCACTGAATTTATCTTTCCCCATTACTTTCTCTACCAGCACCTGCTTGCTGAAGGCAATTTTCTTCCCATCCGGAGAAATGACAATATTATCAGCTTCCCCGATAGTATAAAATTCTGTCCAGGTTTTTCCGGCATCTTTAGAAAGATAGATTTTATCACCTTCCTGAGCATAAATTCCGTTTTTATCCCACTGAATAAGTGCTTTTTTACCGAAATCGATTTTAGAAGACTGATGATTAAGAACATTCAGAAAATAGTTCTCGTTTTTTGTTTTCTCTGTTTTCAGATCAACCTGTCCTACTTTATAGATAAGAGAAGCCTGATCCGGTGAAACTGCCTGTACTCCCACTTTTTTCAAAGTCCAAAGAATTTCAGGCGTCATTACTTGTTGTGCATTCATTAAAAGCGGAGCTGCCAAAGCCAGCAGACTGTACTTAAGTTTCATATGTTGATATTCATTTTTAACGGATCTGTGAAATCATAGTAATTTCACGAAATCCTTTTATTACATTCAAAGATTGCCAAAGTTAATATTTAAAATAAAAACGCACGAAAGAATTAACATTTAAGTTTAGATTTTTATTCTATATTCTTAAAAATAAATGTATAGTTAAGAAATATAAACAAGTACAGATGCCAAAGCAACTCCTATTTATATCTGGCAACCCGTTCCAGCTTAAATTGCTGTTTTATACAAATTGTTAAATATTTATATTTGAAAGGAAAAATAAACCGGAAAACTATAAAAACACTATGAATAACCGAAATTTAAAACAAATCCTGATCACTTTACTCGTCATTATCACTTCAAATCCGGTGCTTGCTCAGAAAAGTGAATTTTTGGATACACAGGTAGATAGCCTGACTTTCGTTACTACCAGGAAATTTTTAAACAGCTTAAATACAGATAATTTTCAGAAAAAGGTTTTCATCAAGAATGATATACAAATTCCCTACAGAATCCTGACTCCGAAGGATAATGACAAAAATCAAAAGTTTCCATTAGTCATTACTTTTCATAATTCCACAAGAATTGGAAACGATAATGAAAGCCAGCTTGAACCTTTGGCTAAGATATGGCTGAGAGAGGAAATATATGACAGGTACCAATGCTATGTGATAGCCCCACAATTCAGCACGCGTTCTTCAGTTTATGACAACAACACGGATAATGATCTGGTCTCAAAACCATCAAATGATGTCTTTGCCCTATGGGATCTGATAAAAAATGTAGAAAAAGAATACCGGAATATTGATAAAAACAGAATTTATCTGGTGGGATATTCTATGGGAGCTTCTACAGCACAAAATCTTATGAGCATAGAGCCTGACAAATTTGCTGCTATTGTTTCCATTGCAGCGGTTCCTGATTTTTCAAATCTGAAACAACTGGATAAAAAAAATATCTGGCTCATTCACGGTGAAAAAGACAATGAAAATCCCTATTCGGGAAGTATCAAATTGTTTAAAAAATTAGTTTCAAACAAAAATCTGACTTTTACCACATACGGTAATCTTAATCATAATACGATTACCATCCCGTTTTTAACAACTGAAGATATTCCCAAGTGGCTGTTTGAAAAGAGAAAATAAAAACAAGTAACGGCATTCGGTTTCTATCTACAAAAAAGCCTGCTGAAAATAGCAGGCTTTATATTTTATATTGGATTTATTTCTGATCGTTATTCTCCATCTGAGAACATGGAGTTTGCCAGAGAGGTTACAATTGACAATAATATACTGAAGATAAATGCCCACCAGAATCCATCTACTACCATGCTGTCTATGAAATAATCTGCAATAAGAACAATTGCAGCATTAATTACCAAAGCAAAGAATCCTAAGGTAAGAATGGTCAACGGAAGGCCAAACAGGCTTAAAACAGGCTTTACAAATATGTTAAGAACCCCAAGTACAATAGCAAAGATGATCGCTGAAGAAAATCCTTCAAACTGTACTCCCGGTAAAATTTTAGTTAAAAGGTAAGCGACAATCGCTGTGATAAATAGTCGGATAATTAAGTTCATTGTGATATTTTTTAATGTTTATGGGATTTGTGGAGCAAAAGCCATTCCATTTCGGAAAAAAGAATTCTCTGAAACCCTTTATTGAAGGAATATTCTATCTTTTTTTTCTTAAATTCTTATTTTATTTTCATCATGGTGACTAATGAGGTGGCCACATGACTTTCTGAATCAGAACCTTCGGTCTGAACATAAATTTCTGTTCTCACTACAACAATTTTTCCTCCACCTTTGATAACATAAGATTTTGAAACCAATGCATCTCCCATTGCAGGGCGAAGGTAATTCACTTTCAGCTCAACGGTCACTACATAACAGTCTTCCGGATAATGGCTCACAGCGGCATATCCAGAGGAAACATCTACCAAAGAGGCGATCATTGCGCCGTTGAACATTCCTGCTTTTCTGGTCATCATTTCCATTTTAGGGATCTTCATGGAGATAAAATCAGTTTCTGCTTCCAGCAGTTCTGCCTGATAGAATTTCAGGGTTTCTGAACGGCCAAAGCTGTCTGTAATGAGTTTTCTTTTCTCTGGAGTCATTATTTTTTGAATTTGCATGTAAATTTAAAGATTGATTTAAAGAGTAAAGAATTTAAAGCGTAAAAAATTTCTAAGGGCATGAACTTTTGAGCAGGCAAACTCATTATTTTTGCTTTATCAAAATTCCGGTTCAAAGAGTTAGCTTTGTAATAAAGGAATACTTCTATGGATATCAAAAAAGCACTTCTGTTTTTAAGTTTTCTGGCTGGCTGTATTTTTCATGCGCAAACGCTGCATTTGTATGGCGGTGCAGATCATGATCAATATTTGGGATGCCTAAACTGTGATAATTTTGATAAAAATTCGATCTGGAACAAGTTTAGCGATTACGGAAATACCTTCGGTTCAAAATCTATATGGAATACCTATGGAAACTACGGTAGTACATATGGTGCATATTCTCCATGGAATGCTTATGCTTCTTATCCTCCGGCAATTGTTGATCAGGATGGAAATTTCTTCGGATTTCTTACTTTGAATCCTTATCAACCTGAAAGGTCTGAGCTGGAGCTGGCAGTCATTTTATGCAGGCATCATGATGAGATTAGGAGTGATGTTGATGGCTGGTACAGGAGATTGTTCCGGTAAACCACTCTTTCAGAGAAAGTATAAAACTGCAACCCGCGGAATGACAAATACAGCACTTAGTCTATCCCTACAGCTTGTCATTCCCAATAGAACTAGCGTATACAAAGATTTACCACGTTTGACCGGCAGTCAAAAGGTCACGGGTTCGAATCCCGTATTCTCCACTTAATCATTCTCGTTAACTGTTTTTCCGAATGGAATTGTCGATTTGAAATTGATCAACTAAGCTGTACCTGAAAATCATCATTTAAAGTGAGAACACCTTCTGTGATAGCTTCCGGATGGGTAGAAAAACCTTTTAGTTTTGAGGTTTTTCCTTTTAATACGAGATCCAGGAGCTGTTTATCTGATAATTTTTTACCGAAAATTTCAAAGGTGATTTTAAAGCCGCAGTTTTTGAAATCAGAGCAGCCTACCGCTGTTTTTCCTTTGATCAGATTGTGTCCTTTACATTTAGGACATTTTGTTTCTTCCCAGGACTGAAGTTCTTTTTTCTGGGCAGGTTCTCTTTTTTTCTTTTCCTTCACTTCTTCTTTTTCTTCTTCCTGAAGGGTAATCACTTTTCCTTTTCCGTACACCACTTTTTCAGTCAGTTCTGTAACCATCTGAATCAGTTCTTCTTTGAAAAGATTGGCTTCATACTCTCCTTTTTCAATTTTACGAAGTTTAGATTCCCATTCTCCGGTGAGTTCCGGGCTTTTTAACAGCTCGTCTTCGATGGTATCGATCAGCTGTATTCCGGTTTGGGTAGCGATGAGATTTTTCCTTTTTTTCTCGATGTATTTTCTTTTGAAAAGGGTCTCGATGATGTTCGCACGGGTAGATGGTCTTCCGATTCCGTTGTTTTTCAACATTTCACGAAGCTCTTCATCTTCAACCTGCTTTCCGGCTGTTTCCATGGCTCTCAGCAAGGTTGCTTCTGTATAAGGTTTTGGAGGTGTGGTTTTTCCCTGGTGAATCATCGGATCGTGTGGTCCGGTTTCTCCTACAATAAATTCAGGAATCGTCTGTTCCTCCTCTTTTTCTTTTTCCTTATCGGTAGCTTCTTCTTTGGGTTCTTTGGCATAAACGGCTCTCCATCCTGCTTCAAGAACCTGTCTTCCGCTTGTTTTGAAAGGAATGGTTCCTACTTTTCCTTCTACCAGGGTATTGGAAATTTTACATTCCGGATAAAATACAGCAATAAAACGTTTGGCAATCAGATCATAAATCAGTTTTTCTTCCCTGCTCAGATTCTGTGAAGGTGGAATTTCCGTAGGAATGATCGCATGGTGATCGGTTACTTTTGTATCGTCGAAAACCGCTTTCGATTTCGGAATCGGAGCTTCCAGCAACGGAGCAATCAGATCCTGATAAGGATACATTTTCTGAAGAATTCCTGCAATTTTCGGATATAAACTATCGGATAAGTAGGTGGTATCAACACGCGGATAGGTTACGTGTTTCTTTTCATAAAGACTTTGCACATAATTCAGCGTATTTTCTGCTGAGTATCCATATTTTTTATTGGCTTCCACCTGGAGACCGGTAAGGTCAAAAAGTCGTGGATTTTTTTCTTTTCCTTCTTTAATTTCGAAAGAAACAATTTCAAATGGATTGACTTTAAGATATTCCAGCCCTTTCTCTGCCCGTTCCAATGTTTTTAAACGATCGATCGCTGCATTGAAAATGACATCACGGTATTTGGTCTTCAGCTCCCAGTATTCTTCTGTGGTAAAAGCATCAATTTCTTTCTGACGCTGAACCAGCATGGCCAGTGTGGGAGTCTGCACTCTTCCAATGGAAAGAACCGCTTTATTTCCCCCGAATTTCTTGGTAAAAAGCCTGGTAGCATTAATTCCTAATAACCAGTCTCCTATCGCTCTGGCATTTCCGGCCAGATATAGATTTTTATAATCTTCGGCAGGTTTTAAACTTGCAAATCCTTCTTTAATAGCATCTTCCGTCAATGAAGAAATCCATAAACGCTGGATAGGTTTGTTGCATTTTGCCTTCTGCAATACCCAACGCTGAATGAGTTCTCCCTCCTGCCCGGCATCCCCGCAGTTGATGACCTCATCACATTCTTCCACCAATCTTTCAATCACTTTAAACTGATTTTCCACTCCTTTATTCGGGATCAGCTTGATTCCGAAGCTGCTGGGAATAATCGGCAGTGAAAAGAGATTCCAGGATTTGAACTGTGGACCGTAGTCATGAGGTTCTTTCAGGGTGCAGAGGTGTCCGAAAGTCCATGTTACACAATAGCCGTTTCCTTCCATATAGCCTTGTTTAGGCGTGGTAGCGCCCAATACTTTGGCGATATCTCTGGCAACACTGGGTTTCTCGGCAATACATAATTTCATGAACTCGGGTTTATTGAAGGAGTGCAAAAATCGGGATTTTTTTTGACTTTACAAATTCAGTTGATTGTAGAAGCCTTAAAGTTGAAATAGAGTAAATTAGGTTCTATCTTGTAAAGATGATTGTATCCGATCGGTTCTAAGGGGTTCGATATCATCAATGTCATTTTTCATAGCGCCTGCCAGAGAAGCTGATGCTAAAAACATTTCTGTTCCCCATAATCCTTTCTTTAAAAAATCTTTTCTGTCCATACCAGATTTTTATTGGTTCTTATTTAACAAGAGAAATTTAGAGAGACTGGAAGCCCTGCACATTTAACTGGTTGAATAAATGACTTTGCTGCAAAAAAAAATGCCGGAAACTTTTTGTATCCGGCAGTATGGTTAGATAGGATTGTTGTTTTTGGAAAACATACGGGTATGTTTTACTCTTAAACCTGTTTAATTTAAAAGAATAACTTTATTTAGATTCGCTGTAGTACTGTAAATTTCCAACCTCTTTAATAAGGAGAAGAGCTTTTTGATTAATGTATTATTCTTAACGCTGCCTCCCATGGCTTTTTTTACTGTATTTTACAAATCCAGAATTAAAAAGAATACCCCACTTTTACTCCATAGTTAAAAGCTGGTAATACAATTTTTGAACTTCTGTTTGAATTACCGTCTTTTTTGAAGTTTAAGTTTGGATTTAAATTATTTACAAAACTATATTTTTCTTTAATAGCAGCTGCCAAATCAGTATAAAACTGATCTTCGATGTTTACACCAGAAGTATCTAAGGTAACTTTATTAAAACTCACCCCTGGTCCCGCTATTATAAAATCAACAAACAAATTTTTATAAACAGGAAGCTTATAGCCTACTTCAAAGCCTAAGGTATGAGATATAAGACCAGATTCAAGGTTGTAATTTTTAGAATCATCGGCTGAATTCGGTCTATATACAATAGCAAGTTTGTTATTGTAATTCCGGTATCTGTAATAACTTCCTAAGAAAAATCCGGTGTAATTTTTTACATTTTTCTGTAAATACCATCTATATTCTGGTTGCAGCTCAATACCTTTATAATTAAAATCGTCGGTTTGGATTGCATTTGTATTTAACCCGGAGATTTTAAAAACACCTGATGACATCTTTGCCCCGATAGTTAAGCCTAAAGTCATGTTAGAATTAATAGGTCGCTCATACCCTACCTGAATTTTTCCAAAAGCGAGGGAAAAAGGATTAAACATAACGTTATTCTTCTGAGCATTGATAAGAATGGATAAGAATAATCCACTAAAAATAATTGTTTTTTTCATAAAGATTCTATTATTTAAAAACAAAAAGCCATTGATTTGGCTTTCTGAAATAATTCTAAATTTGTGTTTTATTATATGCAAAAAGTACTTCAAAAATACTGGTTTCTCCAACAATATTTCATTATATTTTCACTTGCATGATAAAATTCATACTATTGAAACCTCTGTTTTTTTACATGGAAAATATCGCATAACCATGTATTGAAATTGTTAATTGGTTATTAAGACAGAAGGCGGGATTTCGGGATTCGAGTTGATAAGTTCGAGCGTAGTTTCAGTAATGAATATCCGATATGGATAACCATACCACTTCCGTTTATTCCTTTACCTATTCCTTCCCATGGAAAAAAGTAAGAATCGTTCCCGGTGTTCCGTTTTCATTTCCAAAATAAAAGTGATACGTTCCCGGATCATCAAAATTTATGATTTTTTTTACCTGTCTTACTCCTAAAACTTTAGTATGAAAATCTAAATTTATTCTAGCATTGTCTGCAACAGGAATAATATGACAGGCCTAATATTCTACCGTTCATTTCTTTTAATTTTGATGCTGAATTACTTTGAACAGAAATCCTGTGCATTTAACTGGTTTAATAAATGCAACACCTGTGTTTCTGTAATCACCTTTACCGGCATTTCACAATTACATAATTCTCATAAATTTCAATATATTTTGACTTTTTCACAACATCTGTTTTAATGAAATTTTGATATAACTGGAACAAAAAGACATAAAAACAATATATTTCACCAAAAAAAATTAAAAATAAAAAAACATACAATAACCTGAAAAACAACAATTTAAATCATTAACAATAATTTAATATTCAAAATACCTACTTTTTTAGTAGACTAATAAAAATTATATTCTATATTTGCAAACGTATTCAGGAAATAAAAAAAATGAAGGCAGAATTAAAGAATAATCCAAAAAAGAAATATACCATCAAAAATATGATGAAGGATATCTGTATGCCTGTACATGAAGAACACTGTGGTTGACCTTACTTTTATTTAGATATATTTTCAAAGGCTTTACCACGTGGTAGAGCCTTTTTCTTATTAAATACAACAACATTAAAAACATAAAAATGAATAATTCCAAAAACAAATGGTTGATTCCATTAGCTTTTACAAACATCTATGTGATATGGGGAGTTACTTTTTTAGCTATTTCATTTGGCTTAAAAGGTTTTCCGCCATTCATTCTTTCGGGATTAAGGTTTCTGGTTGCAGGAATTCTAATGATCGGATATCTTCTGTCTAAAGGAGAAAAAGCAAATTCTCTGGTCAACTGGAAGAAAAATGCAGTTATCGGAGTTCTTATTCTTACAGGAGGAACCGGACTTGTTGCGTGGGGAGA
Source organism: Chryseobacterium sp. CBTAP 102 (assembly GCF_003201365.1). Taxonomy (NCBI): domain Bacteria; kingdom Pseudomonadati; phylum Bacteroidota; class Flavobacteriia; order Flavobacteriales; family Weeksellaceae; genus Chryseobacterium; species Chryseobacterium sp. CBTAP 102. The sequence continues at coordinate 301,047 of NZ_QICX01000004.1, forward strand.
ACAATATGTAACGGCTTCAGAAGCGGCTATCTCTATTGCAACCGGCCCATTCTGGTTTATTGCGATCGACAAAAAGAACTGGAAGTATTATTTTTCGGATAAATTTATTCCGATAGGACTGGTCATAGGATTTGTAGGATTAGTACTCTTTTTAAAAGGCAGCATAAATTCTGATATTCATGTAGTTGCTGACGGAAGTCTGCGTATTACTGCGTTTATAGTTTTGGGATTAAGCTCCATTGCCTGGGTACTTGGAGCTCTCTATTCAAAGAAAAATCCTGCTTCCCAATCTACGTTTATGAATATTGCCCAACAGCTTATAGTAGCAGGATTAGCTTCTTTTCTGATTGCTTTTTTCCGAAAGGAATGGACTGATTTTTCAGTTTCTGCGGTTCCGTTATCGGCATGGTTTGGGGTTCTATTTTTGATCTTCTTTGGATCGATAATCGCTTATTTGTCGTACATTTGGCTTCTGTCCGTAAAACCCGCTGCCTTGGTAAGCACCCATACCTACATCAATCCTATTGTAACAGTGATTGCAGGCTGGATTGTTGCGAATCAAAGCATCAATGGAGGTCAGCTGTATGGTTTATTTATTATATTGCTGGGAGTACTTCTAACCAATGTCACCAAGTATTTCAGACTTTCAAAACGGTCCAAGGTCAAAATCAGAAGAGTAAAGAGATTTTTAAACAAAGCAGGCAGACCCTATCAGCCTATTTAAAAAGTATATAAAATCAGAATGATAGAAATCAGAAACATATCCAAAACATTTCACCAGAAAAAACAGTCTTTTAAGGCACTGGATAAGGTGAGTCTTACTATCGATAAAGGAGATATTGTAGGAATTATCGGTTTTTCAGGTGCAGGAAAAAGTACGCTGATCCGTACGGTCAATTTATTGGAGAGACCGGATGAAGGACAGATCATTATTAATGGAAAAGATTTCACCAAACTTAGCTCCAAACAACTGGCTGAGGAGCGTAAAAAAATAGGAATGATCTTCCAGCATTTCAATCTTCTTTCTTCAAGAACTGTTTTTGATAATGTAGCGCTTCCATTGGAACTGGATCATACCAGCAAGGACGATATCAACAGAAAAGTAAATGAACTCCTGAAGATTGTAGGACTTGAAGACAAAGCCAATGATTATCCCAAAAGCCTTTCAGGAGGGCAGAAACAAAGAGTAGCTATTGCCAGGGCTTTAGCCAACGATCCTCACCTTTTACTTTGTGATGAAGCTACCAGCGCACTGGATCCTGCTACAACGCAGTCTATCCTGCAGCTTTTAAGGGATATCAATCAGAGACTGGGAATTACCATTCTTTTAATTACCCACGAAATGGAAGTCATCAAAGCGGTCTGCAACCATGTGGCCGTTATCGACAAAGGAAAATTATTAACAAAAGGAACTTTAAGCGAGATTATTTCGGATAAAGAAAACCCGATCATCCGCCAGTTCATCAATTCAGACATCATGACCCTGCCGCAGGAACTCATCAACAGACTTCAGAAAGAGCCTAAAGAAGATTTATTTCCGCTGATCGAAATAGAACTTAACGAAAACATCAGTGTTGAAGAAATTCTTTCAACGCTATACAACCAATATAAAATCCCTTATAAATTGTTAAAAGCAGATGTAGAATATTTTGGAAATTCCAATTTCGGTAAACTGCTTTTGCAGCTTCAGGGTGAAGCGGAAGAAAACCAGCAGGCGATCTATTATTTCAACCAAAATAAAATTCAAAATACAGTAAAAGGATATGCTTAGTGATACGGTAATTGCCCTTTTGGCAAAAGGAACCTGGGAAACGGTTTATATGACATTTTTATCCGGATTTTTTGGATTTGTATTGGGACTTCCGGTTGGGATTATGCTGTTTTTAACCAGAAAAGGACAGCTGCTGGAAAATGCAGTCTACCATAGGGGACTATCTATTCTGGTTAATATTTTCCGTGCCATTCCCTTCATTATTCTCATTGTATGGATGATTCCTTTCACCAGAATTTTGGCAGGAACTTCTATAGGTGTGAATGCCGCATTAGTTCCGCTAAGTGTGGGAGCAGCACCTTTTATTGCAAGACTGGTGGAGAACAGCCTTATTGAAGTTCCTCACGGTCTTATAGAAACAGCAAGAGCTTTGGGAGCTTCTCCGTTACAGATCATCAGAAAAGTATTGCTGCCTGAGGCACTTCCTTCATTAATCAACAATGCTACTATCACTTTGATTACTCTTGTAGGGTACTCTGCAATGGGTGGTGCTGTAGGCGCAGGAGGACTTGGACAGGTAGGTTACCAATACGGATATATCGGGTATGACATTGTCATTATGAATACCGTTCTGATTCTTCTGGTTCTTTTGGTTTTCATGATCCAGTTTATGGGTGACAGATTATCAAAAAGATTTGATCACAGGTAGTTTTGAGTTGGAGGGTTGGAGAGTTTGAGGGTTTGAGGGTTTGAGTGTATGAGAGTTCATCCATCTTTTACCTCAATAGCATTTAAAATAAAAAAATAGAATGAAAAAAATAAAGTTTTTTGGTTTACTGGCTGCAGGAATATTGCTGTTCAGTGCGTGCTCGGGAAGAAAAGATGACCCGAACTTTATCCGCGTAGGCATTACGTATGGTCCGGAACAGGAGATTGCCGAAGTGGCCAAAAAAGTAGCTAAAGAAAAATACAATCTGGAAGTGGAACTTATCCCTTTCAATGATTATGTAGTTCCCAATGAAGCACTGACTAACGGAGATATTGATGCCAATGCCTTTCAGCATATTCCATATTTAACAGAACAGTCAAAGCAGAGAGGTTACAACCTTGTGCCAGTGGGGAATACATTTGTTTATCCTATTGTAGCTTATTCAAAAAAAATTACTAATATCAGCCAGTTACAGGAAGGCAACACTATCGTTATACCGAATGATCCTACCAACGGAGGACGTTCCTTACTTCTTTTGCAGAAAAGCGGTCTTTTAAAATTAAAAGATGGTGTCGGACTTCTGCCCAAAGTAACCGATATTACAGAAAACCCGAAACAACTGAAAATCATGGAGATTGAAGGTGCTCAGATTCCACGAGTGCTGGATGACAGAGATGTTGTTGTGGGAGTGATTAATAATAATTTTGCCGCTCAGGCCGGCCTTGATCAGGAGAAACAAGGTATCCTTGTTGAAGATAAAGACTCTCCATATGTCAATCTAGTAGTGGCCAGACAGGATAATAAAAACAGCCAGAAAGTAAAAAACTTTGTAAAAGCCTATCAGTCTCCCGAAGTAGAAAAGAAAGCTAAAGAAATCTTCAAAGGAGGGGCTGTGAGGGGCTGGGATTGATGAGTGAGAGGGTTTGAGAGTATTAGAGTTGTGAGAGTGGATCCGGGATTCATAGTATTGCTTTTCACTCGTATGCTTCTCTTTATTTTTTTCGTCATTACAAATAAAATATTTAATAATGAGCTGTCTGTAAATAAGCAGGCAGTTTTTTATTCGCTAAAATTTTATTTTCTCAATTTGAGATAATAAAGAAATTTTCTTTATTTTTGCTTTTAATCAAACAGAAAGGCATTATGTTAAAGAAAACCGTCATTATAAGTTTATTCACTTTTATTTCTGCTTCTTATATGGCTCAGACTAATACTACCATCCCTGTATATCTGGATGAATCCAAACCTGTAGAACAGCGTATTCAGGATGCATTATCAAGAATGACCCTGGAAGAAAAAGTAGCCATGCTTCATGCACAATCGAAATTCAGTTCGCCGGGTGTACCAAGATTGGGAATTCCGGAATTCTGGACAACAGATGGACCTCACGGAGTTCGCCCCGAAGTAATGTGGGACGAATGGGATCAGGCGGGATGGACCAACGACTCTATTATCGCCTACCCTGCCCTGACTGCTTTATCTGCCACCTGGAACAAAAAAATGTCATGGAACTATGGGAAAGCTTTGGGTGAAGAAGCCCGTTACAGAAAAAAAGATATTCTTCTTGGACCTGGAGTCAATATTTACAGAACTCCGTTAAACGGAAGAAATTTCGAATACATGGGTGAAGATCCTTATCTGACTTCAAAAATGGTGGTTCCTTATATCAAAGGGGTACAATCCAACGGAGTGGCAACTTCTGTAAAACATTTTGCCCTGAACAATCAGGAAATGTTCCGTCATACAAGCAATGTGAATGTGGATGACAGAGCGCTTTATGAAATCTACCTTCCTCCCTTCAAAGCCGCAGTAACAGAGGGTGATTCCTGGACCATTATGGGTGCTTATGATATGTACAAAGGCCAGTATGCCAGCCAGAATCAGTATCTTTTAAATGATATTTTAAAGAAGGAATGGAATTATAAAGGGGTTGTAGTCTCAGACTGGGGAGCTGTCAACAATACTGAACAGGCCATTCATAACGGGCTTGATCTGGAATTCGGATCATGGACCAACGGACTTTCTGCAGGAACTAAAAATGCCTATGACAACTATTATCTGGCAAAACCTTATCTTGATCTGATTAAAGCAGGGAAAGTAGGCACCAAAGAATTGGATGACAAGGTAACAAGACTGCTTCGTCTTGCCTATAAAACGACGATGAACCGCAACAAACCTTTCGGGAATATCGCTTCTGAAGAGCATAAAGCTGTAGCCAAAGAAATTGGAGAAGAAGGAATCGTTTTATTAAAAAATCAGGGAAATATTCTTCCAATTGATATTAATAAGGCTAAAAAAATAGCCGTTATCGGAGAAAATGCTATCAAAATAATGACTGTAGGCGGAGGTTCTTCATCTTTAAAAGTGAAATATGAAACCCTTCCTCTTGACGGAATCAAATCCAGATTTGGAAAACAGGCAGATGTAGAGTATGCAAGAGGCTATGTAGGGGATATCGGAGGAGAATATAACGGTGTAAAATCCGGCCAGGACTTAAAAGATACACGATCTGAAACTGAATTACTGAATGAAGCCGTAGAACTGGCCCAAAAATCAGATTATGTCATTTTTGTAGGCGGCCTGAATAAAGCAGACTTCCAGGACAGTGAAGGAAACGACAGAAAAAGCTATGGGCTTCCATACAGTCAGGATCAGGTGATTACTGCTCTTGCAAAGGCAAATAAAAATCTTGCTGTAGTTTTAGTTTCCGGAAATGCTGTAGCCATGCCATGGATTAAAGAGGTTCCAACGGTTGTACAGGCCTGGTATCTGGGTTCTGAAGCCGGAAATTCAATTGCTGCAATTTTAGCAGGAGATGCCAACCCATCAGGAAAACTTCCGTTTACATTCCCTGTAAAACTTGAAGACAATTCAGCACATCAGCTTGGAGAATATCCGGGACAGAAAGATGAACTGGCGGCAGGAAAAGGAAAAGATCAGAAAAATCCTATCAATATTACCTACAATGAAAGCATTTTTGTAGGATACCGCTGGCATGATACTAAAAAGATAAAACCTCTGTTCAGTTTCGGACATGGCCTGAGCTATACCACTTTTGAATTCGGAAAAGCGAAAGCCGACCAGACTACTATTTCACAGGATGGTAAAATCACATTTACAGTAACCGTTAAAAATACAGGTAAAAAAGCAGGTGCTGAAGTGGCGCAGCTTTATATCAGCGATTTAAAATCCTCTGTTCCCCGCCCTGCAAAAGAGCTGAAAGGTTTTGAAAAAGTGTACCTGAATCCGGGAGAACAGAAAGAAGTGACTTTTACCATTGATAAAACGGCTTTAAGCTATTTTGATGCTCAAAAACACGATTGGGTAGCTGAACCGGGAGACTTTGAAGCGCTGATCGGAAATTCTTCCGATGCCATTAAAACGAAAGTGAAGTTTACTTTAAAATAAACTATTCACAAAATATCAAAAGAGGCTGTCTTATAAGAACAGCCTCTTCCCTTGAAATACCCGCAGAAACATACCCGGTGCCAGGCTGAAAAGCCTATTAAATTCAGCCATGGCTGCTTCTGCTATGAAAGTCTTTAATGATTTCTATCTCATATCCTGATCATATGGAAATCCTGTTTTTATTTTCTGTTTCTGTTCTTCAGATCATCCATAAGAGAATCTTCTTTTTTAATTTCCTTTAATTTCTGATTACCGAACGTCCAGTATAATCCCAGCCGTATACTTCTGCTGTCATTGTAAGATGAGTTTTTATACACGATAGGATATATTGCTTCATCATAATTTTTCTGCCCTCTCAGCAAATCTGTAACTACAAGATAAGTGGTAAGATTAAGATGAGGAATTTTCTTCTGTAAGGTAATGCTTAGATTATTTGTTTTTCCATGTTTGAAAAATCCGTCATAAAAATCCGTTGAAAAGGAATAAGAAACCTCAGCAGCATACCCTTTTTTAAGAATAATCCCCAAAACAGTTCTGTTATCAAAAGCAAAATTGGTTTTTCCTTTTTCAAAACCTTCAAACTCCATGATCGGAAGGTAGTTTACCGTGGAATAGTTTTTAACAATATATTTATTATTGAATACTTTGTTCAGGGCAAGGCTTGCATACAGTGTCATCATTTTAAAATTGTTATACTCCTGCACCAGATAATCACCACGCTTTACAATCAGGGTACTGATGTAATTGGGAGAATAATTCATTCCTACAGATAACATCTGGTTTTTGTAATACAGGGAAAGATCTACTTCATGCTCCACCTGAGGTCTCAGATTGATATTTCCGGAGGTGTACAGCATACTGTCATCACTGTTCTTTCTTCTCAGCTGATTCAGCAAAAAATAATCAGGTCTGATGAGTGTTTTTTTATAACTGGTTTCCGCCTGAAAATTATCTGAAAAGCTATGCTGAACCAAAATATTAGGGTAAAACCCATCTATTTTGAATGAATTTGAAGTAAGATCCTGATCAAAAAAATTGGTGATATTACTTTCATAACGCATTCCCAGCCTTACATATGTTTTATTAAATTCTTTCTGTCCCTCTAAAAATAGTGCGTACTGCTTTTCGCTGTAATTCTGTACACTTTCCTGAGAGTCAACATCATTTACTGTTATATTAATTGGGTTATTGATGTCACTGTACGAAAACCTTCCTCCTGCAGACCATGTTCCCCATTTCTTTGTCTGCATAGTATAATTGGCATTTCCGATGTACATATTGATATTTCTTGAAGAGGAATCATCTATCCTGTTACCATCAAGATAAGAAGGCTGCTGATAAAAGTAATTTCTGAAGCTGTTGTTCGTTTTTCTGTTGGCATTTGAATATTCAAACTGAACAGTAAGCTTCTGAGTGGCAGAATCATTTTCAAATTTATAATTAGCCTGAACATTTGTACTTCTTCCCAAATCTTTAAACATTGAATTGTATTTAAAAATAGAATCCTTTCTCGAAACCCTTTCTGCTGTAGGCAAGCCATTATCTGCATTAAGCTCGCTCTGTGTATTGACAGGATTATACTCTCCATAAATGCTGAACTTATTCCTTTTGTCTGCAAAATAATTCACCAGTAAAGAATAAATATTAGTAGATTTCTGAATATCCTGATTCTGAGCAATATCCCAGATATTATTTTTATATTCTCTCTGAGCATTCACCTCAGTAAGAACATTGGAATGTGTACTGCTTAAAAGGGTATTGATTTCAAATTTTGCAGATTTATAATTCAGATTGAGATTCTGAGACATGTTCATTTTTTTGGTAAAACCAAGGCTGGAACCAATTCCTAATTTCAAACCTTCCATATTACTGTTCACGAGATTAATCTTAATGACCGACTGTTCATCGGCTGGGTAAGAAGAATCCGGAGTTCCGATTACTTCAATGTTTTTTATCAGCTTGGCAGGGATAGACTCAAGATAGTTCTTAAGTTCTATACCTGACAAGCGGAGTTTTCTGTCATTGATATATACAGTGGTATATTTTTGTTTAATTTTTATTGTTCCTTCCTCAGAGGCATCTGCATAGCCTGAATTTTTGATGAACTCCCAGGTGTTACTTGCTTCTGCTGTAGCAGTACCGGCAGGAGTAACAATGATTTTTCCGTTTTTAAATTTTACTGCAGAGCGTGTAATTTTAATTTCATCAATTTTCTTTTCATTTTTTAAGGTGTCTTTTTGTTGTGCGGAGGTTAATATTACTATCAGTGAAGATAGTAATATTAAGGCTCTGCTGGTTATATGATGAAGATAAATCATGATGTTGCTGCGATTGGTTTTTTGGAATCCTCAAGGTTTAAGAAGGCACTTAAGTTTAAAAGGATCATTAATGCTCCGAAGAAATATAGATTCATAGCGATGATAATTCCTGTATGTAAGGCTACCACCATCCAGATAAATACCTTTCTTGTGCTTTTCTTCCACATAAAATAAGGATAGAACAGCTCAATAATAATGGTTGAAATCCCTATAAATATCGGAATAACCGGAAAACTTACGAAAATATCATAACTGCTGTTATCTAATATATAAGACTGGAAGCCTGGTAAATGTAATGCCTTCCAGATAGACTCTCCGTTCCACCAGTTGATTCCGAACGCCTTATCCAATCCTGAAGTAAAGTACACAATACTCATATGTATTCTCAGAAGATTCCTGAAAGGTGTAGGATTAATATCATTGTATTTGAATATTTTAGAATCCAGAGAATAGAAGCTTCCCAGGGGGAACAAGAAACAGTAGAACATAGCAATGGTCTTGAAAAAATCTATCCCATACATAAAAGTACTGGAAGACTGGAAGATCAGCAGGTGCAGGATCAGGATAATCCCGGCAGAAAGCCTGCTCATAAACCCTACGGTTAAAGAAACACATGTCAGAATGTATATTACGATATATCCCATTATTACGGCACTTTCTGAAATATTCATGGTCCCTAATAATTTGATTACAAAGAAAAAAGACGGCATTTTTTCTGACCCTAGAAATCCTACAACTTCCAGTGGTATCAGCCCCTGATCTGTAAAAAGAAGATTAAAATCAGTAAGCGTGGAAACAAAGTGCACTAAGAAGAATAATCCCATGGAAATTCTAAAAAATGCAAAGAACAGTTTATCTTCCGGTTTATATTCGTTGAAGAATTTATAAAATTCAGTTGGAAGCAATGTGGTTTTTCTTAATAGGCTTAGCATCGATGTCAAGGAGTTTAATTAATACTGGTTTAGTTTTATTTTTTGTTTTTATTTCCTGCAGCATTGGGTGATGGTGCAGATAAAGTGTACAAGAAACGGTATAGGTATCAGGATTATATTCCTTATAATAATATCTTCCGATACTTTTGATGAATATATCCAGGAATTCACCGTATTTGTCAGATTCATTAAATTCTGTAGATTTCTTTTTCTGCATCTTATTTTCAAGAATCGTCAGTCTGTCCTGAAAGTATCCTAGCAAAGTATGGTATCTGTTGAGTCCTTCCTTAGATTTGAATGGAGGAAAGTAAGATTCTTTCACAAGATTCCTGTTTTTGTCATAGACGGACACCTTTAAGATATAGGAACTGGCGACATTGGGTGCAAAGAATCCATATCCTGCATTAATCCCTGCAATAGCCTGATACTGCTGAATAAGAGGAACGGAATTAAATTCTCTGATGCCTTCTTTTGTATCTTTCAGAGCGGCAGTTAAATCATTCTCTACATATGAGGTTGATTTTTCATAGGAGTCTATTGTACTTGAAGTACATACAATCAGTATTAGCGCAATATGAACCATACTGAATATGAAGAAGAGTTTTGGGTATTTCATAGTAAGTAGTATAAAAATTAGTATCTAAATATTGCAGCTGTCATTGTCACAATGAATGGGGATGATCTTCCGGTTTACAGCAAGATGTATGTAAATTTCCTGGCCCGTTTTTGTAATGTGCAGAAACCACAGAACCGGAAGTAAAGGCCACAGCAATGGCAGCCTTGCCAATATTCTGAAAATAGATTCATAACCATAAGCCCAGGTATTGGTGTAAGAAGCCATTTGTTTTTCAGCAAGAATCAGGTCAATCCCTTTTATAGCCTGCCCTCTTTCTCTGAGAGAGCGAAAATCTACCAGATTCAGCCAGTCTATTTTTTTTACAGTCTTCGTGAATCGGGTGCATCGCGGGCACCAGCTGTCATAATACACAATGAGCTTTTTCATGATTTAATTTTTAGGAAGCTGTTTTTTTATGAAAGCCTTTATTCTGCCGCTATTATTCAGGATCTTCAGTCTGAAAACACTTTCACTGGAAGCGGTGTTGACCACGTAAAATTCATTGGCAAAATTGATTCTCGTTTTTACAGAGTCGTTTTTGGGAAGAACTTTCAGTTCATTACTGCTGTTCATATATTTCAGATCGCTTGTCTGGGAAGGATTGTACAAAACAACTTCCAGATCTTCTTTTGATGAATTTTTGATCTTAAGATTCTGCTGTGCAGGAATTGTCCAATGATTCCGGTAAATGTGTCTGCCTCTTTCCATGGTAAAAGAACAAAGAAAAATTACAGTACCCACAATTAATAATAAATACAAATAAAGGCTTTTCATAATAATGATTATTTATAGGTTGAAACAATTCTGCCTAAATCCATTTCCGGGGCGTCTATGGCAGATACAATTTTAGTTTCGAAAATGCTTACCGCATCTCTTTTGATACAGTTGTCTACAGAACATTCTTTTTTGAAAGTTTTGTTAGTGATAACCGTACTTTTGATGAACGCTCCTACTTCATTTTCTAAAGACATATTTCTGCTAAGAGTATCATATTTGATCTTATCTGTATCGTCTGATACTTTGTCAAACGATAATAAAGAAACCGTTGTCAGTAATAAAGCTGGTAGTATTAAAATATATTTTTTCATAAGGTTTAAAGTTTTTTAAGAAACACATTCAGTTGAAAGCTTCAACTGAATGTGCAGGTTGAAGAATATTATTTGTAGTTTTCTACAACTTTGTTAAGAGTAAGAACAGGATCAATAGAAGTGCTGATCGCTTTTTCACTGGCTACACTTACAGTTTCCACTGTTTCTTTAGAAAGTACTTTTCTTTTAGTATTTACGGTTACAGAGCTGCTTACAGCAGTTCCACCAATAACTTCTATAGAAGAAAAATCATTTGTGTTTGCTTTTCCGTACGTTAAAGAGTTATCTTCTGATGTCCATGAAGAAAGAGCTAACGGAACGATTGCCAATCCTGCTAATAATAGTTTTTTGTAGTTGTTCATGATAAAATGTTTTAGTTTTTAGTTGTTATTTATAATCGTTAAGAATTTCATTAAATGAGCGTGCAGTTTCAAGAGAAGTACTGATTGCTTTTTCGCTTGCTACACTTACAGTCTCCACTGTTTCTTTAGAAAGAACCTTCCTTTTAGTTTTTACGGTTACAGAGCTGCTTACTGCAGATTCACCGATAATTTCTATGGTAGAAACAGAAGCTGCATCTCTGCTGCCATAGTTTACTGTCTGATCTTCTGACGTCCATGAAGAAAGAGCTAAAGGAACAATTGCAAGTCCTGCAAATAATAGTTTTTTGTAGTTGTTCATAATAAAAAAGTTTAAATTGTTATTTGTAATCGTTTAAAATTTCGTTGAAAGAGCGGGCAGTTTCAATAGAAGTACTCAAAGCTTTCTTTTCTGCAACGCTTACTTCTTCAACAGTTGATACAGAAAGTACTTTTCTTTTAGTTTTCACGGTTACAGAGCTGCTTACTGCAGACTCACCGATAACTTCTATGGTAGAAATAGAACCAGCATCTCTGCTGCCATAGTTTACTGTCTGATCTTCCGACGTCCACGAAGAAAGAGCTAAAGGAACAATTGCAAGTCCCGCAAATAATAGTTTTTTGTAGTTGTTCATAATAAAAAAAAATTTAAATTGTTATTAATTATTTTTAAAAAGTTTTTTTGTTTTCAGTGATGGCCCCTAAATGTTACTGATATGTTTTTACAATATCCTCTATAGAAAGAGTATTTGAAGGCTCAAGGGTTTTAGTAGTGATTACCACCTTTTCCTGAGAAGGTCCGAGATCAAACTTATCCGTAACGGAGAAAATTGTTTTTTTGTTTACATAGGACTGAACGACAACCCCACTGGTCTCCCCTATAGTTTCATGTTGAGAAAATGTCTGTTGGTTTTCAGCATTCCGAAAATCAGGTTCGGAGGGCTTGGAATTCCAGGAAGAAAGAGCAAGAGGAACAATTGCCAGTCCTGCAAGGAGCAGTTTTTTGTATTGTTTCATATAATAAATGTTTAAAATGTTTTTAGTTGGTTATTTTCAGATATACCCTTCCCTGTTCCTTTTATTGAAAAAAGAAATCGGTATATTATTTTTTGAATTTTCTGAGTTAGATAAAGACTACTTTTCCGCCGATAAGAATAAATGGCCTTTTTGAGTTTATCTGAGTATCATTTTCCAATGCTGCAAGATAAATCCCATCCTGATATAAGGTTTTGAATGATAGTTTATTGCTTACAACAGACTTCGTCTCCTGCTTTTCCCAGCTGCCGTCTGTAAATCTGTAAAGGGTATATGATGCTCCATCCTGGAGCTTCGAATGGATTATATTCTCTGCCAGTAAACGGATATCCGCTGGATTTTTATGCTGAGAAGCCAGGTTTTTCATTCTTTCTGCCACAGATTCTACCTGGGAAATACTGATGAGCGATTTTTTAGATTTATCAAAGGATAACAGTTTCCCCGTTTTGTCTACATAGAAAAGAGATTTCTTTCCCGAACTTTCCGGAGTATGAACCAGATAAAGCGCCCCTACTCCTACTTTATCAAATATCTTCTGCTTATGTTTCGGACTTATGGCTGCCACAGGAAGCCATTTGTTGAAACAGAACACAGAAAGCAGACCAAGCTCCGTTTTATCATTATAAAAGCCATTCACATTATATTTGATGGTCTTTGTATACTGATCCGTAACATCAATATCGGAATAGGTGGAAGTAAATCCCATTTTACTAAGGGTTTTGTAATATTTCAAATACACTGAAGCGGTATCCGGTACAAATCCTCTTCTGTATACTTTAGTAATGGTATAAGAATTATGAAGACTGTCTTTTATACTATTAATAATTCTGCTGGGGTTAAAGCTTCCTATATTTTCCGTTCCTCCTGAAAAAGGAAAAGATTTTTTCTCATTAAGAACCAAAGCATTCCAGGCCTTCCCTCCATTTACATTGCCCCAAACCGGAGCATAGTCAATGGTTACCGGCAGCCCGTTTGCTTTATTAATGTAATTAGCAAGATTTACCATTGCAATATCAGAACCTTTATTTTCTTTCAGCAACTGGGCAAAAGACCAGTAATCTTCCTGTGGGAAAGGATCAGAATAAGGCATTTTTACATCCTTCAGTTTATTATTTAAATAATTAACGGATTCAATTACAGATTTTTCAGAATTTAATGTATAATTTGAAGGAAGTTTATAGTTTTTCAGCACCATTTGTCTCCAGTTAAAATCATCAGAAAAGTTTACTTTATAAGGAAGTACAAAATTGACAAAGCTGTAATCTGAAATTGCATCAGAGTGAATCAACTCCTTAGACTTATCATAAGAAAGCTCTATATTTTCTTTGATATCAGCATCTTTAATCCATTTTGAGTCTTGTTCCTGAACACCTTCTGCATTGATATGGAAATTTAAAATAGCATTTTTCTTTAGGAATTCAAAAGCATTCTTATAATTAATGCTTTTATCGCTGTTTATAATCCCATAATTATTGGTCTTATCAGAACATGATACCAAAGAGCATACACTCAGGGCAAGCAGTAATTTTCTTTTATTGAATATAGATGTTTTTTGAATTTTCATGATTAGCTATTTATTGTTTTGTTTTTCTTTTACAATATTATTTATTCTGAAAAACAAACAGACTACACCATCGTGTAGTTCGCTACTACACGATGGTGTAGTTTTTATACAGTCTTATAATAAGGGGGTATCTTCAGCATTCTGACAGCACACAAACTCACATCTATGGAAATAACATCTTTCCCAGCCAAATTCTCTATCAATACAAAAGCAGATTCCCAATTGGAAACCTGCTTCTTTTGTATCTGAAAAATCTTGGGTTATTTTCCGCCGCCGCCGTTTTTCTCTACGTCGGTTTTTGTATTTTCTTTTACTTTCTGGTTTCCGAAACGTTTTACAAAAGTAAGGGAAACACCGTACCAGTCCCATTTTGAGTACTCTCTGAAAGTTCCATCCGCACTATACGTTGTGTTATCACCATAAGGTCTTTTAAAAATATTCATCAGCTGCATACTTAGCTCCATTTGAGTTTTCGGGAATATTTTAGTCACTGAAATATTATGGAAGACATTGGTATTGTTCGCGTATGAATTTCCGTTGTTCTGATTGGCAAGTTCCATCCATGCACTTACATTAATGTTTTTGTTAAAAAGATTCGTATAAGATATATTGGCGGAAGCTCCCCAATAACTGATATAGTCTTTGGCTCCCAGTTTATTTTTCTCATTAAAATCTTTATTATTAATGTAATACCATCCAAATCCGGCATTCACATTCAGTTTATTTTTCAGGAAATTCTGATTGGTATTGGCAAAAAGGTAATATTTTTCAACCTTTCCATCGAAGTTTCCGGGTAATGAAACCGTTCTTCCGTTTTCCGTTACATAAGTTGTCCAGTAATCCTGATTGGTATGCATATATCTTGCAGAAATAAAATACTTCTTCAGAATACCTAATTTAAGGTAAAGCCGGTCATTCGGGTTGGGATTCAGATAAAGATTTCCTCTGGAATACGTTCCGTTAATTTCAGGCATCAGGAAAGGATTAAACTCAGAATACCAGGGTCTCCAGATGCTTCGGTTATAGGTAAGACTCAAGTCAAATTTCTCCGAAAAATTATATTTCAGTAATAGATTGGGAAGAAAAGTGCCGTAAGAATCTCTCCTCTCTGTACCTGCTACCTCCTGTCTTACTTTATAGTCAATATATTCGTATCGGATTCCGATTCTCGTTTCCAGTTTTTCGAAAAATGTCTTACTGTAATTGGCATATAAAGAACTCAGATGATCCTCATAATGGAATCTGTCATTTTGGGATAGATTAGCAAATTCCGGGGTAGGATTATTCATGCTGAATCCATAAAGGCTATTGGAAATTGCATGATTATTTATTTCCGTTTTACCACCCACTTCCATTGTACCGCCAGATTTACCAAAAGGTTGTGTATAATCCACTTTCAGGTAATAATTACGCATCTGATTTGAACTGATAACTCCTAGCTGCTGGGCTGTTTTCACTCCCTGCTTATCAATTAGTTTATCTATGAGGTTATCATTGTTATCACCGGAGTAATTGGTTCCCAAATTAATATCTAAAATTCTGTTCTTTTCTTTATCATAGTATTTATAGAAAGCATTTGTTCCCAGATTACGGCTGAATCCCCAATTGTTCTGGCTTTGGAGGAAAGATTCTCCCGGATCTCCATCTTTTGAAGTCATCCCATCAGATTCCGCTGAAAGTAGATTTCTGTTTTGTGAATACTCCAATACAAGTCCGAAATTATTTTTATCATTAATTTCAAACTCCGAGGTAGAAGAAATAGAAGGACTTTCATTCCTCATTAAGTTTTCCAGGTTGAACCGGGTAAGCTTATTTTTTTCATAACGGTTATCCCAGGTTTGGGTTTTCTGTACATAATTTCCGTTATTGTATCCTCCTGTAAGGGTTTGGGTAAACTTTTTCTTATGGTAGTTCAGGTTGAAATTCGTGTATTGTGAATTCTTGGTACTCTGCCTGTTGTTAAGAGAAATACTGCCTTTCAGGCCCTCGTCATCCCTTTTTTTAAGAACAATATTGATAACGGACCCTGAAGTTTCATATCGGGAAGACGGGCTGGTAATCACTTCAATTTTCATAAGGTTATCAGCTGGAATTGTTTTAAGGTATTCCTTCAATTCTTTCCCTGTAAAAACAGATTTCCTGTCGTTAATGTATACGGTAACCAATTGTCCCTCGGCTTTTACCTCATCATTGTTATCGATGCTTACCAAAGGGGTCATTCTAAGAACATCCCATGTTGTATTTCCTGCCAGAATTGCACTATTCGCTACATTGAATACAGTTCTGTCTACTTTAGATTCTACTGTTGGCTTTCTGGCAACCAGAGTAACAGCTTCTATTTCTTTTGCATTTCCCTTTACAGTATCTTTGGCTGCGGGAGCCGGAGTCTGCTGAGCCATTGCTAATGAGCCTGTTAATATTGCTATAGGAAATAATATTATTTTCATGTGAGATAATAGTTTTATCTATAAGACCACTATCTCCATAATTTCGTTACATCAAAAAATAAAATAAATACTTAATTTCCAGCAATATAACTAAATATATTTTAAACATAAATTAAGAAAAGATACAAATTCCACAAAAAATAAACTTAATCCAAATCATATTCATACCAATTATTCTTAAAAACAGTTTTTATCTTCAATTAAAAAAAACTTTAAAATTTGTCCTAATTAATAAGCAGTTCATGAAAAAGCGTGAATCATCTCTTGATATTCAAAAAATAAGAAAAAGAAAATAATTGGATTTTTTCTTTTTGCTGATTTACTCAACAACAATAATCAGTTCCTTATCATATCCGTTATATTTTTCATCAATATAGCCATGAGGATTACAAATGACTTCTGTTTCTCCGATCTTATATCTGCACGGGGTATGAATATGCCCATGAATCCAGTATAATGGCTGGTATTCTGTAATTAAATCTTCCAGATCAGAAGCGTACGCTGCTGTTAACGGATCTTCTCTGTAATGCTCCGGAACAGATTGTATGCTGGGTGCATGATGAGTAATAACTATATTTTTAAATCCTTTTGAATCTTTAAGATTTTCCTGTAACCATTGTTTTGAAAACTGGTGGATTTTGAAGGTATCCAGTGTTCTCATTTTTGAATAGGAAGGATCCCTCCTGATCATTTTATAATCATTCATCTTCGGCTGACAAAGCATGCCGTACTGAACAGGATTTCCGAAGATCGAAAAATCCGTCCACAGGGTTGCTCCATGAAAACGAATACCGTCAATGTCTATAGATGAATTTTCCAGCACATGAACATTGGAATCAAGCGCAGCTTCTCTGATCTTATGGAGTGTTTTAGGATATGAACCTTTATAATATTCATGATTACCAAGAACGTAAATTACAGGTTTATCAGGAATTGCCTTTTTAATCCATTCAATCCCTTTGGTTCCCAAATTGACATCACCCGCCAGCACAATCATATCCGAATGATCAAAACATAATTCCGTACTTCCAAATTCCCTGTGAAGATCGCTGATAACCTGTATTTTCATGATGAAAAGTAAAAAAACAAAGATAGTAAAGGGAAACAGAATCGCAAAAAGCCAAAAAAAGAACCGATCCCTAAGCACCGGTTCTTTCGTCATATAGTTTGTATATTTTTAAGACCGTTTATTATAAAACAGCAACTTCTGCCGGCTTCACTTTCAGGCTTTTTATTATAAAAAAGAATAACATTCCGAGAGCCAGCAGAGCGTAACTGATCAAAATAATCAGATTCAGGCTTCCCACTGATAGTTCCGAAGGAAAGATCTGGCTCATTAACGTCATGAATGACAATCCAATTCCTGCTCCCAAAAAGTAACTTGTAGAACTCAAACTTGATGCCAGTCCGTAATGCGCAGGTTCAACATCCTGGATCCCCATTACTGAAAGTGCGGTAAAACAAAATGTCATTCCAACTCCGGAAATACATGCAGCTCCCAATAAAACTATCGTTAGCGGATGTCCCGCGTAAACAGAAATCAAAAGCAGCAATCCTCCCGCCAGCATAAACGACCATCCTAAAACACCCATTTGAGAAGAGTTCAGACGTTTTGATACATGTGGCAGAATAAATTTAGCCGTTAAAGCCGATACGATACTGAACGGAACAAGCATTAATCCTGCAGAAGCAGCACTAAATCCCATATCTTTCTGAAGCATCAGTGAAATAAGGAATAAAAATCCGATAAAAAATGCTCCCAAGGTAAAGAATACAGCATTGGAAACTACTAAGGATTGATGTTTAAACAATTTTAAATCTACCAAAGGCTCTGCTACAGATTGTAAACGGTAGTATACCATAACAAGCAGTACCAATGCTAAAACCAAAGAACCCGCTATCAGGAAAGGCTGTTCTTTAATATGAACCAATTCATGCGTACCGTAAGTCAGACTTAAAAGTCCAAATACCATCAATATCCCGGATATGATATCTGTTTTCTGAGCAGCTTCATTTTTATCATCTGCCGGCAGATAATAATACGATAACACCAATGTGATTAAAAGAATGGGAACATTAATCAGAAAGACCCAATGCCAGCTCAGGTATGTACTGATAATACCTCCTACCGAAAGACCACTTCCCGAACCAATAGCAGCAAATGAACTGAAAATTCCGATGGCCCGGTTTCTCTCCTGTTCTCCTCTGAAGGTATTGGTAACGATAGACAATGCTGAAGGCATTACCAATGCAGCTCCCAATCCCTGTAAAGCACGTAATATCGCCAGTACTTCAAAATTCGGGGACAATCCTGCCCCCAATGAAGTGAGCATAAAAATCAGAGCTCCCCATAAAAACATTTTTTTTCTTCCCATCTGGTCTGAAAGTTTTCCACCGATGATCAGAAATCCTCCAAAGAACAATACATAGAGTGTCTGCAGCCACTGAACAGTCTCAGCTCCAATCTGAAAGTGCTGCTGGATAGAAGGAATTGTTAAATTAATAATGGCAATATCCAAAGCCTCTACAAATGTTCCTACCGATGCTAAAATTAATACTAAATTCTTCCTTGTATCCATGTTTTAAATTTCCTGCAAAATTAAAATTAACAGAACGTATTTTGAAATTTTATCATAAATTTGGAACAATATTTAATATATTAAATAATTAAAAGAACAAAAAACCTAAAACACCAGATAAAACCTATAAAAACAGAACAAAATGGCAGCAGAAAATTATATTCCTGATGAAAAAGACCTCTCCATTCTCCGCCTGCTTCAGAAAGATGCGAAGATGAGTGTCCGCGATATTTCAGCAAGAATCAATTTGAGTCCTACGCCTACTCACGAACGTATCAAACGTATGGAAAAGCAAGGAATCATTAAAGAATACACGGCTGTGGTTGACCGCAAAAAGGTCAATAAAGGGATGATGGTGATCTGTATGATTGCTTTAAATGTTCATAATAAAAAAACAGCGGGAAAATTTATTGAGGAAGTTGGTAAACTGAAGGAAGTTGTAGAATTTTACAATATCAGTGGAGATTTTGATTTTATGCTGAAGATCCTGGCTCCCAATATGGATGAATTTCATGAGTTTTTCGTCAACAAATTATCAGAAATCGAGGGAATAGGGCAAACTAAAAGTATTTTTGTGATGAACAGTATCAAAGAAAGCGCGCAGATTATTTAAGCAGCAAAAGCAGCTGCGCCAATTCATACAGCTGCTTTTTATTGTAAACCCAATCTTTTGTATTAATCTCTTATCATCTATTGCCAGTAATTCCAGACTGATCCCTCAAATACCGTCAGTGTTTTAATCACTGTATCACAGCACATCATCCCCGGATAAAGATTTTTACATTGAAATGCGATTTACATTCAACAGAATTATTTTATATATTTTAAATTTAACATGGCGTTTTCAGTAGCTGTTTATTCTTTATTTGCTAACACAGCAAGCACACTTACTATGTACCAACATTTAAAACATGGCAGATTTCAAATCTTCCTTGTTTTAAACTGAATAAGGCAATAGATAATCTGAATAAAAGACCTGAATGAAAATTTACATTAAAAACCGTAAATTTGCAGCATGAATAACGATACGATATGTGCACTGGCTACTGCCAATGGAATAGGTGCTTTAGGCATCATCCGGGTTTCAGGAAATGAAGCTTTATCTGTAGTTCAGAAAAGTTTTCCGGCAAAAAATCTGGAAAAACAAAAATCCCATACCATTCATTACGGTTATTTTATGGATGAGGAAGAAGCTATTGATGAAGTAATGCTTTCCATCTTCCTGGCACCGAAAAGTTTCACCACTGAGAACTCTGTGGAGATTGCTTTTCACGGATCCCCGCATATCGGAAAACGTATTCTTGAAACCCTGATCAAAAACGGAGCGAGAATGGCCAAAGCGGGAGAATTTACCCTTCGTGCCTTTATCAACGGCAGAATTGATCTTTCTCAGGCAGAAGCAATTGCCGATGTCATTGCATCTGAAAATGAAGCTTCGAGAAAGGTAGCGATCAATCAACTGAAGGGAGGAATTACCAATGAAATATCAGTATTAAGAACTGATCTTTTAAATTTCGTTTCTTTAATTGAACTGGAACTTGATTTCGCTGAAGAAGACGTGGAATTTGCAGACAGAAGTGCCCTAAGCGGATTATTGGATAAAATTGAAGTCAAATTAAACTCTCTGATTGAAAGTTTCCAATACGGAAATGCCATTAAAAACGGAACAGCCGTTGCTATCATCGGAAAACCGAATGCCGGAAAATCTACGCTGCTGAATTCGCTTTTGAAGGAAGAAAGGGCGATTGTGAGTAATATTGCGGGAACAACGAGAGATACGATTGAGGAAGTTCTTCATATTAAAGGTAATGCCTTCCGATTAATTGACACTGCCGGACTTCGTGAAACCATGGATGAAATTGAAGCGATCGGGGTAAAAAAAGCTAAAGAAAAGGTAGAAAATGCCAATATTCTTGTGTATCTGGCGGATGCTGCTACTGAGGATTTTTCTGAGGATATTGAGATGATTCAATCCTTGTTACGAGAAGATCTTAAGCTGATTATCTGTGCTACAAAAATTGATGAAGTGATTCCTACCCAATACGAAATGGTAGAAGATATTTTCAGAGAAGCTATTTCTCACGAATTTGATTTCATCAAAATCTCAGCAGTTGAAAATCAAAATATTCAGGATCTTAAAAATGAACTTTCCTCCTATGTAGAGCATTTAAAAACTGAAGAAAATAATGTTGTGATCACCAACCAACGTCACTTTGAAGCCTTAAAAAAGTCTATGGATGCCGTTCACAAAGTAAAAGAAGCAATCTCTTTCCAGATCTCTACAGAATTACTGGCTTATGAGCTTCGAAATGCCCTGGAACATCTTGGCGAAATCTCCGGAGAGGTGACCAATGATGAAGTGCTGGGGAATATTTTTTCCAAGTTTTGTATCGGAAAATAAAAACATATAAAGCACTAATATATAGCAATTTATGTTTTTTGTAGTTTTTGAGACTATTTTAATAACCTATTGATTTAATGCAATTTATGTGATTTCACACGTTCTGATGCTACAATTTTTGCCCCTTTTCTTGCCCCTTGGGCATTAAAACATAAAATTTAAGCAAAAGAAAAATAAAATTGCTATAGAACTTCAGGTCTTATATCCTCTTATAGTCATTATTTTACTCATAAAAAAGACTATTGGATTATATATACCCTTAATTTGGAGAAATTATTAATTTCTGACATCCAACGCTTGATGATTTATAAAAATTAAAGTCAAATTTTAAAAACAATCTGAACGAAGAGAAGAAAAAATGTTCAAATATTTTATATTAGATTAGGTTGTCCTTTGGGATGAATTTTGTATTCGTTTATATGTAATGACCCTTAAAGGGGGTATAATGACAACTCAGTGCCATTATTGTAGCCTTTGGTCTAAATAACTATTCTTCAAGACGTAAAATCTGATCATGAGCTCAAACATCAGAATTGAAAAAGTCTGCCAATATTGTGGTACAAATTTTATTGCCAAAACTACAGTTACCCGATACTGCAGTCATACCTGTAATAAAAGAGCCTATAAACTTGAACAAAGAAATCTAAAAATTAGTTATGCCAAGCAAGCAATACAAAGTTTTGGAGAGGGGCAGTATCAGCCTATAAATAATCCCGTATATCTAACTGTAAAAGAGGCTTCTGCAATATTGAAATGCAGTGCGAAAATGGTGTATTTCTTAATCAATACCGGCCGCTTAAAAGCCATCAACCTATCTGTAAGAAAAACAAGAATCAAATTACTTGATTTAGCACTAATTTATTAGAATCAATCATCAAACACCAGAATATTGACTTCATAATATTTTAGAGGACTTCAATAGCTGTGGCTATGAGTCAATTTGACAATATCCAGTTGAATTTCATGCCTTAATACCGATAACATGACCAGAGTAACATTACGTTATAAACCGATAAGCAAAGGAAGACAAAGTCTGTATTTAGAAATTTATCCTCCTATACAGAGTGAAACCACTGGTAAGCTGCTTAGAAAACTTTATCTTAAAATGTTCATCTACAACAGCCCAAAATCTGAAACTGAAAAACTCCATAATAAAGAAATTATTGCTTTTGCTGAGCGTGTACGTCTCCAACGACAAATTGATGTTCACAGCACTGACTATGGTTTTTTGAATGAGACAAAATTCAACTCCAACTTTATTGATTTTTTCCAGGCAGAAGTCGATAGCAAATCAGGGGCAATGCATTGGAGTATGGCTATCGCCTATTTTAAAAAGTTTGCAGGTGAAGTCTTTTTGTTTAAACACCTTAATGAAGCCTTCTGTGAGAGCTATAAAAAATACCTATTATCCTCTCCTGCAATTGGACGTTCAAAAATAAAGATTCAAAAAAGTACGGCTGCCACATATTTTTCTAGATTTAAATGTGTTTTAAAAAAAGCTTACAGAAATAAATATATTTCAACAGACCTAGGAAATTTTATTCATAATATCAAAGTAGTTGATACGCACAGGCCCTATCTTTTTAAAGATGAATTACAAAGAATGGCTAATGCTGAGTGTAATTCGCCCATTGTCAAGAAAGCAGGCTTGTTTTCTGCATTAACAGGACTTCGCTATTGTGATATTGAAAATCTAACGTGGGGCGATATACAAGGGACATCCGGAAATTACTATATTTTGTTTAAACAAAATAAAACAGGAAAGGCCGAATATTACCCTGTATCCAATGATACACTAGAATTATTAGGACATCGTGGTGAAGATGCTGCAAAAGTTTTTGAGGGCTTAAGATACAATACCGTAGTTAAGTTTCTTCCCGGATGGCTTAACAATGCAGGAATAAAAAAGCATTTTACATTCCATGGTTTTCGTCATACATTCGCCACTCTACAGCTGTCATCAGGCACGGATATCTATACAGTCTCAAAATTATTAGGTCATAAAGATGTTAAAACTACAGAAGTGTATGTTAGGATTGTAGATGAATTAACAAAAGAGGCTTCAGAAAAAATTAAATTAGACCCAAACTAATAAGCCTTTTTTTATCAATTGTTTATACTTCAAATTCTATTTATTTAGAATTTGAAGTAAGAAATAATATTGTTTCCACAATATTATTTAACTATTTTTGACACAAATTGTCAACACACAATTATGCTAACAGAAACAATTGGTAAAAAGCTTAGACATCTTCGAGAAGATAATGGTTTGCCATTGAGAAAAGTAGCTGCAATGCTTGATATTGATGTTGCTATCTTAAGCAAAATGGAAAGAGGTGAACGTAAATTATCTAAAGAGGTAGTTTTAAAGCTTGCGAATATTTATGATTATGACACAGACGAATTACTGATACTTTTTCTTAGTGATAAGATAATATATGAAATCCAAGATGAAGATCTAGGAGAGAAAGCTTTAAGAGTGGCAGAACAAAAAGTTAAATACTTAAAAGCAACAAAAAATAAAAGTTAGAAAGAATGGCATATGTAGTTACTCGAAATAAGCAGGATAGTTTAGAGCAATTGAAAGTATTAATTATGGCTTTCAATAAAGAATATGCTGTTTACAAAACAGATAGATATAAAGAAGCTCAACTCCGTATAGATTTTCTTAATCCGCTCTTAAAAACTTTTGGATGGGATGTTGATAATGAAGAAGGAAAATCCCAATTTTTACGTAATATTCTTCAAGAAGAGAGTATTGATGTTGACGATGAAGATGTAGTCACAAAGAAAAATCCCGATTATACACTTAGGGTTCAGGGTATAAGAAAGGTATTTATCGAAGCCAAGAAAGCTTCAATAGATTTAAGTAAAGATATTAAAGCAGCTTTTCAGACACGAAGATATGGATGGAATGCTAACTTAGGCATTTCTATTCTAACAAATTTTGAAACACTTGTAATATATGATTGTCGTTATAAACCAAGTGTGAAAGATGCCGTAAGTATTGCAAGATATAAGGTATTTCACTTTTTGGAATTTGAAAAATTCTTTGATGAACTTTATGAACTTTTATCTTTTGAATCCATTGCAAGCGGATATATTGATGAATATTTCTCTCTTACTGAAAAAGAAACAACAACATTTGATGATGAATTTTTAAGACAAATTGAGCATTGGAGGGAAAATCTAGCGAAAGATGTTGTTGCTAATAATCCCGAAATAAATGATGAGGAAATCAACTTTTTAATACAACGATTACTTAATAGAATTGTTTTTCTTAGAATTTGTGAGGATAGGGAAATAGAGAAGTTTGAGACTTTAAGAAAAATCAGAAATTACGATGAGTTAAAGAATTTATTTATCATTTCAGATAAAAAATACAATTCAGGCCTATTTGATTTCATTGAAGATATTTTTTCTTTAAAAATAAATCTCAACTCAGAAATTCTCATTCAGATTTTCAGCGAACTTTATTACCCTCAAAGTCCTTATGATTTTTCTATCGTAGATCCGGCAATTCTTAGTCAGATTTATGAAAGGTATTTAGGGAGTAAAATTTATATAGGTGAAGAAAACCAAATATTTATCGTTGAAGAGCCAGAAGTTGCTGCCTCTAACGGAGTAGTACCTACACCTAAGTTAATTGTAAAAAATATTATTGAGGAGACATTATCTGCATTAGTTAATGATAAACCTTTAGAGAAGATTCAATTACTGAAAATAGCTGATGCCTGTTGTGGTTCCGGGACATTTTTGATTTCGGTTTATGACTACCTAATTGAAAAAAATATTGCTGCTTTGATCTCTCAAGGCATTAACAATGATGAAATCATTTATCAATCTTTTGATGGCGTATATCACCTTACTCTACAGGCAAAACACCAAATTATAACAACTAATATTTTTGGTATTGATATAAATCCATATGCTGTTGAAGTAGCTAAATTTAGTTTACTACTTAAATTATTAGAGAATGAAAATGCGGGCTCTATCGATAATTTCTTAGTCAGATACAAACAAAAGGTTTTACCGAATCTGGAAGAAAACATCAAATGTGGAAATTCATTAATTGATGACACGTATTTTAGATATAATCCTGATGCAGTAGAGAATAATGAACTTCTATTTAAATTAAAACCTTTCAATTGGTTAGAGGAGTTTCCTTTTTTAGCAGAAACCGGAGGGTTTGATGCTCTAGTCGGAAACCCTCCCTACGTCAGAATTCAAAATATAGTCAAATATTCAATGGAAGAAATTGATTATTTTAAGAGCGATATCTCTGGATACACTGTAGCTACTTCTGAAGCTTTTGATAAATATTACTTATTTATTCAGCGAGCAATTAATTTGATAAATGATAATGGAATACTAGGTTATATTGTTCCCCACAAATTCTTTATTGTAAAAGGCGGAAAATCTCTCAGAAGTTTTATTACTACAAATGCTTCATTATTTAAAATTCTCCATTTTGGAGTGACTCAAGTATTTCCGAATAGAAGTACTTATACAGCCATTCTAATAATAGATAAAAAGAAAAGAGAAGAATTTTATTTTAAACGTATAAGAAGAGTAACACAAGATTTATCTGTCAATGATATAAACTACGACAATTATCTGAGTAATAAATTTCAGTCTTTACCTTGGGTATTTGTTTCAAAGTCAACAGAGGCTATATTTGAAAGAATTGAAAATGGTAATACAATCGCCCTTCATTCTATTGCCGAAATTGCTGTAGGGCTACAAACTAGTGCTGATAAAATTTATATATTTCAACCAAAAGCTGAAACAGAGAATACATATATTTTTGAATCTAAGGGAATACAGTATGAAGTAGAAAAAGATATTTGTAAACCCTGTCTTTATGATTTGTCGTTTGGTTTATTTGATACAGTGGAACACAATGCAAAAATGATATTTCCTTATACCATTGTAGGTGGAAAGGCAGAAGTTTTTACAGAAGAATATTTTGAACAGACCTATCCTCTTGCTTGGGCTTACTTAAATATTTTTAAAGCACCACTTTCTAGAAGAAGCATCAACGGAAGCAAAGATCCTAAATGGTATCAATTTGGAAGATCACAAAGTTTGACACGATTTCACAATACACCTAAATTAATTTGGCCTGTCCTTTCCACTAAGCCTGGATATGTATATGATCAAATTAATATCCAATTTACAGGTGGTGGTAATGGACCATATTATTCTCTATTTTCTATCTCAGATTATTCATTGTTTTACATTTTAGCGGTGTTATCACACCCTGTTATTGAGGCTATGGTAAAATCAGGAGCGAGCGAATTTAGAGGAGCATATTATTCCCATGGAAAACAGTTTATTGAAAACCTTCCAATAAGAAAAATTGATTTTAATAATCCAAAGGAAAGGCTACAACATGATGATATTGTAAAAATAGTACAAGAGACAATAAAGACAAAATCCAATATGGATCAAGAAACTATTTATACTAAGCGGCATATCCTAAAGCGTAAGATGGATACTTTGTATAGTAGCTTGATTCAACAGATAAATACATTATATAACATTTCTGATAAAGATGTGAAGGTGGTAATGAATGATGAAATGTTAAACAACACGACAAGCGAAGACTAAAATGAGTACAGAAGTTATTGAAAATATTGATTCCAAAAAATTAAGAGGTGGATATTATACTCCACAGCCTATTGCAGATTTTATTTGTAAATGGGCAATTACAAATACAACACAAAGAGTTTTAGAGCCTAGCTGCGGTGATGGTAATTTTATAGAATCAGCAATAAAAAGATTTAAAGAGTTGGGAACTGAAGATAATCAGCTATATGGTTTGGTTCAGGGAGTAGAGCTATTAGAGGTTGAAGCCGAAAAATCTAAATTGAGAGCAGCAAAATACGGTCTGAATTCAGACACCATTACGAATGACGACTTTTTCAATTTTATTTTAAAAAATAACGAAAAGGCCAACTATGATATAGTGGTAGGCAATCCACCGTTTATTCGTTATCAAAATTTCCCTGAAGAGCATCGTGATATTGCTATTAAGATGATGCAAGAAATGGGACTACGCCCTAATAAATTGACTAATATATGGGTACCTTTTCTTGTTATTGCCGCAAGCAAATTACGAACTAATGGTAAATTAGGAATGGTTATTCCCGCAGAATTATTTCAAGTAAAATATGCTGCTGAAACCAGGGTTTTCCTCTCTAATTACTTCTCACGAATTACGATAGTAACTTTTAAAAAACTTGTATTTAGTGATATTCAACAAGAGGTTGTATTATTGCTTTGTGAGAAGAATGTAGAAGAAAATGAAGGTATAAGAGTGGTTGAAGTAAATGATTTAAAGGAACTTGAAAATCTTAATGTTGATAAAATACACAATATAGAAGTTAAATCGCTGGACCATTCTACAGAAAAATGGACAAAGTATTTCTTGAATGAATCTGAAATACAACTGTTACGCCGTATCAAAGCTAATGACAAGATAAAACCATCATCTAATGTGATGGATGTTGATGTGGGTATAGTGACAGGAAGAAATGAATTCTTTATGATGAATGAAGAAACCGTTGCGCAATGGAATTTACAGCCATATACCACGAAAGTTGTAGGTAAGTCAGCTCATTTGAAAGGTATTGCTTATGATGAACCTGATTTTGAAGCGAATGTTGCAGCAGGCTATCCTGTACATTTATTTTTGCCAGAGGCTAAAGAATATTCCAAGTTACCAAAAGAAGCTAAAGAATATATCTCTTATGGAGAAGCAAAAGAATATCATACAGGATATAAATGTAGGATCAGGAAGCTCTGGTACATTACACCATCATTATGGTCTCCTGATGCGTTTGCATTACGTCAGGTTGGTGAATATCCTAAATTGATTGTTAATAAAACGGGGGCTTCATCTACGGACACAATTCATAGAGTACGATTTAAAAATGGAGCAAAGGCAGATACTGTTGTCCTATCTTATTTAAATTCACTGACTTTTGCATTTTCTGAAATTATGGGAAGAAGTTATGGTGGAGGGGTTTTAACATTTGAGCCATCTGAGATAGAAGAACTTCCTTTGCCAATTTTAAAAGAAAATCATATAGTGAATTTTGAAGAAATTGACAATTTAATGCGTAACCGAAAGATTGAAGAAGTATTGGATATTATTGACAGAGAATTGCTCATTAAGCAATTGAAATTTAGTAAATCAGATGTTGATGCTTTAAGAGGTATCTGGAAAAAATTATCCAACAGAAGAAATAACCGAAAATGATATAACAAATCCATTATACTAATTCACCGTGAAAATATTCAAGATTGAAGTTCAGAACTTTAGATTATTAAGGGATTTCTCAATAGATATAGAGAAAGATCTTTCGTTGGTTATTGGGAAGAATAATTCAGGAAAAACTTCTATACTATCAGTACTAGATAAGTTTATTAACGAAAAAAGCAAATTCTCTTTTGAAGATTTAAATATAGAATTTAAAAAAGAGCTAAAAGCATCGTTTGAAGTTGATCCTTTTCCTGAAGAATTTGAACCTATTGGCATAAAAATGAAATTGTTTATCCAATATGAGGAAACCGATAATCTTTCAAATGTGAGTAGGATATTAATGGATTTAGATCCAGATAATAACGTAATAGTATTAGGATTTGAATATACACTAAGTTATACTGATTTTATAAATTTAAAATCAGATGTCGAAGCATTCGTTGCAAATGAGTCCGTTAAAAAAGTAAACGCTAAAAATAACGGTTTAGATTATGAAGCAAGAGGCTTAAAAGAGTTCTTACAAAAGGATATTGGGAATTATTTTAAAATTCAAAAAAAATCATTTGAATACAATATCACCACCAAGAAGGTCAATGAGAAGGTCTTTATTAATCTGGATAAAGAACTAATAGGTATCAAAGATATCGTAAGCTTTAAATATATAAGTGCAAGGCGTGATGTAACGAATAAAGAAGTCGATAAAACCTTGTCCCGACAAACATCAAACCTCTATAAGAAAAAAGAAGATAGTAGTGAGAAAAATCAAGCTACTGAAGATTTTAAAGATCAGCTCGCAGGAACAGATAAAGTACTTACAGAGATTTATGGAAGTTTGTTTAATGGCGTTATCGAAAAGGTGAAAAATTTTGGAGGCATCAGAATAAATGAATCTGAAATCTCAATCATTTCAACTTTACAGCATCGGGAGTTATTGGAGGGTAATACAACCGTTGTTTATACACACGATGAACATAAATTGCCTGAACATTATAACGGATTAGGTTATATGAACCTGATAAGTATGATTTTTGAAATAGAAATTCTGGTTCAGGAATTTAAGCGGGAAAAGGACAAAAAGCCTGCAGATATCAATCTGCTTTTTATCGAAGAGCCCGAAGCTCATACACATCCACAGATGCAATATGTTTTCATAAAAAATATAAAAAAGTTGCTTGGTGAAGGTATAAAGAGAGAAGATGGAGAAAATCGAACATTACAATATATTATCACGACACATTCCTCACACATAGTTGCTGATAGCGATTTCGATGATATTAAATATCTAAAGACTCGGGGAAAGAATAAGGTTGAGGCAAAAAACCTCAAGGATTTAAAAGAAGATTACAATATTAATACAGATCAGTATGATTTTTTAAAACAATACCTGACTATTAGCAGAGCTGAAGTATTCTTTGCAGATAAAGCAATTCTAATTGAAGGAGATACCGAAAGAATTCTCATTCCCTTTTAAGGTAGTGTCTCACTAACTGTGTAAGTTAAAAAGTTATTCTGGAAAATTTTGAGCCCTCATAGCTCAAAAAATTTTACGGAAATAACTTTTTATTATTTTTGGTAATGTGGTCAAAAATAGTTGGTGTTTTTGTCAAAAATAATTCGTAATATTTTACAGTTGATTGGAAGAGGAAGTAAGCAATGCTGAGGAGCAACTTACCAGCAATACAATCAACG